>CALHAP010000167.1 GCA_937931795.1 uncultured Paracoccaceae bacterium
GTCGGTCGAGTGCGTCGTAGGCGCGCGCCGTCCAATATGCCGCACGCGAGGTGGAAATTGGGCCACTGACCGCCCCCGACAGCGCCGCAAAATGCCCCAGTGCCCGATCTGGATCATCCAGATACCGCAGACTAATATAGCCCGCTAGCCATTCCAGATCGGCAAAGAACCGTCCTTCGCGCCCCTCGGGTATCAAGAAATGCGCGCGGGCCAGCGCGTAGGCTTCCGGCGCGCGGCCTTCGCGCATCAACAACCGCACAATCGAGGCCCGCCGTGACGCCCAGCGAAACGGCTGCCCGAGGGCCGCGCGGCTGGTGCTGCGGGCGCGCAATATCGCGATTGCGTCTTCATAACTGTCCAGCGCGGCAAAGCGGTTGAAACGATCCACCTGCAAACCGGGATCATCTTGCAGGTCTTCGGACACTTGGGCGAGCACGGTCGCGGCGGTGCGGTCGCGGTCAATCAGCGCAATCCGCGCCCGCGCGAGGGCCTGCTGATCAGGATCTAGGCGGGTGATGAGGCGGGCTGCATCTTCTGTGCGCCAACGCCACAGCATCTCATCGACACGAGCGCTATGATGTGGGGCCAACACTTGCGGGAATGCCGTTAGCATGGATTGCAGGCCCGCCGCATCCAGCCCTTCGTTCAGCCAAACATCGACCAGCACCTCGTGGGCCTTCGCAGTGTTGCCAAGCGCTATGAGGGCCTCGGCCAACCGCACGGCGCCTTGGCCCGTGTCAGGGCGTTGATCTGCGAAATAGGCCAGAACGGCCAAAGGATCGTTGCCCGCCGTGATCCGGTATTCGCCCGCACGGCGCAACCTGTTGATGCCGGGCCAATGTGGGTGGGTGTCAAAGAATGCGCCATAGTCTTCAAACTGCCCTTGGCCCAACCGCAGCCGCTGCCATGTTACCAGTGTATGCGCAACTTCGCCCTGCGCCTGTGCCAACACATAGGCGGTCTCCCAGTCATTTTCCGCGATGGCCGCGGCGATCGGGGAAAACGCGGGTTCAGGGTCTACGTCCTGTGCCACCCCTGCGCCGGGCACGACAGTGGCCAAGGCCATACAGAAACTGAGAAAGAGTGCGCGCATCAAGGCTATGGGTCCAACAAGGGTGTCCGAGCAGGCACCGTATCTGATCTTGAAAATGGGGCAACTCACAAACTTGGCAAGGCGCCCAAAGGCCGTTATGTCGCCGGTCATATATGCGGCATCCACTGGGGGTGCGGCGACTGACATTTAAGGATGCGTGCCATGATCAAGGGAAGCTTACCCGCTCTCGTCACGCCGTTTGCGAACGGCCAAGTGGATCTGGAAACGCTGAAAAAACTGGTGGATTGGCATATTGATCAGGGCAGTCACGGGTTGGTGCCCGTGGGCACAACCGGCGAGAGTCCGACCCTGACCCATTCTGAGCATGACCAAGTTGTGGCCACTGTCGTGGACCAAGTGGCAGGCCGCGTGCCTGTTGTCGCAGGGGCCGGGTCTAACAACACCGTCGAGACCGTCCGTTTGGTCGAGGCCGCCAAGGCCGCTGGCGCGGATGCCGCCCTCGTCGTGACGCCCTACTATAACAAGCCGACCCAAGCGGGCCTGATCGCGCATTTTGAAGCCGCTGCCGCCTGTGGATTGCCCATCGTGATCTACAACATTCCGGGCCGGTCTGTCGTCGATATGACGCCCGATACGATGGCGCAGCTGGCCGGGCACGAGATGATCATCGGCGTGAAAGACGCCACTGGTGATCTGGCCCGTGTCCCCAAGCAGCGCCACCGCTGCGGCCCCGATTTTGTGCAAGTGTCGGGTGAAGATGCGACGGCGCTGGGATTTAACGCACACGGCGGGGTTGGGTGTATTTCGGTTACCGCCAATGTCGCCCCTAAGCTCTGTGCTGCGTTCCAAGAGAGCACCTTGGCGGGCGATTATGCCGCAGCCCTACAGCAGTTGGACCGCCTGATGCCTCTGCACGAGGCAATTTTCCTAGAGCCCGGTCTATGCGGCGCGAAATACGGCATGTCCCTGTTGGGCCTGTGTTCGGATGAGGTGCGCCTGCCCCTGACCCCGCTGACGGATGACACGAAAGAGGCGATCCGCAGTGCGATGGTGCATGCGGGTCTGTTGACTTAACACTATTGCGGGTCGCGCAGCCAATCGGGGGCATAGTCAACACGGCTGCACCCTGACAGCCGCGCGACCCTGTCGAGTTCTGCGCGCAGGCGTTTGATCCTGCCTGCGCCCATTTTGACCCCACGTTCGGGCCAAAAGGCGCGGACCTGTAGGCTGTCGGTCGCACGGTCGGCACGCACATCCATGCGGCCAATTGCGCCCAGACCTTCCCATATTGGAAAGACGTAGTAGCCGTATTGGCGCTTGGCTTCGGGGACGAAAATTTCGATCCGGTAGTGAAACCCAAACAACCGCTCGGCGCGTTTTCGGTCGCGTAAAGCAGGGTCAAAGGGAGAGAGCAGGCGCACGCGGGGGCTGACGTCATCCAAAGCCCGTGCCTCAGACATGAGATCGGGCCGCGCAAAAGATCGTCGCAAACTACCGTCCCGGCTTTGCACATCGACTTCGATCAACGTGCCACGGTTCAGCCCATCGGCGCACCACGCCTTGGCCTCGGCTGGGGTGACCAGATCCCAGAACGCCGCCAGCTCGCCCGATGTGGCGAACCCCAGCCGATCCAGCGCGCCGTCGCAGGCCCAAGAAATCGTGTCGTCAATACTGTGCCGTGCGTTGATGTATTCGGGCGGGATCACCCGTTCTGTTAGATCGTAGACTTTGCGAAATTTATCGCGGCGGACCACCGACAGTTCGCCCGTGCGCCAGAGATATTCGAGGGCTGTTTTTGATGGATGCCAATCCCACCAGCCACCCGATCCGCGTGCTTCGCCTTTGCCCACGTCACCAGACGTGCAGGCACCATGATCCGTGATTTGCCGGCGCACTGTGTCGAGCTGTTCCATGAACCCTTCGCGCCGCCATGCGCTCCAGTTCTTTTGCAACTGCACCGCATCCATCGCGAACCGTTTGCGCCAATACGGGAAATGGCTGATCGGCAGCGTGGCCGCGTCATGGGTCCAATGTTCGAACAACACGCGGTCTTTGGACAAGAGGGTGTCGAGCGCTTTGGGTCGGTATTGATTTTGCCGGCTCCACAAAATCAGGTCATGCGCGCGGGCCAGAGTGTTCACACTGTCGAGCTGCACAAAACCCAGACCCCCGATCGTTTGCGCCAGATCAGCGCCACGCCCCGTGCCCGCAGGTGGCACGCTCAGAAGGTGCCTGTGCAGAAACACCCGCCGCGCCAATGTGTTGGTCAAAACGGGGTGGGTCATGGTGCGGTCAGAAACCTGAAAATGTCGTCAAACAATCCATCCCGGCTGAGGGTGAGCAGATGGCCGTCTTGGGGGTACTGGCGGATGTCCGTAACCCCAAGCCGCCGGGCGTTGGCGGCTTGTTGATCGGGGGTAAAGACCCGGTCGTTTTCGCCGATAAACATTGCTGTTCTGACGCCTGCGAGGCTGTGATCCGCAGGCAGGGACCAGCGCTGCAAATCGCCGGTATGCGCATCAATCAACGCGAGCGACGGGGGTGGGCCGCTGGGGCCGTGGCGGGCAAATATATCCTCAATCCGGGTCGTATACTGGGTGTCATCCAGTGCTGCAGCGCCAAAGAGCAGGCTGCGCCAATAGACCGGCCAAACATCGCGGGTGAGCACCGAATTGGCGCGGGTGGCGGCCCAGAGGAAATCTTGGGTGCCCCGTGCCAATGTCGCAGCCCCGCCGCCATATTCGGGCGCAGGCGAGATCAACGCGGCAGAAACAGGGTGGCGCGACGTGATCTGCGGGGCCGCCATCGCACTGATGGCAGCACCCGTCGAATACCCCACCAGCGAAATTTGCGCGTCGGGGTATTGATTGGCAAACCGGGCAATATGGCGTCCGGCTTCTGCGATATTCAGCGGTGGGGCAACGGGCAGGCCATCATAGCCGGGAAACCTGTAATAGACGGGCGTGATCCCGTGATTTTCCCAGTCTTTCGCACCGTCAAAGATATCCACAGAGGCAAAAACCCCGGTGACAAAGATCGCGATATGATCGGCGCGGGCCACCGCGCGCGGTTCAAAAACCAATGGATCAGCAGGCATCTCGAAACCCTTGTGTTGGGTGCAGGCGGACAACCACAGGCACGCAAACGTCGCGACCAATGGCCGGGTGATCCTGCCCCATCGCTTGTGCATTTGCACCCCATCCCCTATCTCACCCTAGTTATGGCCAAAAAACCCGAGAAAACAAACTATAAGGTCGTCGCCGAAAATCGGCGCGCGCGGTACGATTATGCCATTGAGGACGATATCGAATGCGGAATCGTGTTGATGGGGTCCGAGGTGAAATCCCTGCGGGTGGGCCAGTCCAACATCGCCGAGAGCTATGCCTCGGTCGAAGACGGAGAACTGTGGCTGACCAATGCTTATATCGCCCGCTATGAGCCCGCCAAAACATGGGGTCACAACGAAGAACGCCGCCGCCGCAAGCTGTTGGTTAAAAACAAAGAACTTGTGCGCATGTGGAACGCGACGCAGCGCGAAGGCATGACGATCGTGCCGCTGGTGCTGTACTTCAATGACCGTGGCAAAGTGAAGATCAAGGTCGCCATCGCCAAAGGTAAAAAGCTGCACGACAAACGCGCCAGCGAGGCGCAGCGCGATTGGGGCCGGCAGAAACAACGCCTGTTGCGCGACCACAGCTAACCCGCGCGCTGTCCCTCCGTGATATGCTGCCATATCCGAAATTTTCTGTAATATCGTGGTGTGATCCCGCTCATCCCCGCCCGCGTTAGGATATTTTTGCAAGATTGGCTCTAGTCAGATCACATCTGACGAGGAGGGCGCATCTGCTATGAACATTCAAAACCTGACGTTACGGGGCTTTGCGTCGATCCTTGCCTGCCTGTTGTTGACTGCGGCGCTGGCGGTATTTTTTGCCACGCGGCAAGAAGGGATCTTCAACGACTACAGGCAAACGGCCCGGGAAAACCTCGCCGCGTCAGAGGTCACGCAGAGCATTTTGCGCGCGCGATTGGCGGGTCTAGAGTACCGATTCTTGCAACGGGAAGACGACCTTGAGGCATTTCAAGCGGCGCTCACTCGGGCCACTGAGCAGGCGCAATCCGCGACCTCCCTCATGGCAGATGATCCTGCAAGTCTACTAGTGCTGGCAGGCGTGGTCGACCAAACGTCTCGCTATCAAGCGGACAAAGAGACCGCGACGCAATTGCAATCGCTGCGTGATGATCGGGCGTCAATGCTGGGCGAGACGGGCACCCAGATGCGCGAGTTGATCACCCAGATCATGACTGTCGCCCGCGATACGGATGACGCGGAGGTGGGGTTTCTCGCAGGTGTGACGCAACAAGAATTGATGCTCGGGCGTCTGTATGCCGAGCGTTTTTTGCTCAACAGCGACCAGGCGTCGTTTGATCGCGCGCAAGCCCATCTTGAGGCGGCAGGTGTTGAAACACGGGCGCTCATAGCCGCGCTGCAATCCTCGCCCGAGGTGTCGACAGCCCAAAATGCAAGCGCGCTGTTAGAGGAGTATACCGCGACATTTGACGCCACTTTTGATATCATAACACGGCGCGATCAGGCCTATGCGTCAATGGCTGCGGTCGGCACGGCCATCGTGGCTGATATTGCGACATTGCAAGACAGCCTGACGCAGCATCAAAACCAACTCGGGCCAGCCGGTGCCACTGCGACCCGAAATTCCAAGATCGGGGTCGGGGCTATTGCGGTTTTGGCGACGATTATGAGCGTCCTCGTCGCACTGCGCATTTACCGTTCGCTAGGACAGTTGATCTTCAAAACTGTCGAGGACCCGATGCGTCGCGCCGGGGTGTTTCAGGAGCGGGTCGAGGAGGTCACGGGTTCTGCGCTACACGGGGATTTCGCCAATCGTATCCCGCTGGAGGGGTTGGATGACAACCAGCACCGCTTGGGGACCACCATCAATGATCTGATGACGACGCTAGAGCAGACGATGGATGAAACAGTCAGCGTCGTAGAATGCATGTCGCGTGGCGATCTGACCAGCCGATTGAGCACCGCACATCACGGCGAATTTGGCCGGTTGGCCAGCGCGATCAACACGACGTCGCAGGGCATTGAAGAGATCGTGGTCCAAATTCAATATGCCACGGGCAATGTTGAGAAAATCTCAGGCTCGCTGCTGGGGGATTCCGCGAAAATGCAGCGGCGCGCTGAAGGCAACGCCTCTGCGATTGAAGAAATCTCGGCGGGTACAACCGAGATGGCCCAAGGCATCCAAGCGGTGGCCTACAGCGTCAAAAAAGTGACCCAAGAATCGAGCGAGGCCTCGACCACCGCCCGCAGCGGCGACACGTTGGCCGAAAGCGCGGTTGCCTCTTTGGCCGAAATCTCGGAGGCGACACAGGAAATGGAGCGCACTGTCCAGGTGATCAACGACATTGCGTTTCAGATCAATCTGTTGGCCCTGAACGCAGGTGTCGAGGCGGCGCGCGCAGGCGACGCAGGGCGCGGATTTGCCGTCGTGGCTTCCGAGGTGCGCAATCTTGCGCAGAATTCGACCGATGCGGTCAAGCAAATCTCGCGCGTCATCAGCCGCAGTCGCGAAACCGTTGACCGGGGCGTCGAGCATGTCGGCCAAACACGCGAGGCGTTGATCAGTGTTCTGGATCGGGCCGAAAACGTCACGCAGCGGATCGAAAAGATTGACGTCGCCATGGACGGGCAGGCACGCGGCTTGGCCGAAATCAAAACCGCGCTGTCAGACATTGACCGATCGACCCAAGCCAATGTGGCCTCCTTTGACGAAATCTCGGTTTCGAGCCAGACATTGTCGGACCGCGCCGTAAATTTGCGGGATCTGGTGGCGCAGTTTACAACCTCGCCCGCTGCGGGCGCCGCCGCCCAAAAGCTAACAGCGCGAACAGCGGCTTAAGCCCCAACATAGATGCACCAATCTGATATCGGTAATCGCGGCCAACTGCCTTGCTTGCGAGAGGACAGGGGGCTACTCAGGCACCGATTGTAAAAGGTGCTGTATGACCAATTCATTACCCGATGATCCCCGGACGCTGGTGTCGACCGCGTGGTTGGCCGATCATCTTAAATCGCCGGATTTGCGGATTTTTGACGCGTCTTGGTATCTGCCCGATATGGGTCGCGACGCAAAGTCCGAATATGCGGCGGGTCATATTCCCGGTGCGCGGTTCTTTGACATCGACGAAATTGCCGACCTGCGCAGCGGTCTGCCTCATACCGTTCCCCCAGTTGAAAAGTTTATGTCGCGGATGCGCGCCATGGGGGTGGGCGATGGGCATCAAGTCGTCGTTTATGATGGCTTTGGCTTGCTGTCGGCGGCGCGTGTATGGTGGATGTTGCGGTTAATGGGGCACCGGGATGTCGCCGTTTTGGACGGAGGTTTCCCCAAATGGCAGGCGGAAGGCTGCGCCGTCACGGACGCGCCAGCCGTTATTCGCGACCGTCACATGACCGTCAGCCGTCAAAACCAGATGATCCGCGACGTGACCGAGGTTGCCCGCGCCGCCAAATTGGGCAGCCACGCGATCATCGACGCGCGCCCCGCAGGGCGGTTTACGGGCGCTGACCCTGAGCCACGCGCTGGCATGCGGTCGGGTCATATTCCCGGATCGCGCAATGTGCCGTTCACCAGTTTGCTGAATGCGGATGGTACGATGAAGCAACCCGATGCGCTGAAAGCCGTGTTTCTGACTGCGGGCGTTGATCTGTCCAAACCCGCTATCACCACCTGCGGATCGGGTGTCACCGCAGCAATCCTCGCCCTCGCCCTGACCCGCATGGGCAAAGAAGACCACGCTGTTTATGACGGCTCGTGGTCCTAATGGGGCATGTACGCCGACCTTCCCATCGCCACCGGAGACGCCTGATGTTTGAGCACCTCAAAGACCAACCCGCCGACAAAATCCTTGCCCTCGTGGCCGCCTACCGCGCCGATCCGCGTGAGGCCAAGGTCGATCTGGGCGTTGGCGTTTACAAAGACGCCAGCGGCAACACCCCCGTTATGCGCGCGGTCAAGCGGGCCGAGGCGATGCTTGTTGAGCAGCAAGCGACCAAGGCTTACACGGGCCTCGCAGGCGATCCAGCGTTTTCCGACGCGATGATTGATCTGGTGCTCGCAGGCTCGGTCCCGCGCGACCGCGTCGCTGCTGTGGCAACGCCGGGTGGGACAGGTGCGATCCGCCAAGGGCTAGAGCTGATCAAGATGGCCGCGCCGCAGGCCCGCGTCTGGTTGTCCAACCCCACATGGCCAAATCACCCGTCGATCATCAAATATCTGGGTATCCCGATGGCCGACTACCGCTACTTTGACGCGGAAACACGCGGCGTGGATTTCGCGGGCATGATGGCTGATTTGGACGGCGTGGCACCCGGCGACGTGATCTTGCTGCACGGCTGCTGTCACAACCCGACGGGGGCGAACCTGACCGAGGCGCAGTGGCAAGAGGTCATCGCCCTGATCAAAGCCAAACGCGCGATTCCCTTTATCGACATCGCCTACCAAGGGTTCGGGGACGGTCTGGCCGCTGATGCCGCCGCCACGCGGATGGTGGCAGGGGGCGTTGATGAATGCCTGATTGCGGCATCCTGTTCTAAGAATTTCGGCATCTACCGCGAGCGCACCGGCATCCTGATGGGCCTGTGTCGCGATGCGGGGCAGGTGAAACTGACCCAAGGCAGCATGGCCTATCTCAACCGCCAGAACTTTTCCTTCCCCCCCGATCACGGCGCGCGCGTCGTGACGACAATCCTGACGACGCCTGAGCTGCGCGCCGATTGGGAGGCCGAGTTGGAAGAGGTGCGTCTGGGGATGCTCGACCTGCGCGGGCAACTGGCCGATGAGCTGAAACGCCTGACCAATTCGGACCGTTTCAACTACCTCGCCGATCACCGTGGCATGTTCTCGCGCCTCGGCACCACGCCCGAGATGGTCGAGAAAATGCGTGCCGACAGCGGTATTTACATGGTGGGCGACAGCCGGATGAACATCGCAGGGCTAAACGCCGAAACGATCCCGGTACTGGCGCGCGCGATTGTGGAGGCAGGGGTTTAGCGGCCTAGAATAGCGCGCAAACGGTCGATAACACGGCGGACCTCGGGCAGGTGCCTGTCATCTTGGTGCATGACCAACCATTGGTCGTGCGACAGCTCTGCCACGATCTCGCCGCGCCGCTGCAACCCGTCCTGCCTGTCCCCGATAAAGGTCGGCAGTAGGGCAACGCCGACGCCTGCCCGCGCCAAATCCAGCGCGTTGCGCGGGGCGGTGACCTCGCAGATCGCGTCATGGCCCGC
The DNA here is from genome assembly GCA_937931795.1 of uncultured Paracoccaceae bacterium. Lineage (GTDB taxonomy): Bacteria > Pseudomonadota > Alphaproteobacteria > Rhodobacterales > Rhodobacteraceae > JALZWD01. Next base: position 9,378 of record CALHAP010000167.1, read on the forward strand.
GTGTTTGGCGACCCAGTTGGCCGAAGGCGTGGTGGCGATCACTTGAATGTATCTGTCAGGGCTGGCCGCCGTGCCGTAGGCTGCGAAATCGACG
>CALHAP010000168.1 GCA_937931795.1 uncultured Paracoccaceae bacterium
GGTCAGAGGCCACCAAGATCCACGCGCCGCGCGCCGCCAAAACAGGCTGCGTCGTCATCGATAACTCGTCGCTCTACCGCTATGACCCCGATGTGCCGTTGGTTGTGCCCGAGGTGAACGCGAGCGCTGTCGCGGGCTACACCAAGAAGAACATCATCGCGAACCCCAATTGCTCGACAGCCCAGATGGTCGTGGCCCTTAAGCCGCTGCATGACCGTGCCCGCATCAAGCGCGTCGTCGTCAGCACGTATCAGTCCGTGTCCGGCACTGGCAAAGACGCGATCAACGAGCTGTGGAACCAGACCAAAGGTATGTATGTCCCCGGCCAAGAAGTCGCCCCGAAGGTCTACCCCAAACAGATCGCCTTCAACGTGATCCCGCACATCGACGTCTTTATGGAAGACGGCACCACCAAAGAAGAGTGGAAGATGGTGGCCGAGACCAAGAAAATCATCGACCCCGCCATCAAGGTCACAGCGACTTGCGTGCGCGTGCCGGTCTTTGTCGGACATTCCGAGGCGATCAACATCGAATTTGAGGATTTCCTCGACGAGGATGAAGCACGCGACATCCTGCGCGAGGCGCCGGGCATCATGGTGATAGATAAGCGTGAAGAGGGGGGGTACGTGACGCCCGTCGAATGCGTTGGCGATTTCGCGACCTTCATCAGCCGTATCCGTCAGGACAGCACGATTGAGAATGGTCTGAACCTGTGGTGTGTCTCCGACAACTTGCGCAAAGGGGCGGCATTGAACGCGATTCAGATCGCAGAAGTGCTGGGAAACAATCACCTTAAAAAGGGGTAATTGGTTTCGCGAAGAACGCCCGTGATGGCAAAGGCGCGATTTTCCCATTTACAGTGCAACAAAGTGACCGTTAGGGTTGTGGCGTGTTGTCGCAATTGTGGCGGCAAAATGGTTTTATGGGGGAACAAAGATGTTTTTTAAGACAATGGTGGCAAGTGCTGCAGTGGGGGTCATGGGCCTATCCGCGCAAGCTGCAACGATGACAAACGGTACATTCGATGTGACTGCAGCGGAGTCCGAGCGCACTGGTGGGCCAGTATCGCTGTGGTTTGACCAAATTATCATGGGCGAGCTCGAAAAGATTATCGGGACCGACGATCCGACATTCGTTTTGAACCAACCAGGGACTTTCAACGCATCTGCGACCGCCGGCAGCCTGAATGGATCGACAGAGCACGTAAGCGTTGCAGGCACGGGCTTCGCGTTTGATTTCACTTTTGACCGCGACTTTTCCGACAACACGATCACTGATCCGACGTTCAAGCCGGTCTTTAGTGATGTGAACCCAAATCAAGATGCGGATTACCTCGATATCGAAGGTGGCACGTTGAAGGGCTTTGGTGCGTTCGAAGGGCTGGTGTTCGATCTTGCACGTCTGCCTGTTGATGGCTCATCTGCTGTTCAGATCGGTGCCGGTGTAAACGGCGAAATTGGTCCGAACCTGCACAATTCTAACTTTGGTATGGCCTTCTGGTTCCGCCTTGATAGCCTTGTGAGCGCGGATTGCGCGGCCTGTGCTTTGCTCGATACCGACGCGATGCTGGGCCAGCAGGCCGACATCAATGTTGATTTGTCACCTGCCGCTGTGCCACTGCCAGCGGGTGCCGCGCTTTTGCTGACTGCAATGGGCGGTCTTGGAGTTGCAGCGCGCAAGCGTAAAGCAAGCTAATCTCAACCAAATCAGTTTGAAAGGGGCGTCCCATTGGGGCGCCCTTTTTTCGTTAGAACCGTTCGGCGCGCAGCACCTGGGCATCGGTGACGCTGACAACGCCGATGTGACGTTCAACAACGGTGAAGGCGGCATCGAGCAGGCTGTCCAACCTATCGGGCCTGATCAAGCAGACCACAGAGACCATGCCGGACCGCCCGATCTGGCCTTCGCGGCTCCAGCGCCCGGACCGCCCGGACCCGCCTTGGACAGGCAGAATGGTGAACCCGGTGACGCCCGCCTCTTCCAAAGCATCCGTCAAACGCCGCTCTAGTGGGGCCTCGATGACGATCTCGACACGTTTTGCGTTATGGGTTTCCATCGGGTTACAGGCCTCCGCCGGTCAGGGCGCTGGCCGCCGCTACATAGATCGGGATGCCCAGCGTGAGATTGAAGGGAAAGGTGATCCCTAGCGACAATGTCAGATAAATAGATGGGTTTGCTTCGGGCAGGGCGACGCGCATCGCCGCTGGAACCGCGATGTAGCTGGCTGACGCGGACAGCACCATAAGCAGCGCCAAACCACCCGTCGACAACCCGATCACCAAACCTGCAAGCGCGCCCAACGCGGCCCCGATCAACGGCATGGTCAGGCCAAAGACCACTGTCATGCGCGACAACCCCGCTTTGCTTTCGCGCAATCCACGGCCCGCTACGAGGCCCATATCGAGCAGGAATAGACAGAGCACCCCTTGGAACGGGGAAACGATAAAGCTCTCGATTTTGGCCAGGCCATCGGCCCCCGTCACTGCCCCGATAAGAAACGATCCCACCAGCAAAACGATAGATCCATTAAGCAATATCTCTTGCATCAACCCATCTTGTTGCCGCGACGATCCGCCTTTTGCGACCAAAAACAGCGCGGATAGAATGGCGGGCGCTTCCATCACGGCGGCGACGGCGACCATATAGCCCTCGGCGGCGATCCCGCGTCCTTCGAGCACGGATGTGGCGGCCACGAAAGTCACGATGGAAATCGACCCGTAATGCGCGGCCACGGCAGCGGCATCAATGCGCGACAACCCGGTCATGGACCTGAGCAACCCAAAGGCCACGAACGGCAGGGCAAATGACAGCACGACACCGGCGGCGATGGCCATCAACAGACCTGCATCAATCCCGTTTGCCGCGACCGCAGCCCCACCTTTGAAGCCGATTGCAAACAGCAGATAGATCGACATGCCCTTGGCCACGGCTTCCGGCACGCTGAGATCGGATCGCGCGAGGGCGGCTGCGAGGCCAAGGGCAAAGCATAGAATTATGGGTGACAGCAGGTTTTCGCCCGCCAATGTGAGTATTTCGCCCATCATGCCCCCGCTCAGACTGTTGCGGCATGTTTAAGTGAAATCGTGGCGATTGGGCAGGGGGGAGACGCGAAAAAGCGTGGCTCGATGCTGCTGCCGCCCCGGTTTGCCTTAAATTGCAGCGAAATTCCGGGTGGTGTTGTCAAAACTCTCAATCGTGCCCTCGGAAATATCGTTCCACAGGCCATGCAGGCTGAGACGGTCATCTTTGATCGCCTCGGCCACAAAAGGGAATGTCATCAGATTGCGCAAGGACACCAGCACGGCCTCTTTTTCCAAGGCGCGCACGCGGTCTTCGGTGTCACCATCCGCGAGGCTGTCGTAGCCGGGGCGCAGAATATCCATCCAACGTCCGACAAAACTGGTGCTTTCGGTCAGTTCAGGGGCCGCACCTGAACACATGTCATAACACCCGCGCACCCCACCGCAGCCAGAATGACCAAACACGATGATGTCCGAGACATTGAGCGTGCGCACCGCATATTCCACCGCCGCCGAAGTGCCATGGTGGTCGCCGTCGGGCGCAAAGGGCGGGACGAGGTTGGCCACGTTGCGGTGAATGAAGAACTCGCCTTGGTCGGCTCCGAACATCGCTGTGACATTGACCCGGCTGTCGCAGCACGAGATCACCATAACGCGCGGGCGCTGCCCTTCGTCGGCGAGGCGTTTGTACCAGCCTCGGTTTTCCGCGAATGTCGTTGCTTTCCATCCGCTATACCGCCGGACCAGATATTCAGGCAAAGGCCGAGTTGTGGGCATGGAAACCTCCTTGAACCAAGACGCTGTGACTAGGTGCCACTATTGGTCGATTGGATCAATAGGGCGGGTGTTTAGAAAGGGTTGAGACGATTTGTGCCTATATTTTGGGCGCTTGGAAAGGTCTTCACAACGCTGTTGCGTCTAAACCCCGCCCTATGAGCCGCTCATCTGACCCCCCGAATGCCCATGCCGTTGCCGATTTGATCCGGCTGACGCCGCGCGACCGTTTGCGCCAAGACGAAGGGCAGCGCGAGCGGCATCTGCGCACGATGGAGGATGACGCGTGGTCCAAAGAACAACAGCGCATCCATGAAGAAACAGCATTTCGCCTGACAGCGGTGAAGCAGGCCTACGATAGGTTTGATTTTCCCGATCTGGAAGCTGCGGCCCGCCGGTTGCGCAAATTGGGCGTGCAATCGGGGTTGCCGGATGTGGCGCGCGCCGCCGATCATATCCTCGATGCGATGGCCCAACGCGATACGGTGGCGCTGGGGGCCACCGTCGCCCGTATGTTGCGGCTGGGTCAGATGGCGCTGGATTTGCCCAACAGCTGACCCTTGCGGCGCGGGGTCGTATCGCTAGTGTCGGCAGACAATACGTCCCTAGCTGAAAGTCCGTCGATCATGTCCGATGTCCCGCTCTCCTTTGCGCCCGCTACCGCTGATGCCTGCCCACTACACGTCGTGCGCCCGGATCAGGCCCCGCATTTCGATGCGGTCGATTTGACAGATGCGCAGCGCGCTTGGGTCGCCGCATCGGGGTTTGCGGGTGCTGCTGGTGCGCATGTGGTCTGCCCCGATGTGGATGGTGGCATAGCCCTCGTGCTGATCGGCGCAGGGTCAGAGAAAGCCCGCAGCAGGGGCCGGTTTTTGACATCCCGTGCGGTCGCAACATTGCCCGCAAGAACCTACGCTTTGGCCAGTGGCGTGCCGGTTGAGGAACGCGATAGTTTCGCGCTGGGATGGCTTTTGGCAGGGTATCGTTTTGACCGATACGCCAAGCAAACAAAGCCCAAAGCCGCTCTCAGGGCCCCAGAAGGCATTGATGCGGCCCGCGTTGAGGCGATTGCGCAGGGCGAGGCGCTGACCCGAGATCTGATCAACACGCCCGCCAGCGATATGGGCCCGGCCGAGCTGGAGGCTGCGGCACGCGCGCTTGCCACGGCCCACGGCGCAGAGGTTTCGGTCGTCACAGGCGATGATCTATTGGCGCAGAATTTTCCGATGATCCACACGGTGGGCCGCGCCGCCGCATCCCACCGCGCGCCCCGCCTGATCGAGATGACATGGGGCACAACCGGGCCGCATCTGACGCTGGTGGGCAAAGGCGTGTGCTTTGACACAGGCGGGTTGAACATCAAACCCGGCGCGTCGATGGGGCTGATGAAAAAGGACATGGGCGGTGCGGCGGCAGTGCTGGGCCTTGCGCAGATGATCATGGCGTGCGGTGTGGCATTGCGCCTGCGGGTGCTGATCCCGGCGGTCGAGAACGCCATCTCTAGCGACGCCTTCCGCCCGCAAGACATCCTGACGTCGCGCAAGGGTCTGACGGTCGAGATCAATAACACCGATGCCGAGGGTCGCTTGGTCTTGGCCGATGCGCTGGCACTCGCGGGTGAGGGGCAGACGGATTTGACGATCTCTATGGCCACATTGACCGGGGCTGCCCGTGTGGCGGTGGGGGGCGATATTGCCCCCTATTTCACCGATGACGAGGGGGTGGCACAGGCGTTGGCCTTGGCGGGTAAGGTGGTGGCAGACCCCGTGTGGCGCTTGCCGTTTCACGCGGGCTACGAGGCGGATATCGAACCCGGTGTTGCGGATCTCGACAACGCGCCGGGTGGCGGGCAGGCGGGGGCGATCACGGCGGCGTTGTTCTTGCGGCGGTTCGCGCCCGACCGCTACGTGCATTTCGACATCTACGGCTGGCAACGCGCGGCAGCTCCGGCCCGACCCAAAGGGGGCGTCGGCCAAGGCACGCGTGCGATCTTTGCCGCCCTGCCAGACCTGTTGGACCTGTGACGCTGGACCGCCGCCTGACCCCGGCCAATGGACGCGTCGCGGCCACAGCGCTGAAAGGACAGGTCGAGGCAGAGGTGTTCACCGACGGGCAGGCGGCCTCGATTGTTGTGGGCGTGACTGACCTGTGCCCGCGCCCGGATGCGCGCCGCGACAGACAGCTGATATTTGGCGACGCTGTGACGGTTTATGAACGGCACGCGGGCTGGGCCTTCGTGCAATCGGCCAAGGACGGCTATGTGGGCTATGTCGAACAGGCATCGCTGGGCGCACCCATAGAGCCCACCCATTTCGTCGGCACCGCAGGCACGCATCTCTATGAAACCGAGAGCTTTAAATCGCGCGACATCCTGCCCCTGAACCTAGGCGCGCGGGTGGTGGTCACGGCTGAAGCGCCCAAGATGTTCCAAACCTCGCAGGGCTACATCCCTAAAAAGCACCTGCGCCCGATGGACCGCCCCTTTGCAGACCCGGCCACCGTGGCGCAGACCTTGTTCGGGGTGCCCTATTTGTGGGGCGGAAATTCGTGCGCGGGCATTGATTGCTCTGGGGTGATACAAGCGGCACTGCTGGCCTGCGGGATCGACTGCCCCGGTGACAGCGATTTGCAAGCCACGGCTTTGGGCGCGCCACTGGCAGACGGGGTGCCGCCCGCGCGCAATGATCTGTATTTCTGGAAAGGGCACGTGGGCATTTTGGTCGACCCGGAAACTCTGCTGCACGCCAACGCGCATCACATGGCCTGCGTCTACGAGCCGATAGCCCAAGCGATTTTGCGGATTGGGGCGCAGGGGGATGGCCCGGTATTGGCGCGCAAAAGATTGATATTGAGCGCTAATTGACCGCGCGGATCAGCTTGCGTTCGAGAACCCGCAACACTGCTTTCAGGTCATCGCCACGTTTAAGCACCTGTCCCTGCATCCCGATCACCGCATATTGGCCTTGGCGCAAACGGTGCTTGGGGCGTTTTTCGATGCGGTAGAGCGGGTTCTCGGCGGTGCGTTTGAAGATCGAAAACACCGCGACCTCGCGCAGCGACGAAATCCCATAATCGCGCCATTCACCCGCCGCCACCATGCGCCCGTAGAGCGTCAAAATAGGCCCCAACTCGGTCCGATGAAACGCAACTTGCTCGGGCGGGCGTTTGGGGGGCGGTGTGGTATGTGCTGTCATACCCCTAGACTTGCGGCAAACGGGCTGCGGTTCAAGGTGAAGCTGGTGGGGGGAAGTGGTGATAAAGCAGCGATCTATTGCAAGCGAGGTAGGCCAGCAACAAACATGCGCACTGTCCCATCCATAACGCCGAAGGTTTAGCCAAGTCTGACGTTACTTGTGCTGTTGTTGCACCAGGCTTCCTTACTGCAAAGGAATATTAATTTCTTTAACCACCCGAAACCCAGCAGTCGAAGGTCGCGAACTATCGTTTCGATGTCCCCGCCGACCTGATCTCAAAACATCGATTGGACTTCCGAAACTTCCCCCGCGATATACTCTATCACATACCTCACCATAGCTATTGATCAGCCAATCACTCGCAGTCGCCCAACCAGCATAATACTCCGTATAGCAAGATAGCGTAATCTCACTTACATTACCGACCATATGCCGGAAACCCCATGGATTTATAGCATTAAGATCAGTAACTGGCATTTGCACTCCCCGCGTCTCCAAATCAAGTGAATTGTCCACCATTACAACACGTGTCATCATTCCAGAAAAATTAGCCTGATTAGACGTGACCGTAACGCCCTGATAAAACGGTGTTTGGGTTCCAGCGCGTGCAACATACTCCCACTCAGCCTCAGTTGGCAGGCGATATAGACCATCAACTGCGATTTCATTCAGCCAAAATATATAACTTTGTGCATCGTTAAATGAGATACTACTAATGGGATGATTTCCAATTATATCAACGATATCACCTTGATTTGGGCCTGAAGAAACGAGGGCAAATGAATATGACTCATATCCATTGCATCCTCCATCCCTAACGCAATGCATCCATTGATCGTATGTTACTTCATCACGCGACATTGCAAAGTGGATATCCATTTCCACTACATGCTGCGGTCCCTCTTTATCCGTTGTTAGCATATCGCCGGGCGATGCGCGCCGAGCGCCATTGCCATCTACAATCATATTCCGCCGGAATTCATCCTCAGGGGCACCCATTAAGAATGACCCCATCGGGACTTCGATCATAACAGGGCAGGCGTCACAGTCTTGGAATGTATCGAACGGGTCTGCGCTGGCTGGAAGCGACAGAAAAATTGCAGTCGTGGCGGTTCGCAAAAGCATGTTTGATCCTTCGATAGTCCTGCGATTTTCCTTTCAGATCAATGCGGCAATCCGATGGAGGATTTCACAGAACTACTGGCTTTCGAAGGCTATCAAAGGCAGCGGGTTTGTGAACCGACAATCTCCCGGTTTTCCGCCCAGATGTGGCGATGTCGAACATCGTCCACGTCACCCAACCCTTCCCACAAAATGTCTCATTTGCACCATGACCCGGCCTTTTTCGGGTGTGAAACAGTTCTCATCGAAACGGACGAGGCGTCACTTTTTGCCCCCACCTAGCTGGCGCCCTATTCGTCGATAGACTACAGGATCCCACCCCATCTCTGTCCCGAGGGGGTGGGATTTCTGGTCTCTAAGGGGCCTAGCCGCAATAGATGCGCGCGATGCGCCCCGCTGGTCCCACCACAAAATTTATTCGCGTCGGCACGAAGTCTTGTGTGACCAGATCACCGGGGCGGATGATGCGCACTTGGCGTAGGATCAGCTCACGTTCTAGCTCTGTTGCGTCTTGTCCTATCAGCCGCGTGTAGGGGGCCGCCCCGCAGGTGTCGGACTGCGGTGTGGGCGCTGGGGGCAATTCCACCTCTGGCGCTGCGCAGCCCACGACGGCGAGGCATAAAACGATTGGGATCAGTCGCATCATAGCCCCGACCATGGCCCAAGCCTGTGGCGCCTGCAAGCGCACGGGGCCGCACCAAGGGTTGCCTTTGCGCGGCAGAAAGATACCCTGCGCGCAAACATCCAATCAGTGAGAATGCCCCATGAGAACCCGTGCCGCCGTCGCCGTTGCCGCAGGAAAACCGCTCGAAGTGATGGAGGTCAATCTTGATGGCCCACGCGCGGGCGAGGTCTTGGTCGAGATCAAGGCCACGGGCCTGTGCCACACCGATGAATTTACCCGCTCTGGCGACGACCCCGAGGGTATTTTCCCTGCGATTCTAGGCCATGAAGGCGCGGGCGTCGTCATCGAGGTGGGCGAGGGCGTGACATCCCTAGAGGTCGGTGATCACGTGATCCCGCTCTACACGCCGGAATGTCGCGAGTGTGAATACTGCCTGAACCCCAAAACCAATCTCTGTCAAAAGGTCCGCAGCACCCAAGGTCAGGGCCTGCTGCCCGATGGCTCCACCCGGTTTTCGATGCTCGATGGCACGCCGATCCATCATTATATGGGCTGTTCGACCTTCGCCAACCACACTGTTGTGCCTGAAATTGCGCTGGCCAAAGTCCGAAAAGACGCGCCGTTCGACAAAATCTGCTACATCGGCTGCGGTGTGACCACGGGCATTGGCGCTGTGATCAATACGGCCAAGGTCGAGATCGGCTCGCGCGGGATCGTGTTCGGTCTGGGAGGCATTGGTCTGAACGTGATCCAAGGGCTGCGGCTGGCGGGTGCGGATCAGATCGTGGGTGTTGACCTGAATGCGGGTAAGGTCGAGATGGCCACGCATTTTGGCATGACCGATTTCGTGAATCCATCCGAGGTCGAGGGCGATTTGGTCGCCCATCTGGTCGAGCTAACGGGTGGCGGGGCGGATTATACCTTTGACGCGACGGGCAATGTGGGCGTCATGCGCACCGCGCTAGAGGCCGCGCATAAGGGCTGGGGCGAGAGCATCATCATCGGCGTGGCCCCTGCGGGCGCTGAAATCTCGACCCGTCCGTTCCAGCTGGTCACGGGCCGCAGCTGGCGCGGCACCGCGTTTGGCGGGGCAAAGGGTCGGACGGATGTGCCGAAAATTGTCGATTGGTACATGGACGGCAAGATCGAGATCGACCCGATGATCACCCACAAACTGACGCTGGATCAGATCAACGAGGGGTTTGATTTGATGCACGCCGGTAAATCCATCCGGGCCGTCGTCGAGTTTTGAACCCGCTTGCAGCCCTCGCGCCGCCGTTTGCCTTTGCAGGCTTGGCGATGGCGCGGGGGCTGTCTGATCCCACCATCGAGATAGCAACTGCGCCGGGGATTGAGGCAGGTCCAGAGACGTTCTGGCGCGCGGCCTCTATTTCCAAGGTGGTCACGGGGCAAATCGCCCGGCATGTGTTGGATGGCGGGCGCGATATCAGCGAATATCTAGGCTGGACGCTGCGGCACCCTTTGTGGCCAGATCAGCCGATCACCGTGGTGCAGGTCGCCAGCCACCAAGCGGGCCTTAGCGACGTGGGTGGCTATGCCGTGCCTATGGACACCACAGTGCAGCGTTTTGTGGCGGATACAGATTGTTTTGGCCCCCACGCCCCCGGCACCGCCTTTGACTACAGCAATCTGGGCTATGTTTTGTTGGGTTGCGCGATCGAACGGGCGACGGGCGAGACGTTGAGCGACTTGGCAGAACGGCTGATCTTTGCGCCCAATGAAATCCGCGCAGGGTTCAATTGGGTGGGGCTGACCGAGGACGCGCGCGCGGCGCGGCTGCCGACGTATCGGCGTGATGCGAACGGCGCATTTATGCCTCAGATTGACGCGGTGGTGACAGCACAGGATGTGCCTGCGCCAAGTGCCTTGGGTGCTGCGCAGCGCCTGTCTCCGCAGGGCGGGTTGCGGATATCGTTGATGGGGGCTTTGCGCTTGGCACGGTCACTGCGGGACGTGCCGCGTGACGTGCTATGGGCGCCGGATATGGGGTATATGGAGACCTACGACGGCGCGTTTGAGCGTTATGGCTGGGGCCTGCAAATCTATGATGACCCGGTGTTTTATCCGCGTCCGTTGATTGGTCATTTCGCCAATGCTTACGGGTTTGTGGGCGGCGTTTGGTATGATGCGGCGCGCGATGTGGCGTTTGTCATGGCGCTCAACGGGCGGCCTGTGGGCGAGGAAAGCGATGGGTTTCTGCCCGAAGAAATGCAGTTGTTCCAGCACGTTGCCACGTGGGCGGGTCAGGTGCCGTAGCGCGCCAGAAACGTCTCGACAGCGCCGGTGACCACGCGGTCAATTTCATCAGCCGTCGCATTGGTTTTGACCCGCAGGATCATCTGTATCCATAAATCGGCTTTGCACATTTCGGCAAATTGGTCGGCGGCCAGCGCTATGTCCGTGATCTGTAGCTCGCCTCGTTCGCAGCATTTTTGCAGGTAGGCCGCGACGACCGCGCGCATCACCATCGGACCACTGGCGTAAAACTGCGCGCCGATATCAGGGAAACGCTCGGATTCCGCCACACAGATGCGAAAAATGCGCTGCCCGATGTCAGACAGCACAAACCCCAAAAACTGCGTTCCCGCTTGTTTAAGGACCAGTGCGGGCGGCAAGGATTGGTCGATGCGGTGCAGCGCCTCGTCCGATTGCAATTTGCATTGATGCGTGGCCATTTCGACAAAGAGCTGCCGTTTGTCAGTGAAATAGCTGTAAACCGTCGCCTTAGAGACGCCTGCCGCGCGGGCGATGTCATCCACGGTCGCCCCTTCAAATCCCTTTGCGAGGAACACATCGCGTGCGCCTGCGAGCACTTGGTCGGTTTTGCGGCCACGCCGGGCCTTGCTTTGGGTGCCATCTGCCATGAATGCGCCTTTTGACTAAGCGTCTAATCTAGACCGTCCGGTTCAGTTTCGACAAGCAGGTCGTGCTGAGATACCTACGCGATGAGACAAAAACACTATATGAGGACAGGTCTAATTATCGTGGTGGACCGAGTTGACGGGTTTGACCAATCTCTGCCGCCTTGTAAGTGGTGCTGGCCGGTGCTTTGGTCTTGGCTGTAGGGGCAATAATTGGCAGCGGGTAGAGACCAGATGAGTGCGAGCGGGGGATTTCAGCGGTGATCGAGGTTCTGCTGCAAGTCCTGCCGTTTTTTGCGATCATCGGGCTGGGCTATGGGGCCGGGCGGTCAGGGTTCTTTCCGGCTGAGGCCACCGCGTGGTTGACGAAATTCGTGTTCTACTTTGCGCTGTCGGCCATGTTGATCCGGTTTTCGGCCAATCTGAGCTTTGCACAGGTCTGGGATTCGGTGCTGGTGATTTCTTATTTCGCAGGCACCCTCGCGGTCTATCTCATTGGTTTTGCAGTGGCTTTGGCGCGCAAGCGACCCGTGGCCGAGGCCGCCGTAGAAGCGCAATGTGCCTGCATCGGGAACACTGGATTTCTGGGCATTCCGATGTTCGTGCTGTTGTTTGGCGAAGCTTCCGTCGGGCCAGTGATGTTGATGCTGGCGGTTGATCTGATCTTTTTCGGTTCGCTCATCGTGATCCTGATCACCGGGTCGCGCGATGGACGGATCGGATTTGGGATCCTGCGCACGGTGGGTTTGGGGGTTCTGAAAAATCCGATGGTGATGTCGATCTCGTTCGGCCTGATCTGGTCGGCCAGCGGAATGGGCATCCCGACACCGGTGAACAGTTTTCTCGTAACATTGGGGGCTGCGGCCACACCCGGCGCGCTGTTCGCCATTGGCGCATCTTTGGCGTCGAAATCAGCGGAACGGGTCGCGGTTGCCGGGTGGTTGTCCTTTGCCAAACTAGTGCTGCATCCGGCGGCGATTGCCCTGTGTGCGTTGGTTATCTGGCCGGTGGACCCCTATGCGGCGATGGTCATGGTGGCTGTGTCAGCCCTGCCCGTGGCGGGCAATATCTATATCCAAGCGGCGCATTACGGCGTGGCTCCGCAGCGCGTGTCTGCGACCATTTTGATCTCGACGGCGGCCAGTATTGTGACCTTGTCAGCGGTGATCGCTTGGGTCACACCGGGGGGCATGTGATCGAAAGGGTGAGCAATGAAAACCATCAGTGAAAACAGGTGTTTTGGCGGTGTTCAGGGGGTCTATGCGCATGCCTCTGACGTCTGCGGTGGCGAGATGACATTTGGGGTATTTCTGCCCGAGCTGTCCGAGGACGCACCGGTGCCTGTGTTGTGGTATTTGTCGGGGCTGACCTGCACCCATGAGAACGCGATGACCAAGGCGGGCGCACAGGCCTGGGCCGCGCGCAATGGGATCGCGGTGGTGTTTCCCGATACCTCGCCGCGCGGCGAGGGCGTGCCGGATGACGAGGCGTTTGATATGGGGCAGGGCGCTGGATTTTACGTGAATGCGACCGAAGAGCCATGGGCTAAGTCATTCAATATGTGGGATTATGTGGCTGAAGAATTGCCTGCATTGGTGACCAGCACATTCTCGATTGATGGCGAACGGCAGGGCATTACTGGGCATTCTATGGGCGGGCATGGTGCGCTGACCTTGGCGATGGGCCTGCCGGGGCGGTATCGGTCTGTGTCTGCGTTTGCGCCGATTTGTAATCCGACCCAAAGCGAGTGGGGCCAAAAACAGCTGCGCGGATACTTGGGCGAGGATGAGAGCCTTTGGGCCAAGCATGATGCCACTTTATGTATGAAAACCAGAGGCTTCGACGGGCGTATGCTGATCGACACGGGCACGTCGGACCAGTTTGGCGATAAGCTGATGACCGAGAGTTTGGCCGCTGCAATCGCCGAGCGCAGGCAGCCTGCGACCCTGCGGATGCAGCGCGGCTATGACCATTCCTACTATTTTGTTTCGAGCTTTATGGAAGATCACGTCAGCTTTCACGCCGAAGCACTATGGGTCTGAAAACACGGCAAAATAGGGTGGCACGGTCTATGCACCCGGTATGCACAGCGCGTGCGCACAGGTGTCTGCCGTGATTTACGTCGATGCGGATGCCTGTCCGGTGAAATCCGAGGCCGAGCGCGTGGCGTTGCGCCATGGGTTACGGATGTTTGTCGTCTCGAACGGTGGCATTCGCCCATCACCCGCGGCCCTCGTCGAGACGGTGATTGTGCCTGATGGTCCTGACGTTGCGGATATGTGGATCGCGGATCGCGCTGGCCGGGGCGATGTGGTGATCACGGGCGATATCCCGCTGGCCGCCCGCTGCATCGAGAACGGCGCGCGGGTGATCAAACACAACGGCGCGGTTTTGAACGCGCGCAACATCGGTGGGGTTTTGGCCACGCGCGATTTGATGACAGATATGCGCGCGGCTGACCCCTTTCGCCAAGGCGGTGGCAAAGCGTTTGGCAAGGCGGATCGGTCGCGGTTCCTAGATGCGTTGGAGCGTGAAGTGCGCGGTGCCAAGACCGACGTCTGAGGCAAGTCTGCATCATTATCAGCTGCGGTCGTTTGTCGCGGCTACCCTTTAGGTCAAGCAGGCTGTACCCTATCTGAAATGCGTAAAGGAGCACCCCCAATGCCCACGCCACAGGCCGTTGTTTTTGACATCGGCAACGTCCTTATTGAATGGCACCCCGAGCGTTTCTACGACCGTGTTGTGGGTCGTGATCGTCGCATCGCGATGTTTGAGGCGGTCCCAATGGGTGCCCTCAATGATCGCTCTGATCTGGGCGAGGATATGACCGCTGTGATGGCTGAGGCAGCCATAGCCTATCCCGAATTTGCCACTGAGATCAGCATGTGGTCGGACCGCTGGATCGAGTTGGCCGCCCCGGTGATCGACCATTCCGTTCGTCTGCTGCGCGCGCTGCGGCGCAAAGGTGTGCCGGTGTTTGCCCTGACCAATTTTGGCACCCATACCTTTGAAATTGCTGAGAAAGAATACCCGTTTCTTGAGGAATTCGACAAACGATATATCAGCGGCGCGATGAAGGTGATCAAGCCAGACCCGGAGATTTACCGGATGGTTGAGGAGGATTGCGGCCTGGCCCCCGGCGGGCTTTTGTTTGCCGATGACCGCGACGATAATATTGCCGCCGCCGAAGCGCGGGGCTGGCAGGGGCATTTGTTTGAGCATTCCGAAGGATGGGCCGAGCGTCTGGTTGCCGAGGGGTTG
>CALHAP010000169.1 GCA_937931795.1 uncultured Paracoccaceae bacterium
ATTGGGATGTCGCTGTTTGCCATAGCGCTGTTCACCTCGCTCTGCCTTGGGGCGATTTGGTGGATATTTAAGACGGGATGGCGCATTCGTCAGTGACGCCTGCGCTTGCGGCTTCCCCTTGCCCCTCGGGCAGCCGCAGCCTACATCCATCCGATGAGCCGCTGGAATCCCTTCACCCCGTCGCCGCCCACTGTCGCCGTCATCCGGCTACAAGGCATGATCGCAAATGCATCGCGGGGCTTGGATGATCCGGGACTGGCGCCTGTCATTGAAAAGGCATTCGCCAAGGGCAAGCCCAAGGCGGTCGCTCTCCAGATCAATTCGCCCGGCGGATCGCCGGTGCAATCGTCGCTGATCGCCGCCCGTATCCGGCGTCTGAGCGTCGAAAAGAAAATCCCCGTCTATGCGTTCGTCGAAGATGTGGCGGCATCGGGGGGCTATTGGTTGGCCTGTGCCGCCGATGAAATATTCCTCGATGCGACGTCTATGGTAGGCTCTATCGGGGTGATCTCGTCCGGGTTTGGCCTGAACGACGCGATTGACCGTTTGGGGATCGAGCGACGGGTGCATACATCGGGGACGTCGAAATCAATGCTCGACCCGTTCCGTCCCGAAAAACCCGAAGATATCGAGCGGCTGAAAGGCTGGCTCAACGACATTCACGACGTCTTCATTGATCACGTCAAAACACGGCGCGGCACGCGGTTGGCCGACAATCCTGACCTGTTTTCTGGGCAGGTCTGGATCGGCAACAAAGCGGTCGAGCAGGGTCTCGCAGATGGTTTGGGTCATCTCATCCCGGTGATGAAGGGCCGGTTTGGCGATAAGGTGCAATTCCGCAAGTACGGTCAAAAACGCGGCCTTCTGTCGCGTTTTGGCGCAGCATTGTCAGCAGATATCGTCGGGGCCGCCGATGCACGGATCGCAGAGCGCGCCGAATTCGCACGGTTTGGGCTTTAAGGAATGCTGAGCAAGATCATCGCTCTGTTCTTGGTCGGCATGATGGTGCTCGCCTTGTTTGGACGGTTGAAATTTCCCGGCCAAGCGCGCCTTGCTGCGGCCAAATGCACGTCCTGTGGGCGGTTCCGTATCGGCAAGGGCACCTGCGCGTGCGGTAAGGAGCGGCGTTGATGGATTGGGTCTATGTCGCCCTCGGGCTGGTGATCCTGTTGCTGGCGGGCGACGCCTTGGTCAAAGGGGCGGTGAACCTCGCGTTGCGCGTGGGTATCCCTGCGCTGATCGTGTCGCTGACCATCGTGGCCTTTGGCACCTCTGCGCCGGAACTGCTCGTGTCCGTGAACTCGATTCTGGATGGCGCGCCGGGGCTGGCCTTGGGCAATGTGGTCGGATCAAACACCGCGAATGTGCTACTGGTGCTGGGCGTGCCCGCTCTGTTGGCCACGATGCACACCAGCGAATGTGATACACGCAGCAGCTATTTTCAGATGCTGGCGGCGACGGGTCTGTTCATCGTTTTGTGCTGGTTCGGGCCGCTCAACTGGGTCTCGGGCATCATATTGCTGATCGCGCTTGCCGCGATGCTGAGCCACGCTGCGTGGTCGTCGCTGCAACACCGCGCCGAGGCAAAAGCGGCTGAAGCTGCGGGCGAGGACGACGATGATGTCGAGGGTGCCGACCCGTCACTGGCAGGGTGGAAGATCGCTGTATACTTGCTGCTCGGCATGATTGGCCTGCCACTGGGCGCTGATCTATTGGTCGACGGTGCACGTAACATCGCCCGTGAATTTGGCGTCTCTGACGCGGTGATCGGGCTAACGGTTGTGGCCATCGGCACATCGCTGCCCGAGCTTGCCACCACCGTCATGGCCGCTCTGCGCAAGCAAGCAGACGTGGCGATCGGCAATGTCATCGGCTCCAACATGTTCAACCTGCTTGGCATCATGGGCGTGGCCAGCCTCGTGGGGAATATCCCCGTCGATCCCGGATTTTTCCGCTTTGACCTATGGGTCATGGTGGGCGCATCGCTGTTGTTGATCCCGCTGGTGTTAATGGGACGTGACCTGACACGGACGTGGGGCGTTTGCCTGTCGGCGCTTTACGCGGCCTATATCCTGTTTTTGCTGGTATGAGGGCGCTGGTAACCGGGGCTGGTGCGCGGCTGGGGCGCGCGATGGCACTGTATTTGGCCGGGCGCGGTTATGACGTCGCTGTGCACTACGCCAGTTCCGAAGACGCGGCCCGTGATGTGGTTCGCGAGATCGAGGGCATGGGGCAAAATGCCGTGGCCCTGCGCGCCGATCTGCTGTTAGACAGCGAGACAGAGACCCTCGTGCCCCGCGCGGCTGAAGCCTTGGGTGGGCCGCTGACCTGCCTGATCAACAACGCGTCGATCTTTGAATACGACACGCTGGCCAGTGCCACACGCGACAGTTGGGACCGGCACATCGGATCGAACCTGCGCGCGCCTTTTGTCCTGAGCCAAGCCTTCGCGGCGCAAGCCCCCGAAGCCGAAATCGACGCGACCGGCGAGCCGCGCGCGCAGGCGTTGATCGTGAACATGACCGATCAGCGCATCCGCAAGCTGACGCCGGAATTTATGACTTACACGCTGGCAAAGATGGGGCTGTGGACGCTGACGCAGACCGCCGCACAGGCCCTTGCGCCGCATGTGCGGGTCAACGCTATTGCACCGGGTCCGACGCTACAGGGCGCGCGTCAGTCGGCTCAACATTTTGCCGACCAGCGCAGCAGCACGATTATGGGGCGCGGGTCGAATGCCGAAGATATCACCGCCGCCTTGGGTTATTTGATCGACGCCCCAGCCGTCACGGGGCAGTGCATCAACGTCGATGGTGGGCAGCATTTGGCGTGGAAAACGCCCGATGTACTGGGTCCAGAATGACACGGTTTCGCGGGCCCGCGTTAATGAGGGCGTGAAAGTTACGCACTGGCATGGATTTTGTTTTTGCAGCGTTTGCAATTTTGTTCAAAAACAAGATGTTGCGAGTTGAGAATTTATTAACGCAATGAAATCAGAAACTTGTGAAATCGCTTAAAATTTAATCAATCACGTGAAGCGGGCTGAAACAAACGAAACTTCCAGCAAGACCACGTTTTGCCCACGGAGTTATCCACAGAAAACGGGGACAGGTTTTAACTTGTGCCTGCTGCGCTAAATTGCACAGGACGACAGAATCATCTTGATGGGTGCGGGGTAGGCCATGAGTGACGCCAAAGACGACGAAGTGCCGCAGGCTGAGCCGATGGGCTATGATCGCATCAAGGGCTATCTGCGCACGATTGATGGCTCGCCCGGTGTCTACCGGATGCTCGATACCGAGAGCCGCGTTCTGTATGTCGGCAAGGCCCGCAACCTCAAAGCGCGCGTCTCGTCCTATTCGCGCCCGTCGCCGCAGCATTCGGGCCGCATCACCCGCATGATCCGCGAGACGGCGTCGATGATGTTTCTGACGACGCGCACCGAAACCGAGGCGCTGCTGCTTGAACAAAACCTGATCAAACAGCTGAAACCAAAATACAACGTGCTGCTGCGCGACGACAAAAGCTTTCCCAATATCCTCGTGGCCAAAACCCACGCCTATCCGCAGATCAAGAAACATCGTGGTGCGAAGACCGAAAAGGGCGACTACTTTGGCCCCTTTGCCAGCGCCGGTGCCGTCAATCGCACGCTAAACCAATTGCAGCGGGTGTTTTTGTTGCGGAATTGTTCTGATAGTGATTTTGAGACCCGCACACGCCCCTGCCTGCAATATCAGATCAAGCGGTGTTCCGGCCCCTGCGTGGGTCACATCAGCGAGGCGGATTACGCGACGAGTGTGTCCAACGCGCGTGAGTTTCTCAGCGGGCGCACCAAGGGCATCCAAGAGGCGCTCGCTGCCGAGATGAATGCCGCCAGCGCCGAGATGGAGTTCGAGCGCGCCGCCGCCATGCGCGACCGGATCAAGGCGCTGACCCAAGTGCAATCGGCCCAAGGCATCAACCCGCAAACGGTGTCCGAGGCCGACGTGATGGCCCTGCATATGGAGGGCGGACAGGCCTGCGTGCAGGTGTTTTTCATCCGCGCCAACCAGAACTGGGGCAACCACGACTACTACCCCCGTGTGGCAGGCGACGTAGATACCGCCGAGGTCATGCAGGCCTTTGTCGGGCAGTTCTACACCAACCGCGAACCGCCGCGGATGTTGCTGCTGTCCCATGGGCTAGACGATCATCAGCTGATGGCCGATGCCTTGAGCGAACAAATCAGCCGCAAGGTCGAGATCATCGTGCCCCAGCGGGGCGAAAAGGCAGAGCTGGTCTCAGGCGCCGCCCGCAACGCCCGCGAGAGCCTCGCCCGCAAGATGAGCGAAACCGCGACGCAAGCCAAACTGCTGGCCGGGGTGGCCGAAGCGTTTGAGCTAGACAAAACCCCCCAGCGCATCGAGGTCTACGACAACAGCCACATCTCGGGCACCAATGCCGTGGGCGGCATGATCGTGGCGGGGCCAGAGGGCTTCATCAAGAGCCAGTACCGCAAGTTCAACATCAAAGACACGAGCATCACGCCGGGCGACGATTTCGGCATGATGAAAGAGGTGCTGACACGGCGTTTCCAGCGATTGCTCAAGGAAGACCCCGAACGTCAGGGCGAGACATGGCCGGACCTGTTGCTGATCGACGGCGGTGCGGGGCAGGTCAGTGCCGTGCGCGCTGTGATGACCGAGCTGGGCGTGGGCGATGTGCCGATGGTCGGCGTGGCCAAAGGCGAGGATCGCGACGCGGGCAAAGAGGAATTTCACCGCACCGGCAAACGCCCCATGGCGCTTCGCCACAACGATCCGGTGCTCTATTTCATCCAGCGGATGCGCGACGAGGTCCACCGTTTTGCCATCGGCACCCACCGCGCGAAGCGGTCCAAGGCGATCGGGGCCACGCCGCTCGACGACGTACCGGGCGTAGGGGCGGGGCGTAAACGCAGCCTGCTGGCGCATTTCGGCTCGGCCAAGGCGGTGGGGCGCGCAAATCTGTCGGACCTCAAAGCGGTCGATGGGATATCTGAAACACTCGCGCAGACGATCTATGACTACTTTCACGAGAAGGGGTGAGGCCGCATATGGTGCTTTGCGCCGCCGCTGCTTATGTAGGATGTCATGAATTGGAACCTGCCTAACATCCTGACCGTCGGTCGCCTGCTCGCGGCCCCCGGTGTTGCGATCATGTTTCTCTATTTCACGCGGCCCTACGCGGATTGGTTCGCACTGGCGCTGTTCGTCGTCGCGGCGTTCACCGACTTCCTGGACGGCTATCTAGCGCGGGCGTGGAAGCAAGAGAGCAAGATCGGCGCGATGCTCGACCCGATTGCGGATAAGGCGATGGTGATCATCGCCCTGCTGGTCATCACCGGATTTTCGGGCATGAACCCGTGGATCCTACTGCCCGCGACCCTGATCATGTTCCGCGAGGTGTTTGTCAGCGGATTGCGCGAGTATCTGGGGGATACGGCGGGATTGCTGGCTGTCACGAACCTCGCCAAATGGAAAACCACACTGCAAATGGTCGCCATCGCGGTGCTGTTTTCTACCGGCGCGTTTGAGCATTACTTTGGTATGCAGTCGTTCGGCATGGACCAAGAGACCGTATTTGGCGTGCTCGCGGGCGACATCCCCGACGAGTTGGGGCTGATCTGGAAATATAACGGCATGATCTTGAGCTGGTACGCGGGTATAGTACTGTTGTGGTTCGCGGCGCTGCTGACGATGATTACAGGCTGGGATTATTTTGCCAAATCAATGCCCTACTTGAAAGGGGCCAAGTGATGGACGTGATGTATTTCGCATGGGTCCGCGAACGGATCGGCCTGCCGCGTGAACGGATCGACACACAGGCCGCCACAGTGATGGACCTAGTGACGGAGTTGCGCGCCCGCGAAGAGCGCTATGCGGTGGCGTTCGAGGATATCTCGGCACTGCGCGTGGCCCTCGACCAAGAGCTATCGGAGTTCGACGCCCCCCTCGCTGGTGTGCGCGAAGTGGCGTTTTTCCCACCGATGACGGGCGGCTGATGGACATCCGCGTGCAAGAGGCGGCGTTTGATGCGGGTGCCGAGCTGAACGCGTTTTCCACCGGACACGACGCGGCGGGGGCGATCGTTAGCTTTAGCGGCATCGTGCGCGACCGCGAGGGTGGGCTCAGCCATATGGAGATTGAGCACTATCCGGGCATGACCGAAAAGGCGCTGACGGCGATTGCCGCCGAGGCCTCCGCGCGCTGGTCACTGGCCGATGTGCTGGTGATCCACCGCCATGGCAGCCTGCGCGTCGGGGACCAGATCATGATGGTCGCCACCGCCGCGCGCCACCGGGGCGACGCCTTTGCAGCCGCCGAATATTTGATGGACTACCTAAAATCCCGAGCGCCGTTCTGGAAGAAAGAAGTGACGGCAGATGGGGCGGAATGGGTTGCGCAGAGGGATGAGGACGAGGCGGCGTTGGGGAAGTGGTGAGGGGTTTTGCAACACAAAAGTAGGTGAGCGATGAGTACGACGATGATAAATTCTGACGCGATGGTTGCCTGTATGAAGGCCTTTATTGATCCAAATGTCATAGACCACGACGGTGAATTCGAAACTGTTGTGGGCCGCCGACGAGAAGAGTGTTCCGCAGTTCTAGATAGTTGGCCGGTCAGAGGTGCACCCACATCAGAACAGTTGCGGCTCGCGTTCCAGGCCACGTCCCATCTAAATGGATATCCGCATCGTCGCGACGCATATATAGAAGAGACTTACGGACTTAGCCGCGAGCAAATCAACGGCCTACAGCTGTACTGGGATGGTTGGAAGGACGGGTCGAAACCGACTGAGCAAAGAGAGTGGAGGGGTATGCCAAGAGGAATAAAACTTTTCAGCGGTTCCAATGCTCACGAGGATGTATCGGGTCGTCAAACACAGATTTTCTTGAGGGTCGATACTGATATCGCCAACCATTTTAGAGAGGCGTTTCACAAGGAAAGCTATCGTGGGATACAGGATGTTCTGCGGGCCTATGTGGACGACCAAAAGGCAAATTAAATGCCAATCTGAACTGCCTCTCACCCCATCCCCCGCACCACCTCGTGCCGCTCGCAGGTCAGAACGTGGTCGTTCACCATCCCCACGGCCTCCATCCATGCGTAGACAATCGTCGGCCCGCAGAACTTGAATCCAGCGTTCTTGAGGTCTTTGGACATCTGCACGGACAGCGGCGTTTGCGTGGGCACCTCGGCCAAGCTTGCGTAGCGGGGTTGCAGAGGGGCACCGTCCACGTAGTCCCAGCAGAAATCGGCGAAGCTTTGGCTCTCTTCGATCCGCAGGTAGGCTTGGGCGTTAGTGATGGCCGCTTCGATCTTGCCCCGGTGGCGGATGATGCCAGCGTTTTGCAGCAGGCGTTCAACATCCGCTTCGCCCCATGTCGCGATGATGTGGGGGTGGAACCCCTCGAAGGCGTCGCGGAAGTTTTCGCGCTTTTTGAGGATCGTGATCCAGCTGAGGCCCGCTTGGAACCCATCGAGAATCAGCTTTTCCCAAAGCGCCCGGCTGTCGCGTTCTGGCACCCCCCAATCGGTGTCATGGTAATGTTCGTAGATCGGATCGGTCCCGACCCAGCCGCAGCGTTCCATTGATGTCTCCGGTCCGGTGATATGTGCAGGGATCATGCGCCGCGCCGCAGTTAGGCGCAACGATAGACCCCGCATGTGCTGCGCGAAAGGCCGCTATGCGCGGGCGGGCTGTTCGGTTGCGCGTGGGGGCGGGGCAGCATAAACCTTGCCCCAACGTCACGGGCTGGCCGTGACCATTCTGGAAATATCAAAGGAGCATTCTATGACCAATGTCGTTATCGCATCCGCCGCCCGCACTGCCGTCGGCAGCTTTGGTGGGGCCTTCGCCAACACGCCCGCGCATGATCTGGGCGCCGCCGTCCTAAAGGAAGTCGTGGCCCGCGCCGGTGTCGACGCCGCCGAGGTCAGCGAGACGATTTTGGGTCAGGTGCTGACAGCGGCCCAGGGGCAAAACCCTGCCCGTCAGGCGCATATCAACGCAGGCCTGTCGCAAGACGCCGCCGCGTGGAGCATCAATCAGGTCTGTGGGTCCGGCCTGCGCGCTGTGGCCTTGGGTGCGCAGCACATCATGCTCGGCGATGCCTCGATTGTCGCCGCTGGTGGCCAAGAAAACATGACCATGTCCCCGCATGCCCAAGCGATGCGCGCGGGTCAAAAGATGGGCGACATGAAGCTGATCGACACGATGATCAAAGACGGCCTCTGGGACGCGTTCAACAACTACCACATGGGCCAGACCGCCGAGAACGTCGCCGAGAAATGGCAGATCAGCCGTGACATGCAGGACGAGTTTGCCGTGGCCAGCCAGAACAAGGCCGAAGCCGCGCAGAAAGCAGGCAAGTTCGCCGACGAGATCACGCCGTTCACCGTGAAAACCCGCAAGGGCGACATCGTCACGGATCAAGACGAATATATCCGCCACGGTGCCAACATCGAGGCTATGGCCAAGATGCGCCCCGCCTTCGCCAAGGACGGGTCGGTAACTGCCGCCAACGCTTCGGGCCTGAATGATGGTGCTGCCGCGACCCTACTGATGAGCGCGGACGAAGCCGAAAAGCGCGGGATCGAGCCGCTCGCCCGCATCGCGTCCTACGCCACCGCTGGCCTTGACCCGACAATCATGGGCGTCGGCCCGATTTATGCGTCCCGCAAGGCGCTGGATAAGGCCGGTTGGTCCGTCGATGACCTTGATCTTGTTGAAGCCAACGAGGCCTTCGCGGCTCAAGCCTGCGCTGTGAACAAAGACATGGGCTGGGATCCGGCGATCGTGAACGTCAACGGCGGTGCGATTGCTATCGGCCACCCCATCGGCGCATCTGGCTGCCGCGTGCTGAACACACTGCTGTTCGAGATGAAGCGCCGCGATGCGAAAAAGGGTCTGGCGACCCTGTGTATTGGTGGTGGCATGGGCGTCGCGCTCTGTGTTGAGCGCCCCTGATTTTTGATCACCCACCGCGCAATAAAATTGCGCGGTGGGTAGAATCAAGATAACAAGATTTCAAGCATAATTTGGAGGATATGATATGGCTCGTGTGGCTATTGTAACTGGCGGTTCGCGCGGCATCGGTGCTGCGATCTCAAAAGCGTTGAAGGCCGAAGGCGTCACAGTCGCCGCGACCTACGCCGGCAATGACGAGGCGGCGGCGGCGTTTACAGCCGAGACCGGCATCAAGACCTACAAGTGGAACGTGGCCGACTACGACGATTGCGCGGCGGGCATCGCCAAGGTCGAAGCAGACCTCGGACCCGTTGATATTCTGGTCAACAACGCGGGCATCACACGCGACGCGCCATTCCACAAAATGACGAAAGATCAATGGCATCAGGTGATCGACACGAACCTGACCGGCCTGTTCAACATGACCCACAACGTTTGGGGCGGCATGCGTGAGCGGAAGTTCGGGCGCATCGTTTCGATCAGCTCGATCAACGGTCAAAAAGGCCAGTTCGCACAGTCAAACTACGCGGCGGCCAAGGCGGGCGACATCGGATTCACCAAAGCGCTGGCCCAAGAAGGCGCGCGCGCGGGTATCACAGTCAACGTCGTAGCCCCCGGCTATATCAACACCGAAATGATGAGCACGATCCCCGAGAAAGTCATGGATCAGATCGTTGGCGCGATCCCTGTGGGCCGTCTGGGCGAAGCGGAAGAGATTGCGCGCGCTGTGACATTCCTTGCCTCTGATGACGCGGGCTTTGTCACAGGCTCGACCCTGACGGCGAATGGCGGCCAGTACATGGTCTGATCTCTCAGGCAGCAAAACGCGAAAAAGGCCGCTCTGTTCCCAGAGCGGCCTTTTTTTGTGCGGGCGGGTGCGACTTACTTCGCGCCAAACAGCCAACGCATAAACGCGCCGCGCTCTTCGTGGGCACGGGAAATGGCGGCTTGCAGGCGGGGGTCTGCGGAAATCATGATCATGGATCGGCTCCTTGAGCTATCGGTGTCTGTTGCAATTGATATGGGCCTTTGCGTGCCATCCGACAAACGAGACTTTTCATAGCTTCAGTTAAGTTATACTGATGTGACTATGTCAGACCGTTTGCCCCCGCTCACCGCCCTGCGTGCCTTTGAGGCCGCCGCACGTCATATGTCATTTGCGAAGGCGGCGGATGAGCTGAATGTCACGCCAGCAGCCCTTTCGTTTCAAATCAAATCGTTAGAAGAGCATCTGGGCGCACCAGTGTTCCGCAGATTGAACCGAGCGGTCGAGTTAACGGACGTGGGGTTGGTCTTGCGACCCGGCGTTGCGGATGGGTTTTCAGCACTCACGGCGGCATGGCGCGCGGCGCAGCGGGTGCATGACACTAAAAATTTAACAGTGACAGCGGGGCCTGCGTTCACCTCTAAATGGCTGGCGCCACGTCTGTTCGAGTTCGCGCAAAACCATCCCGAGATCGAATTGCGGTTCTCGGCCAGTCTGCGGATCATGGATTTTGACCGCGATGATGTGGATGTCGCGATCCGCTTTGGTCTAGGCGGCGAAGAGGGTGTCTATGCGCGTCCGCTGATCCGCGAATGGATCACGCCGATGATGACGCCGGATTTGGCCGAACAATTCGGGACGCTGGACACGTTGCAGCAAGCGCTGTTCATCCACGACGAATCGCTTTCCTTTTTCGCGCAACCGACGGATTGGGATGCTTGGGCATTGGCCTCTGACATCACGCTCGATACCAGCCACGGTCTGCGGTTTTCGCAAGCCGATCATGCGTTAGATGCGGCGATATCGGGGGCGGGTGTGGTGCTTGGGCGTGTGTCACTGGCCACGCGCGCGTTGGAACAGGGGCGGTTGGTCGCACCGTTCGAGGTCGGGCTGATCACTCAATCACAGTTCCGGTTTGTCTGTCCTTCGGGCCATGAAGACCGTCCGCATGTGGCGGCGTTTGAGGCTTGGGTGTTTGAGGAGATTAAGGCGTCGCGCGCATTCGAGGATGGGCGGCGGCTCATCGAGCCTACCGCTGAGTGATGCGCAGATCCCCACCGATCTGCGCGGTCGTCTAGGCGGATAGTCTCGTAATCTCTTGTTTGAGATGTAGTTTTCGTTTCTTCAAATCCGTAATTTCAAGATCATCCGTCGAGGGGCTGCGCTGTGCTTTGACAACCGCGTCCGACAAATGCTGATGCTTTTTCTTGAGTTCTTCCAGATGGGAAGTCACGCTCATGATCGTCCTCCTTTGTTGAAGTATCTAAATCCCAGCACAAATGCGCGCCCCTGTCACGCCGCAGAGCAGCATATGCGGGGATTTGAGCAGCTTGTGCGACAGTTGTTGCCCAATGATTAAGTTTGTAAGTCTAATTTTTCAGCTTTTCTGAGAATCCCAGCGATCTGGGCGCTGTGATCAGGTTGGTCCGAGACGTGCATGTCGCCCTCGTGCAGCACCAATGGCGATGCCAATCGCAACGCCGCGCGTCCGCTGTGTTTGGCCTGTAGCAGGAACCGATCCGCGTCTCGGCCAGCGCGCGCTGTCAGTGGTTTGACGATCACCGACCCCAGGTGGCGGGGCAATGCGCCCAAAACCTGCTGCAATCGGTCGGTTTTTTGGATCAGCGTCAGCGTGCCCTTGGGGGCTACCCGTTTGCCCGCCACATCCAGCCAGTCGCGCAGGGGTGTATCGCCCGAAAATGCGGTGGTTTTGCCGGTGTCACGCGGGGCTTTCCCACGGCCCGGCGCGAAATAGGGTGGGTTGAGGATAACGTGATCATACCGCTGATCGGTGATGTCCGTGGGAAGTGCGCGGATGTCGGCGGTTGTTATCTGCGCTGTGAGGCCGTTACGTTTGGCATTCTCGCGCGCCAGATCGGCGTAGTCCGGCTGCAATTCGACCCCCGTCAGCGCCAGATCAGAAACACGCGTCGCGACGCAAAACAAGGCCGTCCCCACACCACAGCCCAAGTCCAGCACGCTATCGCCAGGTCTGGCGGGCACACAGGCGGCGAGCAAAACAGGGTCTGTTCCGGCCCGATAGCCGTGACGCGGCTGCAATAGGTGCAGCGCCCCACCTAAAAATGCATCATCCGTGGGGCTATTGTCCGAGGTCGATGTCATTGTCGGTCATCACACGCAGGGCTTCGTCGATGTCGCCGTCGCGCACCATTAGGCGGCGCGGCAATATGCCAATGGACCCATCGAGGATGCTCATATTTACGTCCAATTCAAACACCTCTATACCCTCGCCAGAGAGAAGAGCCGTCGCAAAGGCGATGATCGTAGGGTCGTTGGTGCGCAAAAGTTCTTTCATTGTTAAAGAGCTAGGGGGAACGCCCCGCTTTGTCGAGCAAGTGATGGATCTGACATGAATGTTGTGACTGCGAGCAAACCCCACGACCGTCTTGCTGCTGCTCTGGCGGATGACATGGCCGATGTGAACGCGATGATCCGCGCGCGGATGGCGTCTGAACATGCCCCCCGCATCCCCGAGGTCACGGCCCATTTGGTCGAGGCGGGCGGCAAACGTGTCCGCCCGATGATGACCCTCGCGGCCGCGCGTCTATGTGGTTATGATGGCCCCTATCACATCCATCTGGCCTCGACCGTGGAGTTCATCCACACTGCGACCCTGCTGCATGATGATGTCGTCGACGAGAGCGATCAGCGGCGCGGGCGGCCCACGGCGAATTTGCTCTGGGACAACAGTTCCAGCGTGTTGGTGGGCGATTATCTGTTTGCACGGTCGTTCCAGTTGATGGTCGAAACAGGCTCGATGCGGGTGCTCGATATCCTCGCCAATGCTGCCGCGACGATTGCCGAGGGCGAGGTGCTGCAACTGACCGCCGCGCGCAATCTGGCGACGACCGAAGACATCTATTTACAGGTGGTACGCGGCAAAACAGCGGCGCTGTTTTCGGCGGCGACCCAAGTGGGCGGCGTGATCGCGGGTGCGCCCGAGGACCATGTGCAGGCGCTCTATGACTACGGTGATGCGTTGGGGATCGCGTTTCAGATCGTCGATGATTTGCTCGATTGGCAAGGCACCGATGCGATTGGCAAGGACACTGGCGACGATTTTCGCGAAGGCAAAATGACCCTGCCGGTGATCCGCGCCTATGCCGCTGGCGATGCGGAGGAACGCGCATTTTGGGACCGCACGATTGGCAAGGCAAAGATAGCAGATGGCGATCAGGCCGAGGCGCTGCGGTTGCTCGACAAACACGGCGCACTGGCTGCGACCCGCGCGGATGCACTGGCGTGGGCGGCAAAGGCGAAATCGGCGATTGGCACGCTTCCCGCCCATGATCTGCGCGATATGCTGGCCGATTTGGCCGATTACGTGGTGGCGCGTATCAGCTGAGCAATGGGGCGGCGGCGACCCACCAATGCATCTGGGACACTTGGATCACGCGGGCGACTTGTCGCGCTGCCGTCATATCTTTGACGATGCCCACGCAAGTGGCCCCGGACCCGGACATAAAGCTGTGTTTGACCTGTGGCATGGTGTCCAGCTTGGCCAATGCCGCGTCTACGCCATCGCTGATCGCGCGGGCAGGGGCCAGCAGATCGTTGCGTTGTTGGCGCAGAAATCGAATGAACGCGTCCAAATCCAAGCCGTCAGGGATACCTGACATCGTATCGTTATTGGGCGTTGTTAGACCCTGAAACACTGCACCCGTTTGCGCCGGAACACCTGCATTCACCAGTACCAGCGCGCAATCGGGCAAGGCGGGTGCAGGGCGCAGAATGTTCCCCACACCGGCCATCCGCATCGGCGCAGGCCCCGCGATACACACAGGCACATCCGCCCCCAGCGCGAGTGCAAAGGGATGACGCGGTCCGATCGGATCAACACCCCACATATCAGACAAAAGGCGCAAAACGGCGGCTGCGTCTGACGATCCACCACCGATGCCGGCCGGATGGGGCAGGTTTTTGGTCAGGGTGATCTGCGCGCCGTGGGGGACTTTGCGGGCGTGTTGTAGGGCCATGGCGGCTTTGACGATGATATTGCTGTCGTCCAAGGGCACGCCGTCTTTGAACGGGCCATCAACCTCGATGCTGATGGTGTCGGATGGGCGCACGCTGATCTGGTCGCCCACACCGGCAAACCCCACCAGACTGTCGAGCAGGTGATAGCCGTCGTCTTGTTTGGCGGTCACATGCAGGGTGAAGTTAATCTTGGCTGGGGCAAAACCGCGGTCGGCGCTCATGGGGTCTCGCTTTGCTCAGAGGTCTTGAGCGGCCTCTATGGGCGGCTCGTCTTCCTCTGTCATAGCCACTTCCAGCCCGTTTTCCAACTTTTGCAGGATCAGCGCGATTTTTTCCGCGTCATCTGTGTAGGATAGCGCGCGGCGCCACTGAAACTCGGCCTCTAATCTGCGCCCCACGGCAAAATAGACATCGCCCAGATGATCATTGATCACCGCGTCTTCGGGCAGCAATTGCGCGGCGAGCTCCATCGGGACGACCGCCTCTTCATACCGGCCCAGCGTGTAGAGGGCCCAGCCGTAGCTATCGACAATTGCCCCGCTTTCAGGTTCGGCGCTGACGGCCTGTTCGATCATCCCCAGCGCTTCTTGCAGGTTTTCGCCGCGTTCCACCATGGAATAGCCCAGATAATTCAACAGTCCCGCGTTGCCGGGGTTTTGGTCGAGGGCCACGCGCAGATCAGTCTCAGCGGCGGCCCAATCGTCGATCTGATGGAAGGTGATGCCGCGTTTGTACCGCAGCACCCAATGGCGTCCGTCGCTGGGCGGGACCAGATCAAGGGCGGCGCTATAGGCCGCGTTTGCTTGGTCCATCTGTCGCAGGCTACGGTGGATATCGCCCAATTCCGCGTGCGCCATCGCGAGTTGTGGGAAGCCCGCGACAATGTTTTCGAGCACATCAATCGCCTCTTGCGCGCGGCCTGCGGCAAACAGCACATTGGCGCGGCCAAATTCGGCGGAATGGAACACCGGACTTTGCGCGGAGACTTGGGCGTAGGTTTCGCCCGCTTGGGCGTAGCGGCCCAGCTCTTCGAGCAGGCCTGCGCTCATCATGATGATTTCGGGATCGTCGGCATGCAGCGCCCGCGCCACTTGTGCGTAGAGCAAAACAATTTCGGGGGGCGAATCGCTGGCAAAGCTAGACGCCTCGGTGTGGAAAATCTCGGCGATGCCCTCTTGCGCGGTTGTCACGATGGTGAACGGAATGCTGCGGCCCGCGTCCAAACTATGCGACATGGCCAGCACGGCCGGGTCCTTGTTCGCGCCAAAGGCCCCGTCAAGCAGGCCGTCAGCGGCGTCGATCTGGCCGATATTGCTGAGCAACTGTGCCCGCGCGATAACCGAACGCCGGGTGCGCGGCACCTCGGTGGCAAACAGCGCTTCGGCCTGTTCAAACCGGCCAATCGCAGCCAGCGCCATCGCTTTGTGATACATCGCATAGGCTTCAACGCCTTCGGTCGCCGCCGCGTCAAAGGCCGCGAGGGCCGCGTCAATCTCGCCCGCGCCGATCATCGCCCACGCGGCGGCAAAGGTGTTGATCCGCGCGCTGACCGAGACCGTGTCCGCGCCTGCGTGCAAGGCTGTCCAATCGCCTGCCTGCGCTTGCGCTGTCATCTGCACCATGCTGGCCAATTGACTGTCGATCCCCGCCGTCAGGGCCATATCTGCCACATCAGATGCGCGGTCAAAATCCCCGAGGCTGACCAGCGCCAACAGGCTGCTGTCGATCAAGTTGGCATTGGTGGGGTCTGCGGCGAGGGCGGCCAAGAACCAATCAGAGGCCGCGCCAAAATCATTGGCGGCCCCAGCCGAGCGTGCAGCGAGATAGGCCCCTGCGGGTTCGGAAGGTTGGGATTGGGCGAGCGCACCACAGCCGATCAAAGCCAACGCAATGGATGCCATTGCGCGGCGCATAAATGTCGTCGTCATTGCCGTACCTCTTCGTAACCCTGACGTGAGGCTAGAGCAGGGGTGGCGCACAGATCAAGGATATCGACCCGCGACGCGGCGAAACAACGCGTTTTATGGCAAAACGCGCGGTCACATCCGCGCGAGCGGGCCGGATTGATCACATATTGGGGTAATTCGGCCCGTCGCCGCCCTGTGGCACCGTCCATGTGATGTTCTGGCTGGGGTCTTTGATGTCGCAAGTTTTGCAATGGACGCAGTTCTGGAAATTGATCTGGAACTTGGTCTCGGCCCCTTCGCCCACGAACTCGTAGACACCCGCTGGACAATAGCGCGCCGATGGCCCGGCATAGATCGCGAGGTTTTTCTCGACGGGAATGCTGGGATCGGTGAGTTTTAGATGCGCGGGCTGGCTTTCTTCGTGGTTGGTGAAGGAGAACGCGACATTGGTCAGGCGGTCAAACGACAGGGTGCCATCGGGTTTGGGGTAGTCGATAGCCTTGTGCTTGCTCGCGGGTTCGGTGCTGTCTGCGTCGGATTTGCCATGCGGAACAGTGCCAAGCAGCGAAAAGCCGAACAGGTTGTTCGTCCACATATCCATGCCGCCGATGGTCAGTGAGGCCATCAGCCCGTATTTCGACCACAGGGGTTTGACGTTGCGCACCTTCTTGAGGTCATCGCCAATGGGCCCCGTGCGCACCAGCGCCTCGTAGCCGTTGAGCAGATCGCCCGAGCGCCCTTCGCTCATCGCGACCACAGCCGCTTCCGCCGCCTCGATCCCGGACAGCATCGCGTTGTGATTGCCCTTGATGCGCGGCACGTTGACCATGCCCGCCGAACACCCGAGCAGCGCACCGCCGGGGAACTCGAGCTTGGGCATCGACTGATAGCCGCCTTCGGTGATCGCACGCGCACCGTATGCCACGCGTTTGCCGCCTTTCAGAAGCTCGGCGACCATAGGGTGATGTTTGAACCGCTGGAATTCCATGTAGGGAAACACGTTGGGGTTCTTGTAGTTCAGGTGGACGACGAAACCGACATAGACCTGATTGTTATCAAGGTGATAGATGAATGACCCGCCGCCCGCGTTGCTGCCCAAGGGCCAACCCATTGTGTGGGTGACGGTGCCTTCGGCGTGCTTTTCGGGATCAATTTCCCAGATTTCCTTCATGCCGAGACCGTACTTCTGAACGTCTTTGCCCTTTGCCAGATCGTATTTCTCGATCACCTGCTTGGACAGCGACCCGCGCACGCCCTCGGACAGGAATACATATTTGCCGTTCAGCTCCATGCCCGGCTCGTAATTGGCCCCCTCAGAGCCATCCGCATCGCGGCCAAACTCGCCCGCAACCACGCCTTTGACGCTGCCGTCTTCGCGGAAGGTCAGCTCGGAACATGCCATGCCGGGGAAGATTTCCACGCCCAGCTCTTCGGCCTGTTCGGCCATCCAGCGGCAGACAGTGCCCATCGAGACGATGTAATTGCCGTGGTTGTTCATCAGCGGCGGCATGACCAAATTGGGAATGCGAATCTGGCCCGCTTCGCCCAGCATGTAGAAATTGTCTTTCTTCACCGGCACGGTGATCGGCGCGCCTTTTTCCTTCCAGTCGGGGATCAGGCGGTCGATGCCGGAGGTGTCGAGCACGGCGCCTGACAGGATATGCGCGCCCACTTCGGAGCCTTTTTCCAGCACCACGACATCCAGATCGGCGTCCAACTGCTTGAGACGGATCGCGGCGGACAGACCTGCGGGGCCTGCGCCGACGATCACAACATCATAGTCCATCGTTTCGCGGGTCATCGGGCGTTCCTTTGCAACATCGGGGCCACTGGGATCGGTGGCGCAATAAAGTTTCACACGGTAGCTAGACCAACATCACCCCTTGGGCAATCGGGTGCGGCAATTTCAGCCTAGTGTGGTCAACAAAACGCTGCGTGATCTTGGGTTTGCTGCGCGAAGTTGCTACATTCATCCGAACCTATGTGGGAAAGACACATCCATGGAAAAAATTCCTTTGACGCAAGCGGGCTACGACGCGCTGAACGCCGAGCTGAAACACCTCAAATCGGTCGAGCGTCCCGCCATCATCCAAGCCATCGCCGAGGCGCGTGAGCACGGTGATCTGTCGGAAAACGCTGAATACCATTCCGCCAAGGAAAAGCAGTCGTTTATCGAGGGCCGCGTGAAGGAGCTCGAAGGGGCCATCTCGCTCGCCGAAGTCATCGACCCGACCAAACTGTCCGGCACGGTAAAATTCGGCGCAACCGTGGAACTGGCCGACGAGGATACCGATGAGGAAAAGACCTATAAGATCGTCGGCGAATACGAGGCCGATATCGAAAAAGGTCTGCTCAACATCAAATCCCCCATCGCGCGCGCGCTGATTGGCAAGGACGAGGGCGACAGCGTCGAGGTCCGCACACCCGGCGGGATGAAGAGCTACGAAATTCTCAGCATCAAATACATCTAAGCCGGGGGCGCTCAGATGTCAGACCCCCGAACGCCCGTGCCGACATTTGCGGATGCCAGCCGCGACGACGGCGTCACGGCGACCGAGATCATTGCGGGTGCGCTCAGTGTCGGTTGGCTGACGATCACCGGGCTGTTCTTTATTTTTGCGGACACGGTTCCCGACAACACCCCGCAAGACGGCTTGCGGACGATCATGGTGCTTTTGGCGATTTTCATGCCCGTGGCGATCATCTGGGTTGCAGCGACCACGGCCCGCTCGGCGCGGATTGCGCGTGAAGAAGGCACGCGGTTGCAAGCGTCTGTTGATGCGCTGCGGCAGGCCTATCTGGCGGATCGACAGGTTGGGGCCTCTACCGCGCCGCCGCGCGCGGCTATGCCCCCGCAGCCTGTGCCGGTTGCGCCAACGATTGAGCCGCCTGCGCCGATGTCGCCCCCAGATGGGGCGTTTCACACCAGCAGAACAATCGCCCCGCCTCAACCCACCTCTGAAGTAACTGCACCCGTGGCTTTCCCCGCGCCAACCACCGTGGACGACCCGCAGCCTTCCCTGCCGCTAGGCGGGGGCGATACGCTCGCCCCAACCCTTGATCGCGACGACATGATCCGGGCGCTGAATTTCCCAGATGATGAGCGAGACGAGGAGGGTTTCCGCGCGCTGCGTCGTGCCTTGAAAGCGCACCAAGCCCGCCAGTTGATCCAAGCAGCCCAAGATGTTTTGACCCTATTGAGCCAAGATGGTGTCTATATGGACGACCTGACCCCCGATCGCGCACGCGCCGAAATCTGGCGCAGGTTTGCAGCCGGTGAACGGGGGCGGGTTGT
>CALHAP010000170.1 GCA_937931795.1 uncultured Paracoccaceae bacterium
AAACTGCGACTTCCACGTGTACAGCGACTTGGTGCTAATTCCCAAACGCTCGGCCACTTCGCTGACCGAATACCCACGCTCAACAACCTGCGCCACAGCGTCCCGCTTAAACTCGTCCGTAAAACGTATTCCCTTGTTCATGTCCGTCTCTCCTTGGTTCCAAAATTACCAAGCAAAGCGTCTACAAATCTAGGGGCACCTCAATCTTCCGAAGCCGGTTTTCTAAGAACTTCTGGCCAGACGGGCTTTGCGCAAGGTCGATTGCTTTTTGATACGCTGCACGGGCCTCATCTGTTCGACCTGTTTGTTCCAAGACTTTCGCATAGGCCGCATAGAACGGTTGAAAGTCGCGTAAATCTGATTCCAAAGCCTCGATCTTGCGCAACGCCAAATCCGCCTCACCGAGCTCGGCCATCACAACCGCCCAGTTTAGGGCCACCACCGAGGTCGGCTCATGCGCCCAAAGTGAGCCATAAAGCAGCGAGATTTGCTGCCAATCCGGTTTCGGGCCGGACATATGACAATCCGCAACCGCAGCTTTTATCTGATAGGGGCCAGGGCGCCCCCGTTCCAGGGCTTGGGCCAAAATCTCTTGCCCTTCGCGGATCATATGCGCATCCCACAGGTCACGGTCCTGCGCTTCAGGCGGTATAGTCGCACCATCGGTTCCAATCCGTGCTTTGCGTCGCGCCTCGGTCAAGAGCACCAGCGCAAGAGCGCCTTCAATCTCGGGATCGTCCGGGCGAAGTCGATCCAAAAGGCGCAACAGAAAAATCGCTTCTAAGGCAAGATCGCGGTCACCTTCGTCTTCGTTGATATATCCCACGGTGTAGATCAGGTAGAGCGTCGATAGCACCGCATCCAATCGCGCGGGCCAAACCTCTTGATCAGGAATTTCGAAGTTAACACCCACCTCTTTCAGCCGGGCCTTGGCGCGCGAAATGCGCTGACCAATAGCCACATCATTGTCGAGAAATGCCGCTGCAATCTCGCGGGTTGTCAGGTGGCAGACTGTGCGCAACGTCAGCGTCACGCGGGACTTTTCTTCCAAGAGCGGGTGACAGCAGGCAAAGATGAGACGCAAGCGCTCGTCGGAGATCGGCTCATCGTCCAAACGCTCGGTATGTGTCGCGTGAACAACCATGAGATCATCCGCCTTTCGTGTTTCGCTCTGGCCCTTGCGGATCCTATCTATCCCTTTGTTCAAGCCAACCTTCATCAGCCAGCCAATCGGAGAATGCGGAAGCCCGGCCCGGCCCCAGTGGGCCATGGCCGAAATGAGCGCATCTTGAAGAGCGTCCTCAGCCAGTTGCAGGTCGCCCAATCGCGTGGACAATCCAGCAATCAGCCGCCCCCGATCATGACGCAGCACATCTTCGATGGCTTTGTTGATCGCAATGGGGGTGGCTGTTTTGGTCATGGATCAGCCCGCCGGGTTGTAGTCCATCAACGCGCGCACCTCGATGGTGCCAAACGCGGCAGACGGAATCAATTCGGCATAGGTAATCGCGGCATTAAGATCGGGCACATCTACGATGTAGTAACCCCCGAGGTATTCCCGCGTTTCGGCGAAAGGCCCGTCCATCGTCTCGGTCTTGCCCGCCTTGATACGAACAGAGGTAGCGCTGTCCGGCTGATTGAGGCTTTCACCATCGACCAACACGCCGTCCTCTTTCATCTTTTCGTTGGCGGCAAAGAACCCACCCATCATCGCATCGAATTCGGGTGTGCCGTATTGCGGCTGCTGTTCAGGGTTGTTGTAAATCAAAAGCATGTACTTCATTGGTCGTTCCTTTCTGGTTTTAGAGTAGGTCGGAGAATTCAGTGGCGTCAAAGGCCCAGAATATTCACAGCCAGACAAATCATCAGGTTCAGCGTCGCCAGCATGTTGGATCCATTGCCGACATAGCGTAACACATGACCCGCATTGTCTTTCTTCAGGCCGAACGGATGCGCGATCCGCCCAAGCAGCAAAAGCCCACCGCCAATGTGGAGGTAAAGCGCAGGCGCGCCCATGCCCTCAGCCAAGATCATCAGGATCAAAACAAAGCTGGTCCATTCAGCGCAGTTGCCATGTTGGCGGATGCGCAACAGCAACTCGGCATCGCCGCCATCGCCGATAGATTGCCCCATGGCACCACGCTTGGCCGTGACCCGCATCCACAAGACCATATAGATGATCGCAGCGGCCAGAGCGTAAATTGGTGTTACAGTGAAAGTCATGTCATCGTCCCTCTTTTGGTTTTGTACCTCTAGGACGCAAGCTACCCTCAGTTTTCGACATCGGTGGTTGAGTTTTTTTGATTTCTTGCCCGAAATTCTTTTAACATACTGATATATATACCAACTTAGCAAAACTACTTTACTGTCTGTCGTACGGGTCATTTGCTGGAATGACTAAAGTATCAGCCGAACTCACCTGGTACTTTCGTGATGAACTGTTGAATGCCACTGAGAACTGACCGATGTGAACACATGGCATCCTGACCGACACTGAACAGACATACAGCCTCGACCGGGATGGAAAGCCCCGCGACCAAAGCCAAGCAACACTATTTGATGGAAAGGCGGCGCTGCTGCGTTCCATGCTAAGTTTATGACCCCAAGAACAATGGCGCAGGCGTATAAACGCAGCTGGCAAAGCACAGGGGCGGAGTTGAAGGCCAAAAGCGTCATGCCGTTTTCTCCAAACGGAGAAATCTATGGCCGCTTGTATTTGCGTGACGAGATCGCGGCAGTCTTTGGTTAACTTTCTAAGATAAAGAACAAAAAGGGGTGGAGCCCATCGCCCCACCCCTTTTTTTTGTGTGCGTCCTGATCATTAAATCAGCATTTCGGAAAACCTATGGTGTGATTTCCGGAAACGGTATGGTGTGGCTGACGAAAACCACCCCAAACTCCTCACCCACATTTCGAATACCCGCAAGACCCGCAGGTCATGCAGCCCTCGACCATGCGCAGCTCGTAGCCGCCGCAGCTGGTACACGCCTTGCCGCGTGGGGCGTTCATCTGCACCACGTCGGCCTGCGGGTCGGATTTCAGCCCCAGCCCTTCGCCCGCGAGGAAGCCTGTCGCCACCATGTGCCGCTCGATGGTCCCACCGATCGCGGCCAGAATTGACGGCACGTATTTGCCGCCCATCCATGCGCCGCCACGCGGATCGAACACGGCCTTCAGCTCTTCCACGACGAAGGACACATCACCGCCGCGCCGGAACACCGCCGAGATCATCCGTGTCAGCGCCACGGTCCAGGCAAAGTGCTCCATGTTCTTGGAATTGATGAAGACCTCGAACGGGCGTCGCTGGCCCTGATGGACGATGTCGTTGACAGTGATGTAGATCGCGTGCTCGCTGTCTGGCCATTTCAGCTTGTAGGTCGCCCCTTCCAGATCGGTCGGACGGTCCAGCGGGTCGGTCATATAGACGATCTCGCCAGAGTTTTCGTCTTGGACAACCTCTGGGGCCTCGGCCTTCTTGGGCTCTTCGCTGACCGACAGGACCGAGCCTGTGACGTCGTTGGGGCGGTAGGTCGTGCAGCCTTTGCAGCCCGTGTCCCACGCCTCCATGTAGACCTCTTTGAACGCGTCAAAGCTGATGTCCTCGGGGCAGTTGATCGTCTTGGAGATCGACGAATCGACCCACTTTTGTGCCGCCGCCTGCATCCGCACGTGCTCTAGCGGGGCGAGTGTTTGGGCGTTGACGAAGTAATCGGGCAGCTCTGCGTCGCCTTTCAGCTCGCGCCACAACTGCACCGCGTAGTCGACCACTTCTTCTTCGGTGCGCGTGCCATCCTTTTGCAGAACCTTGCGCGTGTAGGCGTAGGCGAACACCGGCTCGATTCCGCTCGACACATTGCCCGCGTAGAGGCTGATGGTGCCTGTGGGCGCGATTGAGGTCAGCAGCGCGTTGCGGATGCCGTGCTCGGCGATGGCCGCGCGCACGTCGTCATCCATGTCTTGCATCGCACCAGATGCGAGAAATTTATCGGCGTCGAACAGTGGGAAGGCTCCCTTCTCTTTCGCCAACTCGACGCTGGCCAGATAAGCGGCCCGCGCGATCTGTTTCATCCACGCGTCGGTCTGGGCGGCGGCGGCCTCGGACCCATAGCGCAGTTTGACCATCAACAGCGCATCAGCCAGCCCCGTGACCCCGAGGCCGATGCGGCGTTTCGCCTGCGCTTCGGCCTGCTGTTCGGGCAGCGGGAAGTTCGAGGCATCGACGACGTTGTCCATCATGCGCACGGCGGTTGCGACCAGATCATCAAGCGCTTCGACATCGAGCGCCGCATCATCGCCAAACGGGTCCGACACGAGCCGCGCCATATTGATCGAGCCGAGCAAGCACGCGCCGTAGGGCGGCAAGGGCTGCTCGCCGCAGGGGTTCGTCGCGGCAATCGTCTCGCAGTAGCTCAGGTTATTGGCGGCATTGATCCGGTCGATGAAAATCACGCCAGGTTCGGCGTAATCATAGGTCGCCTGCATGATCGTGTCCCACAGATCGCGGGCCTGCACCGTGCGGAACACCTCGCCGTTGAACACCAGATCCCACGACTTGTCGGCCTTGACCGCGTCCATGAACGGGTCGGTGATCAGCACGGACATGTTGAACATGCGCAAACGGACGGGGTCAGATTTCGCGGCGATAAACGCCTCGACGTCGGGGTGATCGCAGCGCATCGTGGCCATCATCGCGCCCCGGCGCGAGCCTGCCGACATGATCGTGCGGCACATCGCGTCCCAGACATCCATGAACGACAGCGGGCCGGAGGCATCCGCCGCCACACCTTTGACAGCCGCACCCTTGGGCCGGATCGTGCTAAAGTCATAGCCGATGCCGCCGCCCTGCTGCATGGTCAGCGCCGCTTCTTTGAGCATATCGAAAATACCGCCCATGCTGTCGGGCACGGTGCCCATGACAAAGCAGTTGAACAGAGTGACCGAACGCGCCGTGCCAGCGCCCGCGGTGATGCGGCCAGCGGGTAGATATTTGAAGTCCTCAAGGGCCGAGTAGAATTTCTTTTCCCAAACCTTCGGCTTCTTCTCAACGCTTGCAAGCGCGCCTGCGATGCGGGTCCATGTGTCCTCAACCGTCTTGTCGATCGCCTCACCATCCGCTTCTTTGAACCGGTACTTCATGTCCCAGATTTGTTCGGCGATTGGGGCGGCAAAACGTGTCATAGCGACTCACTCTCGTTGGCGTTACAAGGTTTGTAAGGAGGCTGTCGTACCGTAGCACTTCGGCCAAGCCAACCTCAAATGCAGAATAAAAATTATAGTTGCACTCACAACATACTGCTTGAATGTGCAATACTGGCACTAGATATAGTAGATTATGCTTCACCTTCAAAAACTCTCCGTCGGCACCGAAACGCCTGAAGACCTCGCCAAATGGCAGGCGACACGGCGTGCGCAGACCAACGATGGCTATCCTCAGCACGTGACCCGCATGTGGCCCAAACGCGAGGCGGAATTGCTTGATGGCGGCAGCATTTACTGGGTGATCAAAGGTGTGATGCTGTGCCGTCAGCGGATCATTCGGCTGGATGAATACATGCGCGACGGCAAACGCTACTGCGCCGTCGTCGGCGACCAAGAACTGGTCCGCGTGGCAGCCGCCCCGCGCCGTGCTTTCCAAGGCTGGCGGTATCTCGCCGCAGGCGACGCGCCACCCGATCTTCGCGCAGGCCAGAGCCACGAAGACGCCCTGCCCGCTGACCTGAGCAAAGCGCTCGC
The DNA here is from genome assembly GCA_937931795.1 of uncultured Paracoccaceae bacterium. Lineage (GTDB taxonomy): Bacteria > Pseudomonadota > Alphaproteobacteria > Rhodobacterales > Rhodobacteraceae > JALZWD01. The sequence continues at coordinate 5,734 of CALHAP010000170.1, forward strand.
AGACATCGGTGTTCTCTAAAGACCCAACGCCGCCGTCAATCGTACCAACACGTCGCGATCTTCCACATTGAGCGTCGCAACGCGGCTCTTGAACAACGTCGCTTGACTGGCATGGACGACCGGGGCGTCGAGAATCCGCAATCCATTGGCCCGCAGAGTCTCGCCCGTCGAGGTGATGTCCGCCACGGCCTCGGCGGTCTCATTCTTCACTGTGCCTTCGGTAGCACCTTGGCTATCGACCAGCTGATAATCCGCCACACCGTGCTCGCGCAGATAGTCGCGTACGAGGCGGTGATACTTGGTGGCGATCCGCAACCGAAACCCGTGTTCCGCGCGAAACGCCGCCGCGACCGCGTCCAGATCGTCGAGCGTTTCTACATCGACCCAGCCCTCGGGCACCGCGATGATCAGGTCCGCCCCGCCAAATCCGAGGCCCGCCAACGCGTCGACCCGCTGCTCCCACGCCGCTACCTTTTCGCGCACCAGATCGGACCCTGTGACGCCCAAATGAATGCGCCCTGCCGCCAGCTCGCGGGGGATTTCGCCCGCAGACAGCAGCACCAATTCCACGCCGTCAATCCCTTCGACGACACCAGAATATTCGCGCTCGGAGCCGGCCTTGCGCAGCGTGATGCCATGCGCGCCGAACCACTCAAACGTCTTATCCATCAGCCGCCCCTTGGACGGCACCCCGAGCTTGATCATGACGGCACCCTTATTTCGGCCACGAGTTCCGCGCGGATCGCCCCGCCGACGGCGGGGATCGCGCGACCACGACCTAACACAGAGGTCAGCGCATCATAGCGCCCGCCCGTGGCAATGGGGGGCAGATCGGGGCGATGGGTCGCGGAGAAACCAAAGACAAACCCGTCGTAGTACTCCAACGTCGTGCGCCCAAAACTGCCCTCGAATTGCAACGCGTCCACGTCAATCCCGCGCGCGGCCAGAGCGTCCAGACGGCGGGCCAGCGTATCGACAGCGGCGCTAATGGGCGGCAAGTCGAGCGCTATATCGCGCAGAGCGCTCAGCACATGCGGGGCGGTTTCGCGCAAAGACAGGATGGCGTCGATCAGCTCCAGCTCTCGGGTCGATATCGGCGGGGTTTGCGCGTCATCGCGCAGACGGTCTAGCCGCGCCTGCACCTCGGCGCGGCTGCGCACCCCGACATCGGACAATGCGGCAAAAGGGTCGTCAGCGGCAAGCATCGCGGCCCGTTTCGCACTCGGGACGGCGTCAGAGCCGAAGCGCTTCAGCAGCGACAAAAACCGCCGGGGCCGCCAGATGTGGCGCATCAACGCGGATTTGCGCGCGTCGCTGGTTTTCAGACCACGCACGGCGGCGGTGAGAATCCCCAGATCGCCCGTCGCGGCCCGCACGGGCAATCCATCGAACGCGCCCGCAAACAGTGCAAAAACCTCTGCATCGGCCTGTGCGGGGTCGTCACTGGCAAAGACCTCGTAGCCCACCTGTTCGTATTCAATGGGCCGCGTGTCGTCGAGTTCTTGCTTGCGGAAAATCTTGCCCGCATAGGCGTAGCGCGCGGGATCAACGCCGCCTGCCATATGGGCCTGCACGATGGGCACGGTGAAATCGGGGCGCAGCATCATCTCGCCGCGCAGGGGGTCGGCGGTCACATAAGCGCGCGCGCGGATGTCCTCGCCGTAGATGTCGAGCAGCGTCTCGGCGGGTTGCAGGATATCGGTCTTGATCTCAGCCGCGCCTGCGTCGGTAAAGAGGGTCAGCAGGCGTTGGGTTTCGGTCGCTGCCGCGTCACTCATCAGCCCTGCCCGTCCAGCATCTTGCGCACCTCGGCCACCAGATCGGCGCGGTCTACCTCAATCTGGCTGGGGCGGTCTTTCCATTCCTCCAGCGTGGCGTTCTCGGCGATCTGCGCGCCGAGGATCAGGTCTTTGATCTGTACTTTGCCTGCCGCATGTTCGTCGCCGCCTTGGATGATGGCGATGGGCGAATTGCGTTTGTCGGCGTATTTCATCTGGTTGCCAAAGTTTTTCGGGTTGCCCAGATAGACCTCGGCGCGGATTGGGTCACCTCCGTCATAGGGGTTCCGCAACTCGGCAACCATCTGTTGATAGTCGGCCATGCGATCACGATCCATCACTGTGACCACAACAGGACCGGGAGGCAGTTTGGGCTTTTCACCTGCGAGGCGCAACCGCTCCTTCTCTTTGTAGTCGAGCGCGGCGAGCAATCGGTCAACGCCGATGGAGACCCCCGTCGCGGGCACCTCTTGGCCGGTGAAGCGCTTGACGAGATCGTCATACCGCCCCCCGCCCGCGACCGAGCCAAAGCTGCGCGGACGTCCCTTTTCGTCTTTGATCTCGAAGGTTAGCTCGGCCTCATAGACAGGACCAGTGTAGTAGCCGAGACCACGGACGACGGAGGGGTCGATAACGATGCGGTCGGGGTTGTATCCAAGCCCAATAGTAAGAGCTGCAATTTGCCCTAATTCCCAAACGCCGTCCAAACCAATCGTTGACCCTTCCACCAGCTCTGTCAGGTACGACATCATGAACATCGTTGGATATCCCAGAGGCGGCACGGATTCGATATCAACGACAACGTTATTGTGACCAGAATAGGATTGTAGCCGACCATCAAAATCAGCATTCTGCTTCTTGGCAACACTAAGTGCAGCATCCACACGTTCCTGAACCTTTTCTTTGGCTAACAGGAAAGCTACCAGCACCCTGACCTGCGCCTCAGTCAGCCCCGCGCCCTTGGTAAAGTCCCCGCTTTCGTCCTCGCGGCCCTTCCCCAGCAGCGCACGCACTCCCTCAACACCCAGCCGATCCAGCTTATCAATCGCGCGCAGAACGATGCCGCGCTCGGCCTCAAACTTGCTCGGGTCTTCGGGGTCCAGAATGCCCGCGACCTCCATCACCCCATTCAACACTTTCCGGTTGTTCACACGAATGATGTAGTCGCCGCGCTCGATCCCCACGGCCTCCAGCGTGTCCGCCAGCATCGCGCAAATCTCGGCGTCAGCGGCGACGCTCGGCGCACCGACCGTATCCGCATCGCACTGATAAAACTGGCGAAACCGTCCCGGTCCGGGTTTTTCGTTGCGCCAGACGGGCCCCATCGCGTAGCGGCGGTAGGGCGTCGGCAGGTCGTTGCGGTATTGGGCGTAGACGCGGGCCAAGGGGGCCGTCATGTCATAGCGCAGGGCCAACCAATCGGCGTCTTCTTCCCACGCAAACACCCCCTCGTTCGGGCGGTCCACGTCGGGCAGAAATTTGCCAAGCGCCTCGACGGTTTCCACCGCAGATGTCTCCAGCGCGTCAAAGCCATAGCGATGATAGACCTCGGCAATCTTCCCCAGCATTTCGGCGCGCTGAGTGACCTCAGACCCGAAATAATCACGAAAGCCTTTGGGCGTCACTGCCTTGGGGCGCGGGGTTTTCTTGACCTTGGCCATGTCTTTTCCTCACTATCTGCGGGCCGTGTAGCGCGGCACCTCGCGCGGGGCAACTCACCTATGACTTGCAATCGCGTGCCAAAGCGGCTTTCAGGCGGTCATGCCCAACACAGATTTCGAAGAACGCCTCGCCCATCTGATCCGCACCATCGACGATTTGTCAGATGTGGTCGCCCGCCAAGACGCGGAGATCGCGGTGCTGACCCGCCGCGTCGCGATGCTGATGGAGCGCGAAGGCGAGCGGGAATCGCAGGCAGGGGTTGCCGTGATGGGCGACGAAAAACCGCCGCATTATTAAGTCACGAACCGCAGGTCGCGCACGGTGATATCCGCCTCGAACGCCCGCCCAATGGCCACGATCCCGATGCGGCGTAGCGTCGCAGGATCAAAGGGTGCGTCTAGGCGGTGCGGCGTGAAATCCGCGAATGGCAAAGTGATCTCGGTCCACGCCTGCGATGCGATAAAGCTATGGCGATACGACTGCCAAGGCCGCGTGACCGCATCGGTGCGCAGGTGGACGTTATACTCTTCGCCCGCACCAATGGCTGCAAAGGCGATCGCTGTCCAACCGCTGGCATCAACAGAACCGCCACCGAGGGCCATATCCAACGCCATCTGCAAAAACCCACCATCATTGGCGAGGCTGACCTGCCCGCGCATCCGCAGGCCCGCGTGCCCCGCCACGGTGTCACAGGTCAGGCCACCGCTGCTGACACCCCCCATCACTTGGTCGGACAAAAGCTCCCATTGTGTCTGCAAACACGACAATGGAAACGGCTGAGTGAGATCGTCTATGATCTGGGCTGTTGTATTCATAACACTTAGGTAATCCTCAATCTTTCCAAGACAATCGTGCTTGACCAAACGTCCACTTTTGCCCAACACAAGCGCCATGAAGCCTCTGGACAATCCCTTCCGGCACCGCAGTGATGCCTTTCCTGATCTGGTTGGAATACCCGGCCCCAGCACCGATATCACCCGTGTTGAGGCGCTGTTGAGCCGGTGCCCTGTCTACAAAGAGACGCCGCTGATCCAGCACGACCGCCTCACCCAAGTGTGCAAAGTGTCCGAGCTCTACATCAAAGACGAACGCGCGCGGATGGGTTTGGGCAGTTTC
>CALHAP010000171.1 GCA_937931795.1 uncultured Paracoccaceae bacterium
ATGACAGAGCTGGCAGGCCCCGCCCCCCGCGCCATTTCGCGCAGGATATCGACGCTGGCCGTCATCGCCATATCCGCATCGACGCGCAGGCTGGCCTCATCGAGCATCATATCTGTAGAATGCAACACAAAGCCGCGCCCGATCTCGACCGGGCCGCCGTATTGCACGCGTATATCGCCCATGCCGTCGCCTTGCTCGATATCAAGCTGACGCAAAAGATCGACAAAGCGCACATCAAGCTTGGGTTTGTTGACGATCAGGCCCATGGCTCCTTCGTCAGAATGCGCACACAAATACACGACGGCCCCTGCAAAACGCGGGTCTTGCATGCCGGGCATGGCGATCAATAACTGTCCTGTCAGGTCGGTCCGGTCACTGCTCATGGGGGTATGATACTGCGGCAAAAGCTGGACACAAGCGGTCACATCCTCTCGCACAGACGTGACTTTTCATTGCAGCCCATTTGGCGCACACCCGTTCCATGATGACAGCACTTCGCACTCTTTTTGCGGCAGCCTTTGCGCTGGCCTCACCGTTACAGGCGCAGACCCTCGATGATATCGTCACGCTAGAGGTTTTGCCCGGATGGTCCACCTCGTCCGGCGCGCAGATGGCGGGCTTGCGGATCACGCTGGCGGATGGGTGGAAAACCTATTGGCGCGCACCCGGTGATGCAGGCATCCCCCCGCAGTTCAGCTTTGAAGGGTCGGACAATGTGGGCGATGTGCGGGTGCAATGGCCGACGCCACAGGTGTTTCACCAAGGCGGAATGCGCTCTATTGGCTACGACCGTCAGGTTATCCTGCCCATCGAGATCGAGCGTGAAACCAGTGGTGACATGACATTCGCGGGCACACTGGCCATCGGTGTCTGTGAGGATATCTGCGTACCTGTGCATCTGGATTTCGCAGCCTCCCTGCCCGAAGGCGGCAGCCGCGACCCATTGATCGTGGCGTCGCTCGTGGACCGCCCCTTGCGCGCGGATGAGGCCGGGGTGCAATCAGCGTCCTGCGCCATTCGCCCCGTGGCCCACGGTCTAGAGGTCACAGCAACCCTGACTTTGCCACCCGTCGGTGCCGCAGAAACCGTTGTTATCGAGGCAAGCGACGCACAGGTCTGGGTGTCCGAGCCCACAGTATCTCGCACAGGTGCGACCCTGACCGCGACGTCGATCATGGCGCATGTGACGGGCGGCACATTTGCCATAGATCGCTCGGATATGCGGTTCACCGTCTTGGCGGATGGCACGGCGGTCGATATCCGTGGATGCACCGCAGGATAGAGAGGGCCGGTTGATGGCCAAGAAACCATTCCGCTTTTACGACAATCGCCAAAAATACCTCGCGTTCGTGACCACGACGAACGAGAAATGGAAAATCTCCGAACGGCTGGCGGATGAGCTGGACCATCTGACGCCCCGCCCCCCGGCCTTTCGGATGTTTGACGCAGGCATGGGCGATGGCACCGTTTTGTCCAACACAATGCGTGCCCTGCACCAACGCCACCCGCATGTGCCGTTCTACGTAGTGGGCAAAGAAATCAGCCTCGAAGACCTGCGCCTGTCTCTGGACAAACTGCCCGACCGCTTGGTCGAGCACCCGGCATCGGTCATCGTCATGACCAATATGTTCTACGCCGAGGCCCCGTGGCTGCGCCCCAACAAGCCTGATCGTCAGAAGGACGTGGTTTGGAAAACCGTGGCGCTGGACGGCGATAGCTCGCTGGGGTTTTCGCAGCAGCTGCGCGCGCTTGATCCGCATCTGGTCGACAATTGGAAGGTCACGCCCTCGGCCAAATCCGGCAACCCGATGTATGACACGCCGTCCGTGCTGGTGATCTACCGCAAGGACCACGAGTTCATCCTCGACGATGTGATCCCCGACCCCGAACAGCCCCACGCCGATTTCGACCTCTCGGTCGCTTCGCAGCCATGGCGCGCGCGGACAGCGGCGGGCCTCAAGGCCAAGTCGATCCTCGTGCCGCTCCTGCGCAGCCTGACGCCCGGTGGCCGCCTGCTGGTCGCGCAATCGGCGGGCAATGATCCGGGCGAAGAGATCATCACAGCGATCTGGGGCCAAGACGCCTACTTTCCTGTCGACCGCTACGCCTTGATCGAAGGGATCAAGGACGAGATGGGCGACGAAGCGCAAGACTACGACCTGCTCACCCCCGACGACGCCGACGCGCTGCTGTCTTACCAGATGCACACGCTGCCCGAAGAGGTCGGCCCGTCAATTGGCACCTCGACTCTGTTCGCGGCATGGAACGCCGCGACTTATGTTGCGCAGATCGACGACGCGCGGATCGAGGACACGATTGCGGGCGGCAGGCATCACCTCGACATCACGTCCGAAGTGCTGCGCCGCTACGGCGGCCTGTGGTTCAACGACGAGGTGTTCGTGCTGTCGCGCAAACCTTAACGCGCGCGTGACCGCAGCAATGTAACAGCACCCGCGATGATGTAGATCACCAGCAAGACAACCCCGAGTGACGCCGCGAACAGCCCAAACAACGGACCAAACCCGCCCTGCGCCATTGGCAGAGCTTCGGCCAGCGGCGGCCAAGCTGTGCCCGTAAGGACCAGCGGCAGGATCGTCGCGGCGAACAGTCCAGCGGCGGCCAGCGCACCCAGCGTCGCGGGGGCGGCCGTCGCGAACTTGCCCGACCGCAGAGCGCGTTTCGCGGCACGCACCATATCGCCGACGTCCTGCTGCATCGCGATGATCGCAGGAACGACCAGCAGCACCAGCACCATGCCGAACGCCAAACCGTAGACCAGTGTGATCACGGTCGGCTTGAGAAATTCGGCTTGGTTCGACCCTTCGTAGAGCAGCGGCATCAAGCCCAGCACAGTGGTTGCAGTGGTCAGGAACACCGGGCGCAGACGGTCGCACGCCCCTTCGATGATCGCGGGAAACAGCCCGCGCGTCTTGGCGTGGTCATCAATCGTCGTCACCAAAACAATGGAATCGTTGATGATAATCCCGATCATGCCGAGCAGGCCCACAACGGTGAACATCGACAGCGGCACTTCCCATTGGTAGTGTCCGTAGATCGTACCGACGAGGCCGAAGGGGATAATCGCCATGACCACGATGGGCCGTGTCCAACTGGCGAAAATCCACGCAAGCGTCAGATAAATCCCCGTCAGCGTCAGGATCAGACCCGTCCGCGCATCGTTCAAAAACGCGCGCTCTTGTTCGCCCAAACCGCCGATGGACGTACCTATGCCGTGGGTACTCTCGATGCGCGGCAGGATGTCGTCGGCGATGATTTGGCTGATCTCAGAGGCGCGTTCGGTATCGTCATCGGCCAGATCAGCAGTGACAGACACCAGCGCCACCCCGTTCTCGCGGCGGATCGCCGAAAAACCTGTGCGCCGCTCGACAGTGACGATATCGGCCAGCGGCAAGTACAGCCCGCTCTCGGCGCGCATCTGTGTACGGTCGAGGAAATCAGCGGTCAGCTCGCCCTCGGGCAGCTCAACGCGGATAGATGCCGAGCGTGATCCATCAGGATATGTCGCAGCCTCAATCCCGTTGAGACGGTCGCGCAAGGTGCGCCCTAGCCCGTCGATGGTGAACCCCAGCGCTTGGCCCTGCGGGGTCAGCTCTAGGATCAACTCTTCTTTGTCGTAGCTCAGCGAATCCTCGGCACCCGAGATTTCGCCGTAGACGCTCAACTGGTTTTTCAAGTCTTCTGCGGCGGCTTTCAGCACCTCGGGTTCGGCCCCAAACAGCTGGATTGCGATGTCATCACTGCCCGGCCCACTGCCCCATGAGCGAAAGCTGACGGTCTCTGTCAAGGGATGCTGGCGCACGGCGTCTTGTAGGGCAGAGGTGAACGCGCCCGATGAATAGGGCCTGCTGTCTGCGTCGATGAGCGAGATTTGGATCGAGCCGAGCTGATCGTTGTCTTTGGTCTCGGACCCCGCGATGGGCCGCCCCGAGTTGCCCCCGACTTGGGCGATGGCGAATGACACAGGGTTTGCGCCATGTTCCGCCTCGTATTCTGCTGCCAAATCCTCGACCGCGCGCTGCATTTCGCGCATCATCTCGGTCGTATCTTCACGCGTGGCACCGGGCAGCATGGCGAAATTACCCGTCACAGTCCCCTGCTCAGGGGCCGAGAAGAACCGCCATTGCACGTCGCCCCGCATGAAAAGGGCCGCTTGGCTGGCGAGCAACACAATCGCGCCTGCAACAACCGGGTATCGCATGTAGACGACGCCAGCCATCAACGGGCGGAACAGCCGTTCGCGGATCCAGTCGAACAAGCGGTTCATCTGGCGCGACGGCCAATCGTACCAGCGGTCCTGACCCGATTTCGCCAAGGCATGGCTGAGGTGGTTGGGAAGGATGAGAAAGCACTCGACGAGGCTCGCAATCAAAATCGCGATCACAGTCAGCGGAATGTCAGAGATCAAATCCCCAAACCGCCCGCCGATGGCCACGAGGCCGAAAAACGCGATGACGGTGGTGATCGTCGCCGAAAACACTGGCGTGAACATGCGGGATGCAGCGTTCTCAGCCGCCGTCGCCGGATCTTCGCCAAAACGACGCGCGCGGTCGTCTGCGTGTTCGCCCACGACGATGGCGTCATCGACCACGATCCCCAGTGTGATAATCAAGGCAAACAGCGAGATCATGTTTATCGTCAGGCCCATGGCCCACATCACCGCGAGCCCTGCGCACATCGCTACCGGGATGCCCATCGCGACCCAGAACGCAGTGCGGGCCGAGAGGAAGAAAAAGAGGAGTAGAACCACGAGGCCTAGACCTACGGCAGCGTTGTCCAACAGTAGCGCAAGACGCCCTGAAATCACCTCGGCACGACTGTTGACGGGGGTGATCGTCACACCCTCGGGCAAGCCTGCCTCCATCTCGCGCGCGGTTTCGCGCACGATCTCTTCCAGCGCAATCGCGTCACCCTGCGCCGAGCGGTCCACGCGGATTTGCACGGCGGGGTTTTCACCCACAAAAAACGCTTGGTTGCGGTCGATGCCCTCGACACGGATTTGCGCCACATCGCCCACGGTCAGGGTTGATCCATCGGTGTTTTGGCGCAGCACGATAGCGGATATCTCGTCTGCCGTCCGCTTTGACGTACCAGTGCGCACACGGCTGGCCGCCGAGACGTCGCCTGCGGGATCGGCTGTCACCTCTTGGGCAATCGCCCGGCTGATGTCGGCGAGGCCGACGTCGTAGCGGATCAAGGACAGCGAGGGGACTTCCACGATGGTTGATGGGGCCGCGACGCCGAACACACTGGCTCGGGTCACGCCGTTTTCAAACAATCGCGCGGCAAATTCATCGGCGAACCGGCCTAATTGCCCGACGCTGACCGGCCCCGAGACGACCACATCCGTCACACGGTCTGTGAAAGCGCCGCGGCGTAATGTCGGATCATCGGCGTCTTCGGGCAAGGTCGTGATGCCGTCGATCACCAGTTGCAGGTCTTCGGCGGCGCGATCCACGTCATAGCCGGGTTCAAATTCGAGGCTGATCGTGGCGCGTCCTTCGGTCGATTGCGCCTCGGATCCTGTGACCCCTTGGACGGTCAACAGGGCGGGTTCTAGGGTCTGGACGATGGCCGCATCGACGTCTTCGGCACCAGCCCCTGACCACGTCACGCTGACTGAAACATTGTCGACCACCACATCGGGGAAGAACTGCGCCCGCATGTTCGAGGCCGCGAAATAACCCGCCGCCAGCATCAGGACCAACAGCAGATTTGCCAAGGTCCGGTGGCGGGTAAAGTAGGAAATCAGCCCCCCGGCCTTCATATCGCGCACGGCCATGGCTTAGCCCCCCATGTTGGATTCGATACGGTTGACGACGGCGCTCGGGACTTCGGGTTCATTGAGCTGCGCCAAGACCCGCTGTTTCGCGTCCGCCGGGATGTAGGCGTTGCCCTCGATAAACGCGATCAGCCGCGCGCGGCGTTCGGGGTCGAGGGCGATCATCTCAGGCTCGGCAGGGGCGGCATCTGCACCACCGGGCGCAATCGGGTCAACTTTGATCCCGGCACCCAGCAGAGGTGTGCGTTCGGCCACGATCATCTGGCCCGTCAATTGGCGCGCACGGATGATCACGTCGTTGCCCTGACGGCGCAGCAGTTCGACCTCAACCTCACGCAAACGGTCCTCTTCGCCAATGGCCAAGACAGTGCCATCGGCGGCAAGGGCGGCGGCAGGGATCAGGGCCACGCCGTCAATCTCGGGTTCGGAAATCACCACGGTCACAAAGTCGCCAGGCCGCAATCCCGGTGCCTCGTCCAGCCGCGCAAAGATCACGCGACCCGTTTGTCCTGCGCCAACCGTCCCGCTCTCGCGGCTGATTTGCCCGTCGGCCATCAGGCTGACCCCGCCCACATCTAGGCCTACGGTGATCGGCGTGCCCGCCAGCGCATCCTCGGTCAGCAAGGTCGCATATTGGGCGGTCGAGACGCGAAACGACACCTCTAACGCTGCAGGGTCGATCAACTCGGCCACTTGCTCGTTGGGCGTCACAAGTGCTCCGGGGGCGGCGGTGACATTGGTCAAGACGCCGTCGAATGCTGCCAAAATCGTGGTTTCGCGCACGTTGCGCTCGGCCTCGGCCAGATTGATGCGGACACGGGCCAGCGTGCTGTTTGCTTGGTCGATCTGCGCCTCTGCATTGGCCACACCCTGACGGCGCGACAATACGGTTTGATCGGCGTTGGAGGCGGCCAATTCTGCGGCCTCAAGCTCGGGGGCTGTCCCGATCCGACGCTCTTGCAGATCACGTTGGCGGGCCAAGGCCTGTTGGCGCAACTCGGCCTGTGCTTCGGCGGCCAACAGTTCATCGCGTGCAAGCCCCAAGCCACGCTCGGCATCGCGCACGCCTGCTTCGGCATCGGCCAGATCGGCATCAATGCGCGACAGGGCTTCTTGCGCCTCCACCGGATCGATCTGCATCAACACATCGCCCTCGCGCACATCGCCACCTTCGACGAAGGCTTCGGCGACAGACACCACGGTGCCGCCCACAGAGGCCCGAACGCCCAGAGTATTACGCGACCGCAACTCGCCAAAGACCGTCATCTCAGGGGTGATCGCGGTCGCCTCGTAAGGCACCACATTGACGGCAATGACGCGTTCGCGCTGCGGGAAACTGCGGGGTTCTTGGGCCATCCGCTCTTGGACCGCGCCCGTGATCATGCTGCCCGCGTAGGCCAGCAATCCAAACGTCAGCGCCAGTATGAAAATACCCGCAAGCGACCGCCCCAAGAACCGCATGGCTCACCTCAAATCTATTTGCCCTGCCCATCACCTAGCGTATTTGCGTGACGGGCAACATCACCGTTATAACTTGATACGGAAGAGCAAGCGTTTTGGGTCACTTTCGCCGCAGGTGTTCGTCCAGACGCGGCATGATCTCGACGAAATTGCAGGGTTTGTGGCGGTAATCGAGCTGTTTCGACAGGATACCATCCCAAGCATCGCAGCAGGCAGAGGGGCTACCCGGCAGCGCGAACAGATAGGTGCCCTGCGCCACACCACCGGTTGCGCGCGATTGCACCGCCGATGTCCCGATTTTCTCCATGCTGATGATGGTAAAGACAGTGCCAAAAGCGTCGATCTCTTTCTCGTAGACATCGCGGTGCGCCTCAACCGACACATCGCGGCCCGTCAAACCTGTGCCGCCCGTACTGATCACCACGTCGATGTCTGCTCGCGCGCACCACGCCCGCAAACAATCAGCAATGCCGCGGCGATCGTCGGGCACGATGTCTCGCGCGGCCAAGATGTGACCCGCCCCTTCCAACCGCTCGACTAATGCATTGCCCGACCGATCATCGTCGGGCGTGCGGGTGTCCGAGACGGTCAGGACGGCGATGTTGAGGGGGATAAAATCACGGTCACTCATGCGTTTAACCTCGCGCGGAGTTCTAACAAGTCTGCCCATGCCTCTCGCTTGGCGGCAGGTTGGCGCAGCAGATAAGCAGGGTGAAACATCGGCAGGGTCGGCAGCCCCACGGCTTCGGTCCATTGCCCCCTGATCCGCGTGATACCCGCACGACCCAGCAGGGCCTGACAGGGCGTGTTGCCCATGAGCACGACGTATTTCGGGGCGGCCAGCGCGATATGCCGCTGCACAAACGGCAGCATCATCGCGATCTCGCGGGCCTCGGGCGTGCGGTTGCCCGGTGGTCGCCACGGCAGGACATTGGTGATGTAGACGGCACTCTCCGCATCATGGGCTTGGCGCGACAGATCAATCGCGGCCAGCATCCGGTCGAGCAATTGCCCCGCGCGCCCGACAAAGGGCCGCCCATCCATATCCTCGTCGCGCCCCGGTGCTTCGCCGATGATCATCACGGGCGCACCCGCCATGCCGTCCGAGAACACGAAATTGCGCGCGCCTTTTTGCAGATCACAATGCGGATAGGCCTGCATTGCGTCCGCCAAAGCCGCGAGACTGTCACAAGCCCCCGCCATCTGCTCGGCGTCCGCAATCGGGTCTGCCTCGACCGCGAGGGCCAGAGGCGGGGGGGCTGCGGCGGCCTTGGGCTTGGGCGCTTTCGCCTCCAATTCATACCGATTGACCGGGCTGTCCCCGATGGCGTCACACACGCCCCCCTCGACCTGCCATTGCAGCATCGCGAGCAGTGCGTTGGAATCAATCGGCTGGTTCATGTCCCCTATGTAGCGCGCCCCGCTGCCAATGGGGAGGGGTCCACTTGCCCGCGCGCTGACGGGGCGGCATAAGGGCGGCAATCACTTCAGCGGCAGGGCAGCACATGGCATTTCGCGCAGACCACCTTCTTGGCATCGAACATCTGGCCCCTGACGAGATCACCACATTGCTCGATCTAGCCGACCGCTACGCCAATCAAAATCGCCAAGGCAGCGCGCCGCGCGATAAACTGGCGGGCATGAGCCAGATCAACATGTTCTTCGAGAACTCGACCCGCACGCAGGCCAGCTTTGAGCTGGCGGGCAAGCGGCTGGGGGCCGACGTCATGAACATGGCGATGCAAGCCAGTTCGGTCAAAAAGGGCGAGACGCTGATCGACACGGCTCTGACGTTGAACGCCATGCAGCCTGATCTGCTGGTGGTGCGGCATCCGCAATCAGGCGCTGTAGATCTGTTGGCCCAAAAAGTGAATTGCGCAGTCCTGAACGCAGGCGACGGACGGCATGAACACCCGACGCAGGCGCTGCTCGATGCGCTGACAATCCGCCGCGCCAAGGGCCGGTTGCATCGCCTGTCGATCGCCATTTGTGGCGATATCGCCCACAGCCGGGTTGCACGCTCGAACATCATGCTGCTGGGCAAAATGGAAAACCGTATCCGCCTGATCGCCCCGCCCACGCTGATGCCGTCTGGTATGGATGAGCTGGGCTGCGAAGTGTTCGACGATATGCAAGCGGGCCTCGAAGGGGTGGATGTGGTAATGATGCTGCGCCTGCAACGCGAACGGATGGACGGCGGTTTTATCCCGTCCGAGCGCGAATATTACCACCGCTACGGGTTGGACGCGCAGAAACTGGGCTTTGCTCGCGACGACGCGATTGTCATGCACCCCGGCCCGATGAACCGTGGCGTCGAGATCGATGGCGAAATTGCCGATGATATCAACCGCAGCGTGATCCAAGAACAGGTCGAAATGGGGGTCGCTGTGCGCATGGCGGCGATGGACCTGCTGGTGCAAAACCTGCGCGCCAAACGGGCGGCGCACAGCGCGCAGACAATTGTGTAGCGTCGCTATAATTGGCTATAGTTTCGTCATAATACCATCACGTTAATCATTGACTAAGGTTCAATAGTGCCGCCCAAGGACCGCCCCCATGCCATTGACCATCCCCGCAAACGATCACGGCAAGCTCTACATCTTCTCCGTCCCTGAAGACGGCGCGCCGATCCGCCCGAACGCAGCACAGCTTGCGGCGGTTTTGGGCTTGCGGTCGATCAACGGCAATTTCGCGAGCTTGATCAGGCAATCTGATCTGGGGGAATATTCCCTGTCTGATTTTATCCGCGATGGCTACGAGATGGAACTGACCGAGGACGAAACCGCCACCTTGGATGACCTCGGCCCCGTCAATCTGGTGGTCATGTCGCGCGCATTTGGCGGCCAAGGCGCGCAAATCAGCCCCGCCCCCGGCGTCTATCACGCGCTGACAGCCGTAGAGGCCCCAGAGGCCCGCGTGCTGGACCCGCTGCGGTCTGAGGCCGCGCAGGGCACGCTGGAAGACGAAGAGGACGACGGCGGCGCTTTTGAAAAAACGCCCAGCCGGGTCTATCTCTACGCGCTGATCCTGTTTTTCGGCATCTTCGCGCTGATGGCTTGGCGGATTGCATCGAATAACGTGTGATGGGGCGACGCTAATTCCCTGTGCCACGCCATCTCTTTGGGGCTACGTCTGTCAGCACAACGTTGCCTCATGATCCCGCAAACGCCGCGAGATCACCCAGCCTGTCGGGTTTGAGCGCCTCGCTGACGGCCACAGGGTCATGCGCCTGATCGGCACCATTCAAAGCAGCGACGTCTGAGCCTGCTTGCCCCGCCCCGCGCTTGCGCGATATGACATCCGCAAATGCGCAAGGGCCCCTTATGACCATCACCGTTTTCACACATGCCCAGCTGATTGACCCAGAGACGGAGGCACCCCACCCCGGTGGTTTGCGCATCGAAGACGGTGTCATAACGGGCGTGGGCGATGTCTCGACCCAAGGCGCTGACACTGTAACCGATTGTGGTGGCGCGTATCTCGCCCCCGGTATCGTCGACATTGGCGTCAAAATCTCGGAACCGGGTGAGCGTCATAAGGAAAGCTTTGCCTCGGCAGGCCGGGCGGCGGCCAAGGGCGGGGTGACCACGATCATCACCCGCCCCGACACACACCCCGCCATAGACACCCCCGAAGTGCTGGAATTTGTCGAACGCCGCGCCAGCCAAGACAGCCTCGTCAACGTCCTGCCCATGGCCGCCCTGACCAAAGGACGCGATGGGCGCGAAATGACCGAGATCGGGTTCTTGATGGATGCGGGCGCTGTGGCCTTTTCCGATTGCGACCGCGTGGTGACCGACAACAAAGTGTTCCTGCGCGCCCTGACGTATGCAAAATCCTGCGGGGCGTTGGTTGTGGGCCATGTCCAAGACCCGGTGCTGAGCGCCGGGGCTGCCGTCACGTCGGGCAAATTTGCCTCTCTACGTGGCCTACCCGGTGTCAGCCCAATGGCCGAACGCATGGCGCTGGACCGCGACATCGCATTGCTGGAAATCACTGGCGCGCGGTATCATGTGGACCAGATCACCACCGCCCGCGCCCTGCCCGCCCTGACCCGCGCCAAAGACAACGGCGTCGACATCACGGCAGGTGTCTCGATCCACCATTTGACCTTGAACGAGCTGGACGTGGCTGACTACCGCACGTTCTTTAAACTCAAACCACCCCTGCGCTCGGAAGACGACCGCCAAGCGGTGATCGAAGCGGTGGCTGCGGGCGTGATTGACGTGATATCTTCGATGCACACGCCGCAAGACGAGGAAAGCAAGCGCCTGCCGTTTGAAGAGGCCGCGAGCGGGGCCGTGGCGCTGGAAACGCTATTACCCGCCGCCTTGCGCTTGTTCCGCGAAGGGGCGATCACCTTGCCGCAACTGTGGCGCGCACTGTCGCTGAACCCAGCCAAACGGTTGGGCCTGTCCTGCGGACGCCTGAGCGTCGGTGCGCCTGCCGATCTGGTGTTGTTCGACGCGCATGTGCCCTTCATCATGGACCGGACCAAGCTCAGCTCAAAATCGCGTAACACGCCCTTTGACGGGGCGCGGATGCAAGGCCGCGTTCTGGACACATGGGTCGCAGGCCGCCGCGTGACACAAGGATTACTCTGATGCCCTCAATCGATACAGCCCTGCCCCTGCTCGGACTATGGGCGCTGATTGGATATTTAATCGGTTCGGTGCCATTTGGCGTGGTCGTCAGCCGAGCGATGGGCTTGGGCGATGTGCGCGCCATTGGGTCGGGCAATATCGGGGCCACAAACGTGCTGCGCACCGGCAACAAGGGGGCGGCAGTGCTGACCCTGCTGCTCGACGGGGGCAAAGGCGTGGCTGTGGTGCTGCTGGCGCGCAAGTTTGCGGGTGAAGATGCGGTGCAACTGGCAGCGCTCGCGGCGTTTATCGGGCATTGCTATCCTGTCTGGCTGGGGTTCAAAGGCGGCAAAGGGGTCGCGACCTTTATCGGCATCATGCTGGCACTGAACTTTATGTTGGGCGTCTATTGCTGCGCGACATGGCTGATCATCGCGGCGATCTTTCGGCTGTCATCACTGGCAGCCCTGTTGACAGCAGGGGTGTCCCCGATGTGGGCGCTGGTGACGCTAAACGGGCACGCCATTTTGCTGTGCCTCATATTCTCGATCCTGATCTACATCCGCCACTGGGGCAACGTGCAACGCCTGCGCACAGGGACCGAACCCAAGATCGGGGCGAAGACGGATACGCCTCAGGTGTAGCCGATGAACAAAGCCGGCCCTGCCAAGCGCGTTACACCCCCCAGAAATCTCTTTGCCTTCGTTGGCGCGTTGATCTTGGGTCCGATCCTTGCGTTCATAGCAACCTTCTGGACGGTGGTAGGGTTTTACGCCCCGCTGTTTGGCGCACCTATTTTCATTGTCGCAGGCATACCGGTTTTCTGGGTCGCGGCGCCACGGGTTTGGCCTCATTTCGGGAGTTACGCGCTTATTGGGATAATGACCAACGTCGTGGCGATGCCCTTTTATCTCTGGCTTGGGCGCATCTTGTTTGACGCATCAATTTCAAACGAACTGATCCTTTGGATGACCGGGGTGGGCTGTATTTTCGCGGCTATTTATGCAGGGTCAATAGGGTGGAGCTACCGCATCCTGCACCCTGACATCTATGAAAAGGATGTCTTTGGCCTATAACGCCGACGCCCGCCCCCCTTGATCTATGCCAACCCAAGGCGCACATTTGACATAGCAAGCACGTGCAAAGGAGCCGAGGATGGACACTGTCGACCAGAGCGACCCAAAGCCCACCCCCGCTCCGCGCCAGATCAACGGGATCGCCTTTGCGGGTGCGGTTGCTTTGTCGATCATCGCAGGGCTGTTCATCGCCTTTATGTTTGGCCTCCTTAGCGATGCGATTGAGCAAACCGGGTACGGCATGATGATCCCGATGATCACCGCCGCGATTGGCGTGCCTATTTTTCTGGTGCTTGGGGTGCCCGCTGCGTGGTTTGTCATGCGCAAGCGCCATATCGCGGCATGGCAAGGTGCAGCTCTGGGCTTTGTAGTCAATGCCGCTGCGGCGGCTGTGGCATATGTTCTGTCGGCTGCGACATATGGCGGGACAGACGATTCTATCCCCGCAATATTTGGCGCAGGCGCTATTGCCGCCCCTATTTGGGGCGCGCTGCTGACCGGGTTTTACAATGTCTTCAGCCTGTCTTCAAAGACGCGCTAATAGCTATACTCCGCGAAGACCCGGCTCAGATCGCCGCCCCATGCGCCGTGGTAGTGGTCTAACAATTCATCAGCGGGTGTTTTACCGCTCTCGATGGTTTCGTTCAGCGCATTGAGGAAATGCGTCTCGTCAGGCACCAGACCGCCCGCCCCGGCCCGCGCCCGCGCAGCAAGACCGGCTTCCGAGATCTCCACGACCTCGCGCGCAAGATCATGCATTTTGATATCGCCCACAACGGCCTGCAATCCATCAACCGAGGCCGCCACGCGCAGGGCTTCGCGGGTCTCGGCATCCCAGCCTTTGACCAGATCCCACGCCGCATCGAGCGCTGTTTGATCATACATCAGCCCGACCCAGAACGCGGGCAACGCACATAGCCTGCGCCACGGTCCGCCATCGGCACCGCGCATTTCGATATATTGCTTGACCCGCGCTTCGGGGAACACGGTCGTCAGGTGATCGGCCCAATCGGACATCAGCGGCTTTTCACCGGGCAAAGCAGGCAGTTCGCCTTTCAGGAAGTCGCGGAACGACATCCCCAGCGCGTCGATGTATTTGCCGTCGCGGTAGACGAAGTACATCGGCACATCGAGCACCCATTCCACCCAAGCCTCGAACCCGAAACCATCCTCAAAGATGAACGGCACCATCCCGGTGCGGGCCGCATCAAGGTCACGCCAGATGCGCGAACGCCAGCTTTTGTGGCCGTTGACCGCGCCCTCGAAAAACGGCGAATTGGCAAAAAGGGCTGTGGCGACAGGCTGCAACGCGACGCCCACGCGCATCTTTTGCACCATGTCGGCCTCGGACCCGAAGTCGAGGTTCACCTGCACGGTGCAGGTCCGGCGCATCATCTGGCGACCATGCGTCCCGACCTTTCCCATATAGGCGTCCATCAGCTTGTAGCGGCCTTTGGGCATCAGCGGCATTTCGTCGTGCGTCCAGACGGGGGCCGCCCCCAACCCGATGAAGCCCACGCCGATCTCATCGGCCACCGATTTCACCTCGGCCAGATGGCTGTTCACCTCGTCGCAGGTCTGGTGGACGGTCTCGACAGGCACGCCTGATAGCTCCAAAGCGCCACCCGGCTCTAGACTGACGTTGGCCATGCCTTTGGTCAGGCCGATCAGCTTGCCGCCTTCGGTCACGGGGGCCCAGCCGAACCGGTCGCGCAGGCCCGACAACACCGCCTCTATCGAGCGGGCGCCTTCGTAAGGCAATGGCATAAGGCTGTCTTTGCAATAGCCGAACTTTTCGTGCTCGGTGCCCAAACGCCAGTCTTCGCGGGGTTTGCAGCCGTCCGCTAGGTATTCCACCAATTGCCCGTAGTGTTCGATCGGCGCGCCGCCAGACTGTGGGATGGACATGGGACTGCGCCTCGCTTGATCGCTGGAAGTTGTTGCTCTGACCTGTGCCAAATCGCTCGGCGAAGTCAACCACTCCTCACGATCCTATGATGTTCAATGCAACCGACGCTGCGGCGCAGGGGCGATGCGCCAGACATCGACGCTGTCCTCACCAACGGCATTCAGCGCCGCAATCATCCGTTCGGTACTGAGGCCCGGCAATGCGGCAAAAACGTCGAACAACTGATCGGCCCCTTCGGCGTCCACGGGGATGGTCAGCGTTGTGAAGGGCAATGCCGAAAGTTGCCATTGCGCGGGCCGCCCTGAGTGGTCGACCTCTAGCGCCGTCAGATCATCTAGATCGATCACCCCGCCCGTCAGTGGCCCCAGATAAGCGATGCGGCGTTCGTTGATCTCGACCACGCCCGCGCCGCCACCGCCGGAGGCGAACCGCAATCGCTGCACCCCAGTGAACCCCAGCGCCAGCCCGCCTAGGACCATGGCCCAGCCGACCCAGCGCAACACGCCAAAGCTACCCAAGGCCCACCAAAGCCCGAGGGCCAGCACGGCCAGCCCTACGATCACTTCGCGCCACCGCCAGACAAAGGTACGGATTTCTGGGCGGATCAGGTTGGTTATCATAAGGGCACCGGCGGTTCTAACA
>CALHAP010000172.1 GCA_937931795.1 uncultured Paracoccaceae bacterium
GCCAGCGCCGCGAATTTGCGTCAAGCCGCGCAGCTCAGAGCCGATGCAAAATGCATCCACCCCGCCCGCTGCAACGCACAGATGCGCTTGATGCAGCACATAGCGGCGAAAGGACCACTCATTCGGGCCAGTGTAGGACACGCCCTGATCCCCGCGCAAAAAGTCACCCACCTGTGCCGTTCCGACAAAAGCGGCGACCTCTACGTCAGCTGCGGAAGTCCCGTCGGTAGAGCCTGTGACATCAGGCGCCAGGGATGTGGTAATCCGCCCGCGCCAAGGCAATTTAGGCTGTCCGGCCTGCGCAGTATAGGGATCAGGTAGGCTGTTTCCGGGCAATTGATCCATCAAGATAAACGGATAATAAACAACAGATTGGCCCGCGTTCTTCAACGCAATGATTGCTTCAATCACCGAAGCATCAGCCGGTGTGCCACCATAGACAGGCCGACCATCGACTTGCGATACGACCTCGGCCTGTTCGCGCGAAATACCGTTGACCCGCCACGGCATTTGCTCACTGTCGAGATCGCCAAACTCGGCTTTCGGCTTAACCTGACAGGACCCACACCGCAAATCATCACCAAACCAAGACACAACCAGCGAAACCGAACCAACCTGCGGCATTTCCTCCGTCAGCGCCTCGATAGAGGCAAGCATGTCGGTTTTTCCACTGGGTGAATTCGAGTTCACGGCGACCTGCGCGCCAAATTCTGGTGACAGGAAAACAGGCGACGTCGCCAACGCATAGTCCCCCGATCCCGGTATCATGGCCACGGCTGTGACCAGATGGGCGAGGTCTTCGGCCTTTTCTGGCGTCTGCTTTTCAGCCGGGCGGAAAACTTCAAACGAAAACTGCGGCACTCGGTTACCAAACGGCCCAAGAGGCAGGTCTTCCATCACCACATATGCCATCCCGCGATAGGCCGGCACGTGGCCCACGCCTTCGACGGCTTCTATCTTTGGATCTGGCCCTTGCGTCTCATCCCCGAAATAAACGCGCATGTTCAACGTATCAGGGGCCACTTCCTCACCATCAGCCCAAACGCGCCCCACCCGTGTAATCTGCCCACGACACAGAGCGACCGCCATGCTAACGGAATAGCTGAATGTCGTGGTTTTTGGTTGTGGCGGGCCGCCCTTGCCGCCGCCTGTTGTCTCGCTGCTCTCATTAAACCGCGTAGCCCAAATCACCTGTCCCGCGACACGCATCCGCCCGTAAATCTGTGTTGTTGCGGCCCCTTCGCTGGCGCCTGTCAGGCGAAACCGATCGACGCGCCCGACCTCAACAGGGGCGGAACCGGATCCAAAGATACGCTGATCAATCCGCCGCCCGATCGCCGCCCCCGCAGCGCGTCCCAAAGTGGCCGCAGACAGCCCCAAAAAAGAACCGCCCAAAGAACCCCCAAGCGCTGTTCCTGCCGCAGATAAGACCAAAGTCGCCATCGCTTACACCTCGCTTGGAAAAGAAAAACGGGCCACGATGCGGCGGGCCCACGGCAGCGTGAGATCATTTTCAATGACCCCATGCCCTTGGTATGAATGAATGAAACGCGGCCTAGCACCCGTAGCTGTTTGTACGCCGAGGTGCTTGGCAATGGCCCCATCGCGCATCCGAAACAGCAAGACATCACCCGATGCCGCATCCGATACAGGTTTGGCCGTGAAATAGTGCGCGGCAGCCTCCCACAGGGCTTCCGCGCACCCAGCTTCGGCCCATCCTATTGGATAGGCCGGCACCGCTTGCGGCTCTACACCTTGAACATCGCGCCAGATGCCACGGATCAGCCCGAGGCAATCGCAGCCCGCACCCCGAACAGAGGCTTGATGAACATAAGGCGTCCCGATCCAGACACGTGCGGCGTCGACAACCACGCTCATGTCAGCAAACTCCCGCCATCATCCGCGCCTGCCCCGCGCGGCACACTGACCAGCCAATCTTCACCGGGGATATGTGGAAAGCCCCGGTAGTTTAAAAAATTCGCAAACTTAAATTGGCACATCCCCGTGCTCTTGTCGCACCCCGCTTGCAGACGAATGACATCGCCCGAGGTAACCTCGGCCCTCAGTGGTTCCCAAAGCTCGATCTGACGGTACGTAGCGCTCTGTTGGTCTAGCTTGATCACACCCATGAGACCCGCCGCCTCACCCGTCAGAACGCGCAAAGTCCCGCGCGCAAACCACTCGGGGTCGACGCCATCAAACGCACCAAACCGAAAAGATTTCCCCCCGGTAACGTCATCCACACTAGCTTCAAACCCATATGGCGCGGCATCCAGCGTGACGCCACATTCGGTATCCCCTAGCACCGCAGCACATTGTCGTTGAAACACCCGACCGCGCGGCTGATTTAGCGCATCGGTCAGCCCGCGCAGCTCGGCATAAAACGCCCCACCGCTGCGGCGAATATCACCTAACGTACCGCGAAATTGCACGACGCGCTGATCAACCTGCGCCCAATTCACCAACCATGACACGACCTCGGCGCCATCGAACCGGCCCTGTTCGATCTCAGCCTCCGATAGCGAGGCATCTTGCAAAATGCCCACCGCCTCGGAATTGTCGACAGACAGACCCGTCGTTTGGGCCAAAGCGCGCGCTGACAGACCCGCATCGGCACGGAAGGTCATATTTTCAAATTCAATATCAACATCATGATCCGTAAACCCGTAGGTCACGCCATCCGCCCGCGTCACACGCCAGCACCGCGCAACAGTCGTGCAGCCGCTCTGCAAATGCGTCATCAAATCGGTCATACCCGCACCTCGACAACAGGCACGCTGGGCACTTGTCCCGCGTGAAAAGTCGCAGCCGAGGTTTGCAAACGGTCGGTGTCAAACCGCACGGGCACATCAAATTCGAACCCAGCGGTGATTTGGGCACCGGGGTCGGGTGCCACGTCGAATGTCACCTCGCCCGTCGTGGCGTTCACCTGAACAACAGCGGCGTCGCCACCCACCGCCACAACAACACTTCCACCAACGGGTTTCTGAACCGGGCGCAGATAGCTCTCAGCTCCGGATGTATAGGTTTTGCCAAGCGCGAAGACAGTCTCAACACCATCGCCAACACCAATGGGTTGATCGAGCGGGGTCACATCAACCGACGGGGCGCCAGAGCGGTAATCCAACCAATCCTTCCAGCGAAAGGCATGCAATTGACCACGCCGCGCCTCAAAGAACGCAATGACCTCGGCCACATCGTCCAACGACCGCAGCCCCAGACCCGCATCATAGCGCCTGCGCGAATGGGCCCAGGGTGTGTTGCGCTCTTCGAACCCATTGGCCAGCGTCACAATCTCGGCACGCCGTTCAGGCCCGCCAAGCGCGCCAAAGCTCAGATCGGCAGGAAATCTCACGTCATGAAATGCCATCTCAAAGGCTCCCTTAGCTGTTACGTTGACCACGCCCCAGGGCGCGGGCCATTTGGGCTGCGACTTGGCCCTGACTGCGTTGAAACCCCTGCACATCCGGCGTGGTAATATTCATCGTGACATGCACTGTGCCGCCGCCTTGGGCCTTCACACCCAACGCGCCATCGGCACCACGGGTCAGCGGCATAATGGCCTCCGGACCCGCCTCACCCATCACGCCCATACCGCCCGCCATGCCAAAGGCTGTGGCCCCGGACACGACGCCGCCCTTTGCGAACGGCATGACGCGGCCCTGACTGAACGGCGCACCATCGGCAAAGGGCAGCAACCCCTCGACCAGCGAATTCACTCCGCCCGCCAGCAATCCACCAAGCTGATCCGTGACGGGTTTCACCGCGGCATTATACGCCGTCCGCGAGAACGCATTCCCGAGCCCCATCAGCGTGTCGGACAAGGACGCGCCATCCAGCACAAGGCCGTCAAACGCGCGCTTGAGGCCACTGGAAAACCCGCTCTCCAGCTTGCCCAGATCGCGCGTCGTCTCCGCCAACGAGGTCCGCATGCTGGTCAACTGTCCACTGAACGCCGTCGCCACGCCCGACACATCACCGAGTACCTTCTCCAAGCCCTCGACATCGTCGGCAAAGTCACCAATCTGCACGTCATCTCGCATTATATCTCTTTCTCATCAGGATACTCGGCCGCCAATTCCACGAGCCGCGCACGCGCCATCGGCGCATCCGACCCCGCCAGACCCAGCATCATCAACAGCTCTACGGGCGTGAGCGCCCAAAACTCGGCCGGGCGCAGCCTCAAGCGTGTGATCCCCAGTCGCATCAGCCCGGCCCAGTCAAAGCTCACGACGGCACCGCAAATGCGCGCGCCAGCAGCTCGGCAGCAACGCGGGCAGCGCCCACAGGCCCGCCCGCGATCTCAGCACTCAGCAGATCGGCGGCGCTTCCACGCCAGCCCCCGCCACGCAGACCCGCCACCAGCAGGGCCATGACATCGCGCGACGCCACCTGCCCCGCCTCAAACCGCTCGACCAGCGGCACGAGGCCCTCGGCACCTAGGTCGGCCTCGAGTTCCGCCAACGCACCCAGCGTCAGCTTGCACACCATAGGTTGCCCATCGACGACCAGCGTCACTTCACCTGCAAACGGATTGCTCATGCCAGCGCCGCAAAGGTCACAGCCCCCGCCGAAGCCAACGTCATTTCATACGTCGCCTCGCCGTTATGGCTGCCTGCGTACTCCAACGCGCTCAGCTGAAACGGTCCCTCAACAGTGCCGAACCCCGGAATGATCACCTGAAAATTGGGGATCTGCTGGTCGAAAAACACCTGCCGCGCACGCGCATCCGTGGCCGCGTCCTTAAACACGCCCGATCCGCTGACCGAGGCCGACCGCACGCCGGCGCCACCCAGCAGTTCGCGCCAACCGCCCGCGCTCTCCAGCGAGGTGACATCCACCGTCTCCGCGTTGAAACTGATCCGCGTGGCCCGCAGACCTGCCACCGTCTCGAACGCGCCCGCGCCCGTCATGTCCATTTTGATCAACAGATCCTTGCCGCTTTGCGCCGCCATAAGTCACTCTCCAGATTGAAATTTCATCGTTTGGCCTCAGCCATCACAGGTCCGCGCGCGAAACAGCAACGTGATGCGCCGCTCATCGCTGGCACCACGCCGCACAGCCCGCGCGCGGTGGAACCGCAGGTAGACGAGGGTGCCACGCGCGAGGGTCATTTGTGCGTTCGTCAGCACATCGGAGACAGCCGCCGCCACAGACTTGGCAGTCGCAAACCCGGCACGTGTTGAGACCACTGACACGCTGAACTCATGTTCCGCACCGCCGCCCGTCATATCGGACCTGTCGCGCACCAATTCTTCGCCCAATGCCACGTAAATCTCTGGCACAGCCCCCGCAGGGACCACGTCGTAAACGGCTGGGCCCACTAGCGTCGCCAATCCCAGATCAGCGCGCAATGCGGCGAACACAGCCTCTTGCAATGCGCGACCTGCTGCATAGCTCATGCTGCGACCTCCAATAGGGCAAAGCAGGTCAAATACCGCCGATCCACCACATCATCGGCAACGCCAGTAATCATGTAGATGTCCTCGCCCTCGACCAACCGCTGGTCGACTTCCGGGCGTTTGGAACTGCCAGCAGGAGCCGCGCGCAGGGTGATCCGCACAGGGACACGCGCCAATGTGATCGCGTCACTTGCCGTCTCGCGTCCGGTGCTGGCTTTCACAGCGCCCCAGACCTCGCCCAATACCTGCCAAACGACGGTATAGCCGCCTGCTTGGTCTGGCACCCGAACAGGCGCCTCCAGCACCATTTTACGGTTCAAACGCGGGGCCATCAGGATCCCGCCCCAAACACGCGCAGATTGCGGTAGCGCTCAATCAACGCCGTCACGCCAAAGGGCATACAGCCCGCGCCGAGGCTCACCTCATGGCGGTACTCGTAGTAATGCGCGCCCAGCATCATCACCGCTTGTTGCAAATCAGCAGGCACAGCGGACCAATCAGGACCAAAGCCTGCGGTGAATTCAACGCGCAACGCACCGCTGGGCAATGCGCCCTCCACCGGTGCAATCCTTGGGCGGTGCGCGTCGGGGATCAAGCGCCAGCGGCCAGCGTCCACCACGCCGTCTCGCACTGATACCAACGCGTCGATGCGGGTTACCGGGGCCACGGACAGCACCAGTGCCTCACGCGCCTGCCCGTCCTCGACGCTCATCTCATAATCGCGCGCGATCAGCACCTTGCCCGTGCGCGCTTCAACAGCGGCGATCGCCGCCCTCAAAAAGCTCTCCAGCACCGGGTCTTGCAGCGCATCTTCCGCGAACCCGCTGCCCAAACGCAGATGGTCGCGAAAGGCAGCAATCGGTAGCGCGTCCACGGCCAAGGGGGTCTTTTCCACCAACATCATCTCAATTTCTCCGCAAAGTCGCATCACCAGGCCGTCACAGGCGCGACCCCGATCATCAGGGTCGCACCGATGGGTCTTAGGCCGAGAAGGTCATCAGCTTGATCGCCGCAAAATCGCTCACAGCACCGCCAACGCGCTTGGTGGCGTAGAACAATACATGCGGCTTGGCCGAGAACGGATCACGCAAGACACGCAGATCAGGACGCTCGGCAATCGTGTAGCCGGCGGCAAAGTTACCAAACGCAATCGCCGTCGCGTCTGCGGCCATATCGGGCATGTCCTCGGCAATCAGCACAGGGTAGCCCAGCAATCGCGCGGGCTCGCCCGCGGCCAGACCATCAGACCACAGAAACCGCCCGTCGTTGTCTTTGAGCTTGCGCACAGCACCGGCGGTCTTCGAGTTCATCACAAAACTCGCACCCGCCCGGTACTCAGCACCTAGCGCATACACCAGATCAATGATCGCATCACCTGGGTTAGAGCCGTCAAAGTCACCAGCGGCCCCCGACGGCACGGTCCCCAGATTGCCCCAGGCCCAGACATCGTTGTCGACGACAGGGTAGTCCAGCATCCCGCGCGGCTTATCCACGCCATCGCCACTGATGAACGCGGCGGCCTCGGACCGGGCAAACTTGTCGGCGATACGGCCCGCGAGCCACCCTTCAATGTCAAACGCACTGTCATCCAGCAAACGCTGCGACGCCTTTGGCAATGCACTCAATTCGTGCAGCGCAATGGTAATACGGTCGATCTGCGGCGTGTCTGTCTCTGTGCGCGGATCAGTTTCTGTCGCCCAGCCGGCACCGACATCTGTGTGGTCGACCAACACGTCATATGACGTCGCCTCAACCTGTACCACAGCCGCAATCGCACGGATCGATGCCGTGGTGTTCAGTACCGACTGAACGCGATCAGATGTCTGCGGATCAACCAAGTAACCCCCATCGGAATTCACAGCAGTCGACAGTGACTTGCCCTCCAACTCAAGGCCACGCAGCCCATCATCATCACCATTGCGCAGATAGGCGTTAAACGCTTTTTGGTGCGGCGCACCTGCATCAATGGCACCCCCAAGTGGTGTACGTGCAGGCAGTGTC
>CALHAP010000173.1 GCA_937931795.1 uncultured Paracoccaceae bacterium
CGGCGAAGACGTTGAGATTGGGGATGACGGCGCGTTGCGTGTGTTGGCCCCATCGCCCGACCGAGTGCGCCCGGTGTGTCGGCATTTTAAGACCTGCGGTGGCTGTAGCGTGCAGCATCTACGCGATGACGCTGTGTCAGATTGGAAAAGCGGGATCGTGGCGCGGGCCCTGTCCGCCCAAGGGTTGCCTAGCGATATCGCGGGCATTCACACATCGCCCCCTTCCTCGCGTCGCCGCGCAAAACTCACCGGACGCCGCACGAAGAAAGGGGCCATGGTGGGCTTTCACGGACGCGGCAGCGATACGCTGGTCGAGGTGCCGGAATGTCAGGTTCTGCGCCCCGCGATCATCGCCGCCCTGCCGCTATTGGAAGATCTGACGACATTGCTTTGTTCGCGCAAAGACCGGGTGCAGTTTACGGTGACCGACACTACGGCTGGTCTGGACGTTCTGATTGATCATGATGGCGCGCTGACCGACGCCTTGCGCTTGACCTTGCCGCAGATGGCGCAGGCCTATGGCTTGGCGCGGATCAGCTACGGGGACGAGCCATTGGCACAGATCACAGCACCCGCCCAATGCTTTGGCGTGTTGCGGGTCACCCCGCCGCCGGGCGCGTTTTTGCAAGCAACAGCAGAGGGCGAGGCCGTCTTGGTCGCGCAGGTTTTGCGTATCACCCAAGGGGCGAAACGGGTGGCGGATTTATTTTCGGGTTGCGGCACATTTTCCGGGCCACTGGCTGTGGATGCTGAGGTCTTGGCCGTCGAGAACGCGCCCGATATGCTAGAGGCGCTGGACCAAGGGTGGCGTGTGGCCAAGGGGCTAAAGGCGATCACGACCCTGACGCGCGACCTATTTCGCAGACCGTTGTTGCCCGATGAATTGGCTAAATTTGACGCCCTCGTACTCGACCCACCACGTGCGGGGGCCGAGGCGCAGGTCGCGGAAGTGGCGCAAAGCGGCGTCAAACGTGTGGCGATGGTGTCATGCAACCCGGTGACATTCGCGCGCGATGCGGCGACGCTGGTGGGGGCCGGATTTGAGATGTCTGCGCCCATGGTCGTCGATCAGTTTCGGTGGTCCACGCATATCGAAATGGTTGCGGGATTTACCAAGTCTTGACGAAACGGCGCGCAATCTTTTTATAATTGTGCAGAACAGCGATTAATCGCGGGCAGATACAGGGGCAATCAAGTGGGCGATCTCTCTAGGCGGGCGGTGTTGATGGGCGGTGTGGCGACGCTCGCCGGATGTGCCAGCGCGCCACAATTGCTCGACTACAAGGGCCCACGGGTCACGGCGATTGTTGTGCAAAAAACCGACCGTTTTCTGCATCTGTTCCACGAGAATACGGTTCTGGCATCCTATAGGTTTGAGCTGGGGTTCGCACCTGATGGCCATAAACGTGAGTTTGGGGACGGGCGCACGCCAGAGGGCCAATATTGGATTGACCGCAAAAATCCGAACAGCGAATTTCATTTATCGCTGGGTATTTCCTATCCCAATAGGGCGGACCGGGCCGCCGCTGCGGCCATGGGCAAACCGCCGGGCGGTGATATATTTATTCACGGCACCCCTGAATTTTATCTTGGGGCGCGCGATTGGACGGTCGGCTGCATTGCCGTGGAGAATGCCGAAGTTGAGTTTATTTTCGCGATGGTCGATGTCGGGACGCCGATTTGGATCAACCCGTAGTGGGCGTGTCTTATAGAATCGGCAATGGCGGTCGTGTTTTAAAAGTTTGTTAATTTTGAATGAACTAAGATTACATGGCGGTGCGTTTCGTGAGGCCGCGCCTCTGGCAGATCTCTCGCCTCGCCGTGGAAAAACGGGCAAATGGGTCACGGGTAAAAAAGTCTCTTGTTGATAACCTGCAACAAACCCACCTTTGCTGCCTTTTTTGTGCCACAATCGGTGTGTCGGCCCCTGTCTCATGATAGTGATGACCAAAGGCAGACCGGCTCAAGCTGGCAAATTATAGGTCAAAGCAGTGATCAACATTTCGATTTCAAAGGCGTTCGCGCCTATTTTATTGGCCGTTGCGGCCTGTGCGCCGCTCTCCGAGCCCTATTCGCAGCCCGAGGTCGCAACCCCTGTCAGCTTTGTCAGCGGTGGTCGCGAGGTAGCGCCTGCGAACCCCCAATGGTGGAAAGGCCTCAATGATCAGGTCCTGAACCGCTTTGTCGAGCAGGGGTTAGAGCAAAACCTGACATTGCAGGCCGCCCGTGTGCGTTTGCAGGCTGCTGAACAGGCGCTGACACGCACGGGTCCGCGGTCGCGTCTGACGGGGGATGCGACTTTGGGTGCAACCGCCATCAGGGATTTCGACGTCAACGATTCAGACGTGCGTCAAACCGCCAATCTCGGGGCCAGCTACGTGTTTGGCCTGTTTGGTCGGGACGCCCTGCAAACAGGTGCGGCCGTCGCGAACCGCGATATCGCCGCCTTTAGCGCGGCCCAGAGCCGTCTGGCGTTTCAGGCGCAATTGGTCGCAGCTTATCTTGAAGCGCGCTTCCAAAAGGCGTCGCAAGTGACACTGCAAGAGACCCTGCGCGGGCGCAGAGACACATTGTTTTTGGTCAACCAACAATTGGAAGCGGGCGTTGTAACGGCCCTGGATGTGGCGCGCGCGCAGGCGCAGATCGACACCATCGAGGCCGCGATCCCGCAGCGCCGTGCAGCTTACCAATCTGCCGTGTTTAGCATCGCAACCTTGTTGGCGCGTCCTGCATCCGAGATCATGGCCGAACTCCAGACTGTCCGTGGCCAGCCTGTGCCAGCCGCCGGTTCGGGTGTCGGTGTGCCCGCGTCCTTGATCCTGCACCGCCCCGATGTGCGCTCTGCCGAGGCCAGCCTGCGTGCGGCAACTGTGGCCGCCGGGATCGCAGAGACTGACCTCTATCCGTCTATTTCGCTCAGTGGATCGATCTCACTGGAGCCGAGCCAAGCCATCAGCTTTGGCCCGTCACTGCGCATCCCAGTGTTCAACCGTGGTATTCTGGAGGCCCGCCGCCGTGAGGCCGCCCTAGAAGCCGAAGCCGCCGAGTTGGCGTGGCGCCAAACCATTTTGGTGGCCATCCAAGAGGTACAAAGCAACCAAGCCGAGCTGACGGCATCGCGCGAACGGGCCGCAGAATTGAACGACGCGGAACGCAATTTGCGCCGTCTGTTGTCGCTATCCCGTGAAACATTAGGCGCAGGTGAGACGACCGCTCTGCAATTGCTCGATGCGCAACAGGATTTGAATTCCAATCAGCTGAACCGTCTGGAAGCGCTGAATTCTTGGGCGCGGTCATGGGCCCGGTTGCAGATCGCCTTGGGTCACGGCTGGACGCCGCAGTAATCCCGCCGCTCGCGCTCAATGGTCGCTTCCTCACGCGGCCAATGACGGGGGTGGACCGGACCGCGCAGGAATTGATGCGCGCGTATCTGATGGCCTATCCTGACAGTGATTT
>CALHAP010000174.1 GCA_937931795.1 uncultured Paracoccaceae bacterium
CCCGCCGACGTCGTATCGGCCTCTGACAATCTGGCGCTGAACATCGCGTCTATCACCCAGCAGGGGATCGACACGCATGTGGGGCTTGATGACACGCTGCGCGACGCGGGCGAGGCTTTGGCCGATGCACAGGCGAGCGCCCTGCCCTTTGAGGTCAACACAATTGATATGTTTGACGACATGGTCTCGGTCCGGGTGCTCTATATCGAGGGCGACTACGTCACGATCACCAGCGTCGACCAGCGCAATGTCATCGGCGACAGCGATCATGTGAAAACAGCGTTGGATGACTTTCTCGACGCACAAGACACCGACATTTCCATCACGACCGGATCAAACGCCGCCCTTAATCTGGCCAGCGTCGCGCGCTTTGGCGTCGACAGCCAGATCCAGGTGGGTGGCGATTTTTACAGTGATGCCATGCTCTATCAGGCCGAGCTGATAGACGCCTCTGCGGATCCGACAGGGGTAGGCATCTCATCATTGGCCAACGAGGCGGTTGCCTTTCTGGCCGAGGGTCTCATCGACAGCGATGCATCCACTGCGGATGACGCATTGCTGATTGATCAGGCGCTGCAAGCAGGGGGGGCGTCGACAGGCGATGTGTTGACCACAGTGCTGGCCTAACCAAGGCCCGCGCGATTTAGGAGTTCAGGGTTGTGAAAGATACGGTAGACGATGGTCGCGGTGGGGTGTTCCACTCCGTGCGCGACAAAGACATTCCGCCTTCGGGCGATATGGGCAAGGCGTCCGAGCGCCAGCGCCCGTTGATAGAACGGGGCCGGGTCGTCCGAGGGCTTGGCACCGAATTAGACGGGCGGCCCGGCGTGGGCGCGCAAACAGCCCGCCCGCCTGCCGTGGGCGGCGGCGGTCAGCCCCCAGCAGGTGGCGGCGGACCCGGCGGTGGTGGCGGTGGCAATGGCGGCAACACGCCGGGATTTCACAAATCCATCGGCTCTGATCCCTTCACCGAGAGCCTGCGCAAAGGCGTGGTTGCTGTGCGCCGGAACCTGTCGTTTGTCATGGTCCTGACCTGTGCCACCAACATCCTGATCCTCGCGATCCCGATCTACCTGTTTCAAATCTCAGACCGGGTGCTGACCAGCCGGTCGCTCGACACATTGGTCATGCTGACCCTCGTGATCGGCGGCGCTGTGATGTTGCAAGCGGCCCTCGACGCCATTCGACGCTTTATCCTGATGCGCACCGCAGTCGAAGTCGCAGCTCGCCTCGGCGCACCGATCCTGTCCGCGGCAGCACACGCAGCGCTCCACACAAACGGCAAAGAATATCAGACACTTGGCGACCTTCAGCAGGTGCGCGGCTTTCTCGTCTCTGGCACGCTGATCTCATTCCTAGACGTGCCGTTTGCGCCAATTTTCATCCTCGCGATCTTCCTCGTGCATCCGCATCTTGGCATGATCGTGGTGGCCACGGCCCTGACGCTACTGGTCATCGCGATCATCAACCAAAAGCTGACGGCGAAACCCTTTGCGGTCGCCAATGCGGCGCAAAGCCGCGCGAACCTGCACCTCAATTCCATGACCCGCAACAGCCAGATCATCAACGCGATGGCAATGGTGCCCGAGGCGGTGCAGATGTGGGGCCGCGACACTGCCGCTTCGCTCAAAGAACAGGTCAAGGCGCAAGACCGCAACATCGTCATGGCCGCCCTGTCGCGCGCCGTGCGCCTGATGACGCAGATCCTGATGCTCGGCTGGGGCGCGTATCTGGCGATCCAAGGCGAGATCACCGGCGGCATGGTCATCGCGGCTTCGATCATCGCAGGCCGCGCCCTGTCCCCCATCGAAGGGGCGATCGAAGGCTGGAACGGCTACCTGCTGTCGCGCGCCGCCTACGAGCGGATCAAACATCTGATGACGACATCCAAGGACAAGTTCGAGCGGCTGCGGCTGCCCGAACCCAAAGGGCGGCTCGACGTCGAGCGCCTTCTCTATGTGCCCGGAGGGACGAAGCAAGTGGTGCTTAACGGTATCAGCTTCTCACTCGACCCTGGTGAATCTCTGGGCATTATCGGCAGCAGCGGCGCCGGCAAGACAACTCTCGGAAAGATGCTTGTGGGCTCGCTGCTGCCAACCTCTGGAAACGTCCGCCTCGACATCATGGACATCCGCAATTGGGATCCGCGTCAGTTTGGCGAGAGCATCGGGTATTTGCCGCAAGACGTGCAGCTCTTTCCCGGCACGATCAAATCCAACATTGGCCGGATGCGCAGCGATGCGACGGACGAGCAAATCCACCGAGCCGCGATGTTAGCCGACGTGCACGACATGATCTCGAACATGCCGCATGGCTACGAGACGGTCGTGGCCGCCGATGGATCACCCCTGTCGGGCGGACAAAAACAGCGGATCGCTCTGGCGCGTGCCTTCTTTGGCAATCCCAAACTGCTGGTGCTGGACGAGCCGAACTCGAACCTCGACACATCGGGTGACGCCGCATTGGCTAAAGCGATCCGGCAGGCGAAAGCCAGCGGCATCGCGGTCGTGGCCATCACCCAAAAACCGACGTTGTTGCAGGTCGTCGACAAAATCATGCTGCTGAACCAAGGCAGTGTGACGCTGTTTGGCACCCGTACGGAAGTGTTGGAAGCCTTGCAAAAGCGTAAGAAAAACAACGGGCAAACGGGCGGCGGCGGGCAATTACCGCCCGCAGGCGACAGCACACCGCCGCCAAATCCAGACACACCAACCCCGAACACGGGAGGCTGACCCATGAGCATGACATCCTACAACAGCGCCGTCGCCGAGAGCGGCGAATGGTACGCAGATGTGCCCCGCAGCGTCGGCAAATTGGTCGTCACTGGCATGACCTTGATGGTGGGGGCGATGGGCGGTTTTGGCTATTGGGCGTTCACCGCGCCGCTCGCCGCCGCGGTCATAGCACAGGGCACATTCGTGGCCACCGGCAGCAACAAGATCGTCCAACACCTCGAAGGGGGCATCATCCAACAGATCATGGTCACCGAAGGGGCGCAGGTGGCCGAAGGCGAAACGCTGCTTGTGCTCGACAGCACCGCGACCGAGGCCAATGAAAACGAGCTAAGCCTGCGTTTGATGCGGCTAGAGGCCATTGAGGCACGCCTGCTCGCCGAGGCACGCGGCGATGACATGCTGACCTTTCCGCAGCACCTGCAAGATGCGGCCAACAGCGACCCCGAAGTGGCAACCATCCTTGATGCGCAAACCAACAACTTTCTCGTGTCGCGCCAGACCCTGACCAACGCCATCGCCCTGCACCAACGCAACATCGAAGCGGTGGGCATCCGGGTGCGCGGCTATGATCTACAACTTGAGCAAATCAACGTCCAAGGCGCTATTTTACAAGAAGAACTAGACGATAAGCAAAGCCTACTGGACCGCGGTCTCGTGCGCCGGTCCGAGGTCAACGGACTGCGCCGCACCATTGCCGAAGCCACAGGACAGGTTGCGCGTTTGGAAGCCGAAATCGCGGAAATGGCCGAGGTCGAACAACGCTTTGTCGTCGAGATCGAAAACGCAACGCAACGCACACAACAGGCCGCCTTGGACGAGCTGCAATCGGTGCAATCCGAACTGGATTCGATCCGCGAACAGCTGCGCACCGCCACCTCTGTGCGCAGCCGCTCTGACATCCGCAGCCCTGTTTCCGGCACCATCGTGCGTCTGCACTACCATACGGCA
This sequence comes from uncultured Paracoccaceae bacterium, assembly GCA_937931795.1. Classification (GTDB taxonomy): domain Bacteria; phylum Pseudomonadota; class Alphaproteobacteria; order Rhodobacterales; family Rhodobacteraceae; genus JALZWD01. The sequence goes on from CALHAP010000174.1 coordinate 3,684, forward strand.
GGTGGCGTGATCGAAAGCGGGCGAGCGATTGCCGAAATCCTGCCCAACGACGAGCCATTGATCATCGAAGTGCAAATCCCGCGCACGGAAATCGACACGATCAACAACGGTCAATTGGCCACCGTGCGCCTCGTAGCCCTCAACCAACGCACGACCCCGGTGCTCAGCGGCGACGTGATCTATGTCTCTGCCGACAGCATCACCGAGCGCGTTTCGGGCGGCCCGGACCAAGAGGTCTATGTGGCCCGCGTGTCTGTCCCGCCGGATGAATTGCTGCGGGTGCCGGGCTTTACCCCCACCCCCGGTATGCCCGCTGAGATTATGATTCAAACGGCGGAACGGACATTCGTCGATTACATCACCAAGCCGATCCGCGACAGCATGATCCGCGCGTTCCGCGAGCAATAACAGCTACTTACGAGGAACATCCCCGAGCGAGGCGCGCAGGATCACTTCGGTGTCCAACGTCTCGCTCACCACCCCGTCACGCCCTGCAATCGCCGCGAGCAACACACTCGCGGCCTGTCGCCCCATCTCAATCTGCGGCACACGCACAGTGGTGATTGCGGGCGCGGACACAGAGGCCAAACCGATGTCATCAAAGCCGACAATCGACACCTGATCCGGCACCGACACGCCATCACGACGCGCTTGGATCAACGCGCCAGCGGCCAACACGTCATTACCACAGATGATCGCGGTTGGGGGCGGGTCGGCCTGCATCACAGCGGTAAATCCGTCCGCGCCATGCTCCAAACGGTAGGGTTGTTCAACCAGATGCACCAGCCGGGCGTCCGGTACTTGGGCAATCGCCGCACGCACGCCCGCAACACGGTCAGTGGCACGGTCGTTTCCGACCATCGGGCCCGCGATCATTGCAATATCACGATGACCGCGCGCCAGCACCGCTTGGGTCATCTCGAACGCCGCGCGCGTGTTGTCAAACCCCACAGACAAATACTGCTCAGACGTCGCCCAACAGACGACAAACGGGACATTGCGACGCGCCATATAGGCGTAGGTTTCCGCCGGGCGTTCGGTCCCGATCAACAATAGCCCCCCTGCCCCATGTTCTAGCAAGGTCTTGATCTGACGTAATTCTTCCGCGTCAGAATAGCCCGTGCTGCCCAGCAGCATATTGACGCCCGCCTCTGACAGCACCTCTTGGAAGGCTTGAATACCACTAGCAAACATCGCGTTCGACAGGGACGGAATGATCGCCCCCACCGTGTTTGTCCGGTTCGAGGCAAGCATCCGTGCGCCGAAATTTGGGGTGTATCCCAACGCCTCGACAGCCTCGCTCACGCGCGCACGGGTGGCGTGGGCCACTTTGTCTGGGTCGTTCAAAACCCGGCTCACGGTCGCGGTCGACACCCCGGCGGCACGCGCCACGTCTTCTAACGTCGAGGCCATCTCAGCCGTCCTGCCCAACGGTCTGACGCTGCGATCCTAGACCCGCAATCGACAGATCTATCACATCCCCCTCGCGCAGATAAACAGGCGCGGGCTTCATCCCCATGCCCACGCCCGGCGGCGTGCCAGTGCTGATAATATCACCAGGGTGTAGGGTCATTAACTGACTGAGATGACTGATAATTTGTGCGACGCTAAAGATCATCTTGGACGTGTTCCCACGCTGCGCCACGCGCCCGTTCACATCCAATGATAGATCAAGGTTCTGCGGATAAGCCACCTCGTCGCGCGTCACCAACCACGGGCCAATGGGGCCAAAGGTGTCGCAGCTTTTGCCCTTGGTCCACTGCCCGCTCAACTGCGTTTGATAGTGCCGTTCCGAGACATCATTGATCACGCAGTACCCCGCGACATGGTTTAGTGCGTCGGCCTCATCCACGTATTTCGCCGCCGTCCCGATCACCACACCCAGTTCGACCTCCCAATCGGTATGCGTCGACCCGCGCGGCAGCATCACCATGTCATTTGGGCCTACAATCGCAGAATTGGCTTTGAAAAACAGGATCGGATGATCAGGCTCAGCCATCCCCGCCTCGGCGGCGTGATCCGAGTAATTCAGACCTATGCAGAGAAATTTACCGACGCCCGCGACACAAGGCCCGATGCGCGGGCTGCCCTCAACCAAAGGCAACGTCGCGGGATCGAGAGAGCGCAAGCGCGCGAGCGCATCGTCGCCCATCACAGCGCCCGTAATATCCCCCACCTCGCCCGACAGATCGCGCAGGCCGCCATCGCCGTCAAGCATCCCCGGTTTTTCCGCACCGGGGTCTCCGTATCTCAGTAGTTTCATATCGCCCTCCCCCCGGACGCTTCCACAGGTGATTGTTAAGCGATTTGTGCTGGCTTGGTCGACCACAAAGCGGCAAAAAGGTTAACAATTACAATTATATCCACGGATATGATCGCCCAGATCAACCAGTCAGGAACAGGTATTGTGCCCATCTGAATGTAGCCGCCCACAGCCCCGATCAGCATGAAAACGAAGACGACATAGCCCAGCCAGCGCATCCCCCGTGTCAGCCCCATGGCAAGGCATGAATATAGGATGAACACACCGCCCATGAACACTCCGACAGGCGCAAAGCCTGACAAGAACGGTGCCGCTAGGTGCAGGAGTGCCGACAAGAACAGGAACTGTCCCGCCGCTTTTAAGGTGCCAAATGGTGCCATGTCTGCCTCACACGAAATCAATGAATTTGTTGAACGGCATCTCGCGGATGCGTTGCCCGGTCGCGGCAAAGATCGCATTGGCCAGAGCGGGCGCGGCAGGCGGCACGGGTGGCTCGCCTATCCCCCTGATCTTGCTTCCATTTTCCAGACCGCGCACCTCGATCTGCGGGGTTTGGTACATTCGCATGCCCTGATACCAGTCGAAATTGCTCTGCTCGGCGATGCCGTCCACATACGTAATCTCGCAGTTGATCGCGTGGCCGAGGCCCCAGATCACGCCGCCTTTGACGAGGTTGTCAAAGTTGATCGGGTCGATGACGCGGCCCACTTCGGCGGCGACCCAGACGTTGTCGATGCGGATGCCGCGGTCGGTGTTGGTGACCTGCACGACCTCGGCGACCGAGGCCCCGAACGACAGCGAGAAGCCTACGCCGAGGCCAGTCCCTTCGGGCAATTCACGCCCCCAACCGGACATTTCACCAACCGTTTCAAGAGCTTGCCGTGACGCATCATGATTACACAGGCGGATGCGTTCTTCCAGCGGATCAACCCCCGCCTGATGCGCCAACTCGTCGAGAAAACAGTCGTAGGCAAAGGCATTCGTCGACGCCCCCACCGACCGCCAAGAGCTGAGCGGGGCGAGATCGGCGGCGCGGTAGCCTGTGACGCGGTGGTGCGGGATCGCGTATGGTTGTTCCCACATGCCGGTCACAATCACCACGTCGGGGCCGGGCACAGACAGGCCCTGACGGCTCATCTGCGAGGACAGAACCGAGGGCATGGCGACCCGCGCATCGACCGCGTCGATCTGGCCGTTTTTGACAGCGCCCGACATCCGCGCGATGGATATCTGACGGGTGAAATCATGCGTCATATCCTCTTCGCGCGAATAGGTCAGCTTGATCGGCGTGCCTTTCATTTGTAGTGCGATTTCAGTGGCTTGCTTGACGACTTCGTCCTCCAAGCGATGCCCGAAAGAGCCGCCCATGTATTGCGCATGGATGTGCACCTGCTCGCGATCCAGCCCTGTCATCCCCGCGACATTGCCTTGGGTAAATCGCGGGATTTGGGTGCCGGTCCAGACGTCAGCGCGGTCATTGGTGACGCGTACAATCGCCCCGATGGGCTCCAGCGGGGCGTGGGCGAGGTACGGCATGCGGTACTCGGCTTCGAAAGCGTCGGCCCCGTCCAACGCCGCCCCAACATCACCGTCATCACGGTTGCGGCTATCGATCTCGCCGTCGAAGGCTGCGGCGACCGTGTCCCAATGTTCCTCCATCGTGGCGGGCATCGGCGATGGCCCCCACTCGACCTCGACCGCCTTGGCCCCTTCAATCGCGTACCATGTATTGGTCGCGATCACGCCGACCCCGCCCGTGACGGGTAGGACCTCGAGCACGCCGGGCATGGTCTTGGCCATGGTCGCGTCAAAGCTGACCATATCGCCGCCCTGTGCCGGGTTCAGCTTGATCGAGGCGTGGACCATGCCTTCGACCACTTGGTCGATGCCGTAAGTCAAAGTACCAGTGGATTTCGCCGCGATATCATGACGTTGCATGGGTTTCCCCATCAAGCGCCACGTGGCGGGATCGCGCAGTTCGACGTCTTGGACGGGGTCAATATTTGCTGCCTCAGCCGCCAGTTCAGTGTAGGCGATTGTGGTGCCGTCGGGCAGGATCACTTGGCCGCCTTCGGTCTTGAGATCGCCCACGGCGACGCCCGTTTTTGCGGCAGCGGCGGCCTTGATCGTCTCGCGCGCGACGGCCCCTGCGACCCGCAGCTTCTCGTAGCCGTCGGGCACGGTGGTGGACCCGCCCGTGACCTGCACGCCGAGGAACTTCATCAGCACGTCGATCACCGTGCGCGCGCCTTCTGCCACGGCACTGTCGTCGGTGCTGGGGAATGGTGCGCCCTCATCAGAGAAGGCCGTGTTGTAATAGGCGACCGAGGGGGGGCCGGGGTCGACGCGGACTTGGGCGAGTTCCACGTCCAACTCTTCGGCGATCATCGCCGCTTGGACCGAGTAGACGCCCTGCCCTGAGTCCGCACGTGGCGTGATCAGCGTGATGCCGTCCGCGTCGATGCGCACGTAGGGTGTAATGGCCGCTTCGCCGTCCGCGAGGCCTGCCAGTAAGGGGTTTTCAGGGTCGCGTTTGTAAGCATAGGCCCCGAATGCGACGCCCCCCGCGATGGCGGCAGAGCCTATGAGGAACGTGCGGCGGGCAATGGTTTTGAGCGCTGACATATCACGCCTCCCGCAGTTTGGCGGCGGCTGTGTGCACAGCGGCGCGGATGCGAGGGTATGTGCCACAACGGCAGAGGTTGCCCGACATGATGTCGTCGATGTCCTCGTCGGTGGGCGCAGGGATTTCGACCAGCATGGCGGCGGCTTGCATCATCTGGCCCGATTGGCAGTAGCCGCATTGCGCGACTTGGTGCTCGACCCAGGCCTCTTGGACCGCGTGCATGGCGTCGGGTGTGCCGATGCCCTCGATTGTCGTGACAGCGCCCCAAAGATCGCCAATGGGCACTTGGCAGGACCGCACCGCTTCGCCGTCGATATGGACCGTGCAGGCCCCACACTGCGCGATCCCGCAGCCGTATTTCGGCCCAGTGACCCCAAGCTCATCGCGTAGCACCCACAAGAGCGGCATGGCGGGATCGACGTCCACCTCGCGTTCGGTTCCGTTGACGGTCAACTTCATGGGGGGCACCTCTTGGGTTGGGGGCTAGTTATGATCCGAGACATAACATCCCGCTTGCTCTTTGCAATGTAAGCGCTTACATAAACGTCAGGCGGTGTGTCTGTTGCGTCGTCCCTCTCACATCAAAAAGGACAGACCAGCATGGCGCGCACGTACCTCAAAAAAGCCCCTAAGACCGCGACAACCGACGCCAGCGATGTGCGCGACACGGTGATGGCGATCCTCGATGATATTGAGAAAGGCGGCGAAGAGGCCGCCCAGCGCTATGCCGATAAGTTCGACAGCTATGATGGTCCGATCTTGCTGAGCGCCGAGGATGTCGCGGCTGCCGGCGCCAAGGTGCCGCAGCGGTTGAAAGACGACATTCAGTTCGCCCATGACAACGTGCGCCGCTTTGCCGAGCTGCAGAAATCCACAATGACCAACGTGCAGACCGAGATCGTGCCGGGCCTGATTGCCGGTCAAAAAGCAATCCCGGTGAAGGCAGCGGGCTGTTACGCCCCCGGTGGCCGCTACAGCCATGTGGCGAGCGCTATTATGACGGTGACGACTGCGAGC
>CALHAP010000175.1 GCA_937931795.1 uncultured Paracoccaceae bacterium
ATCACCGCCTCCAGCCCCGAAGGCGCGCGCGACTTTCTGGTGCCAAGCCGTCTGCATCCCGGCAAGTTCTACGCGCTGCCGCAGGCACCGCAGCTCTTCAAACAGTTGATCATGGTCTCGGGCTTTGACCGTTATTTCCAAATTGCGCCGTGTTTCCGTGACGAAGACCCGCGTGCGGACCGCTCGCCCACTGACTTTTACCAGCTCGACCTCGAGATGAGCTTTGTCGAGCAGCAGGACGTGTTTGAGACGATCCAGCCGGTTATTCAGGGCGTGTTCGAAGAGTTTGGCGGGGGCCGCAAGGTCGATGCCGAGTGGGAGCAGATTTCGTACCGCGACGCCGCCCTGTGGTACGGCAGCGACAAGCCCGACCTGCGCAACCCGATCAAGATGCAGGTGGTGTCCGAGCATTTCGCAGGCTCCGGCTTTGCGATCTTTGCCAAGCTGTTGGAGCAGGAGGGGACGCAAGTGCGCGCCATTCCAGCACCGGGCGGCGGCGGGCGGAAATTCTGCGACCGGATGAACGTGTTTGCCCAGAAAGAGGGCCTGCCGGGAATGGGCTACATCTTCTGGCGCAAGCAGTCAGCGGACAGCATCGCGCAGGAGCGTGGGATCACGGTCAAAGAAGTAAACGCGCTGATCAAATCGGGCGAGATCACACTGGGCAACGAGGCTGCAGGACCGCTGGCCAAGAACATTGGGCCGGAGCGGACCGAGGCTATTCGTCAGCAGTTGGGCCTAGAGGTCGGTGATGCGGCGTTCTTCCTCGGGGGTAAGCCTAAGTCGTTCGAGGGCGTTGCGGGCAAGGCGCGTGATGTCATCGGCAAAGAGCTGGGGCTGACGGATCTGGACCGCTTTGCCTTTGCGTGGATCGTGGATTTCCCGATCTACGAGCGCGATGAAGAGACTGGCAAGATCGACTTTGAGCACAACCCGTTTTCCATGCCGCAGGGCGGGATGGCGGCGCTCGATGGCGCGCCCGAGGACGTGCTGGGCTATCAATATGACCTCGCGTGCAACGGCTACGAGCTGGTGTCGGGGGCCATTCGGAACCACCGGCCCGAGATCATGTTCAAGGCGTTCGAGATCGCGGGCTACGGTGAGGACGAGGTGCGCAAGCGGTTCGGCGGCATGGTTAACGCGTTCCAATACGGCGCCCCGCCGCACGGGGGCTGTGCCGCTGGCGTGGACCGGATCGTGATGCTGCTGGCCGACGCCGACAACCTGCGCGACGTGATGCTCTTCCCGATGAACCAACGGGCGGAAGACACGATGATGGGCGCGCCTAATGAGCCGATGAATGAGCAGTTAAGAGAGCTGGGGTTGCGGGTGTTGCCCACTGAGGCTTAACCCGGTCTTAACCGTTGATTAACGCGGGCCGCTTACCTAGGTTTGAACGGGTAGGAGGCCTGCGATGACGGTGGAAGAACAAAGAATTGCCGACGACAAGATGCGGGCAGAGATTGCCAAGCTGATCGCGGGAAGCGGGCGGATCAACGTGAACACCTTTGCCGTACCGTTCGTGACGGCGGCAGGGATTATGGGGGCAACGGCTGCTGTGGTGAAGTTGTTTTTTAGTTAGGGTTAAGATTCGGATTAGCGTGGTTCTTATTGATTATTCCTCTATGAGGTCATCACTATCGTCGGGAATTTGAATAGGCGCATCTGAGACGTTGGGTATCTGTTCAACATTAAGATCATCAAAATCACGGGCAGCCGCGAACACTTTTAGTCTCTTTGTTCGACCGTCGGCTGCATCGATTGATGTAAAAGCACAAACGGCCTCCATTTTTTCATCAAATTTTCCTTTTTGACGTAGAGCATAGGCGCGCGCCGCATCAGCTATAACTGTTAATGATGGTCGATCTGCATCTGACAATAAGTCGAAGGTGAAAGCTTGCTCTTGCTCCAAATCAAATAAACGGCCTGTTCGATTGCGTCCGTCAAAACTGGTGACAAGAAATCTCTGAGACCTTGTCTCATCATTGAATATACTTTCATGCATATATTCCTTGCTTTCACGATTCAAAACAACAGAGTTATCGTTACCCGTGACGAATATATTTACATTTCCTGCGCCATGGTTAATGACCGAATGTGCTCTTCGTATCGATGGCTCGGCTGCCTGAATAAGAGCTCCAAGATCACCCGCATTTATTCGTCCATCATCTTCGGCATCTTCAATATCTGAGTTTCCAGATAACCCAGTTGCCCTGTTAAACACAGTTTCAATTAGCTTCCATGATAAGTTTGCTGCTCCTTTTCCATACGCTTCAAACAAATATGGTGCGAACTGCGAAAATTCGAACACAAATTCAAAAGATCCTGGTCGTGTAGCTTCAAGCGTAACGTCGAGATCTAAGTCTTTGAAGTTGCGCCGACGTATCTCACCAGATCGCGCGAAATGCACAGTCATCATTAGTGCTTGTGATAGGCCATGTGCGCTATCTAACCCGGTAAATGCAGGAACTCGGTGTTGTTCACTTAGCTCACCAGTCAGCGACATTATCAACTGAATTTTTTCATCTGGCATTTTCATTACCCCCTGCAACTCAACCACAGAGTGGCAATTCAGTGAGTGAAATTCAACCCATGTGAGAAGTCAGTCTTGGAAAAAGGGAATAATTTTCAGCGAGTGCCGCTCTCGCGTTTTTGTTCCACAAAAATCGCTGCCGCGCATGCGCCGTAAAAATGGTGGCTTTTAGCCGTCCATTTTTAAGGCGGATATAAAAGCCTCTTGCGGGATATCCACTTTCCCAAACTGCCGCATCTTCTTCTTACCCGCCTTCTGCTTGTCCAGCAGTTTGCGTTTGCGGCTGGCGTCGCCGCCGTAGCATTTGGCGGTCACGTCTTTGCGTAGGGCGGACAGGGTCTCGCGGGCGATGACTTTGCCGCCGATGGCCGCTTGGATCGGGATTTTGAACATGTGGCGGGGGATGAGGTCTTTGAGCTTTTCCACCATCGCGCGGCCCCGTTGTTCGGCACGGTCGCGGTGGACCATCATCGACAGCGCGTCGACGGCTTCGTCGTTCACCAGCACGGACATTTTGACTAGATTGTCGGTCTGATAGCCCGTCACCTGATAGTCGAAACTCGCATACCCTTTGGTAACACTTTTCAGCCTATCGTAGAAATCAAAGACGACTTCGTTCAGCGGCAGGTCATAGACCGTCATGGCGCGGCTACCTGCGTAGGTCAGGTCCATCTGCACGCCGCGGCGGTCTTGGCACAGTTTTAGCACGTCGCCGAGGTATTCGTCGGGCACGAGGATCGTTGCCTTGATCCGCGGTTCTTCCAGATGGTCGACCAGCGTCAGGTCGGGCATGTCGGCGGGGTTGTGCAGGTCGATCTGCGTGCCGTCGCGCATGTAGACGTGGTAGACGACCGAGGGTGCTGTGGTGATCAACTCAATGTCATACTCGCGCTCAATCCGGTCGCGGATGACCTCAAGATGCAGCAACCCGAGGAAACCACAGCGAAAGCCAAAGCCGAGTGCTGCCGAGGTTTCCATCTCAAAGCTGAAGCTGGCGTCATTGAGCGCGAGCTTTTCAATCGCGTCGCGCATGTCCTCGAATTCGTTGCTGTCCACGGGGAAAAGTCCACAGAACACAACGGGTTGCGCTGGTTTAAAGCCGGGTAGGGCGGTCTCGACCCCTTTGCGCTCGGAGGTGATTGTGTCGCCAACGCGGGTGTCGCGGACCTGTTTGATCGAGGCGGTGATAAAGCCGATCTCGCCGGGGCCGAGCACATCGACGTCCTGCATCTGGGGGCGGAACACGCCGATCTTGTCGATGCCGTGCAGCGTGCCGTTGGACAGGAATTTGACCCGGTCGCCCTTGCGCATGTGGCCGTCGATGATCCGCACGAGGACGATGACGCCGAGGTAGCTGTCGTACCAACTGTCGACCAGCATCGCTTTGAGCGGCGCGTCGGGGTCGCCCTTTGGGGCGGGCAGTTTGTGGACGATGGCCTCTAGCGTCTCGGTGATGCCTTGGCCGGTTTTCGCGCTGACCTGGATCGCGCCGGAGGCGTCGATGCCGATGACGTCTTCGATCTCTTCGGCTACCGCGTCGCAATCACTGGCGGGCAGGTCGATCTTGTTCAACACGGGGACGATTTCGTGATCTGCATCAATGGCTTGGTAGACGTTGGCCAATGTCTGTGCCTCGACGCCCTGAGAGCTGTCGACGACCAAGAGCGAGCCTTCCACGGCGCGCATCGAGCGGCTGACCTCATAGGCGAAATCGACGTGGCCGGGGGTGTCGATCAGGTTGAGCGTGTAATTCTCGCCGTTTTCGGCGGTGTATTCGATGCGGACCGTGTTGGCCTTGATCGTGATGCCGCGCTCGCGCTCGATATCCATACTGTCGAGCATCTGCGCCTTCATATCCCGATCCGCGACCGTTTTGGTCTGCTGGATCAGCCTGTCGGCGAGCGTCGATTTACCGTGGTCGATATGGGCCACGATGGAGAAATTACGGATGTGCGTGAGGTCTGTCATGTGCTTGATATGCAGGGGTTTGCGCGGTCTGGCAAGGGGGTCTGCGCAGGGTGGGCTGTTGGTCGCAGGGGCGATGGGGTAGGGTGCATACATTAATCTTAATGAATGGAGACTTAAGATGTCAGTAGCACGCGTCACAGAAGTAATCTCATCCTCGACAAAGAGCTTTGAGGATGCTGTGGAAGAGGGCGTCACGCGCGCCTGCAAGACCCTGAAAAACGTGACCAGCGCATGGGTCGCCGATCAGAAAGCGGTGATCGAAGACGGGAAGATCGTTGAGTACCGGGTGACTATGAAGGTTACGTTTGTGCTGGAGGGCTGATTTTTTGGTGGGATAAACGATTGGGTATCCCACCAACTAGCAACCTGTTTCTAGGGAATCTGCAATCTATCATCGGTAAATACGTTCTCTAAATATCAAATCGGTTGATCTGTTGCGAGGTTAATATTTAAAGTGAAGGAAATCTGAGTGTGGTAGCATATACACCTACGCTAATTTGGCTCAAGAACCACGGGCTGCCCTTCTGCCCAGAATAGGCTGGTAGATTTCCAACGACCAAAAATAATTTTTTCCCGCTTATTCTCACGGTGTATATAAAAATTTACAATGGCATTTGCGCGACGTTTATGAGCAATCTGTATAAGCTCGCCTTGCGCAATATTTGCTGTCACCCTCAGTGACGTTCTCGCTCCCGGTGAGAGCCAACCATAGCAATGCTTAGCAATATAAAAACCTTTCATTGAGCCTCCCTTAATACAAGGAAACCCTTCAAGCTTTTTTATTTCTATTACGTCATTTTCTTTGAGCGTTGAATAGCTCTCGATTGGATGAATGTTTACCGCCCGGACACCTCTGCTGGTGATTTCAATTTCGTATTCTACACAATCCCCGAGGTTAGGCGGGTATCCTTTGCTAAATGCAGTAATGTGAAAGTAAATATCTGGTTTTTCTTCGACATGAATAAATCCATAGCCCCTATCGTAAGAGTAGAACTTTACAGTTCCAGAGTATTTTCTGGGATCTTTGAGCTCCATTTTTAGTATTCCTAATCACCTCACGAATTTCTTAAACTTCACCCGCTTTGGCTCTAGCGCGTCTGCCCCCAACCGCTTTTTCTTGTCTTCTTCGTAGTCCTCAAAATTCCCCTCGAACCATTCCACATGGGCGTCGCCTTCAAAGGCCAGAATGTGGGTGCAGATGCGGTCTAGGAAGAAGCGGTCGTGGGAGATGACGACGGCGCAGCCTGCGAAATCGACGAGCGCGTCTTCGAGAGCGCGCAGCGTTTCGACGTCGAGGTCGTTGGTCGGCTCGTCGAGCAGCAGGACGTTGCCGCCGGATTTCAGCAGCTTGGCCATGTGGACGCGGTTGCGCTCACCGCCCGACAGCTTGCCGACTTTCTTTTGCTGGTCGCCGCCTTTGAAGTTGAACGCCGAGCAATAGGCGCGGCTGTTCATTTCGGCGTCGCCCAGCGTGATCAGCTCGGCCCCGCCGGTGATTTCCTCCCAAACGGTGGCGTCGGCGGCGAGCGCGTCGCGGCTCTGGTCGACGTAAGACAGCTGCACCGTGTCGCCGTATTCCAGCGTGCCCGCGTCCGCCTCGGCCTGTCCGGTCAACATGGAAAACAGCGTAGATTTACCCGCACCGTTGGGGCCGATGACGCCGACGATGCCGCCGGGCGGCAGCGAGAACGACAGGTCTTCGATCAAGAGTTTGTCGCCCATCGCCTTCTTGAGGTTCTCGACCTCGATCACCTTGTTGCCCAAGCGTTCGCCGTTGGGGATGATGATCTGCGCGCGGCCCAGTTTCTCGCGCTCGGACTGGCCTGCGAGGTCGTTGTAGGCGCTGATCCGGGCTTTGCTCTTGGCTTGGCGGGCTTTGGCGCCTTGACGCATCCACTCCAATTCGCGCTCAAGAGTTTTCTGTTTTGATTTGTCCTCTTTGGCTTCGCGCTCTAGCCGCTTGGCTTTTTGCTCCAGCCATGCGGAGTAGTTGCCCTCGTAGGGGATGCCTTTGCCGCGGTCCAGTTCGAGGATCCAGCCGGTGATGTCGTCGAGGAAATAGCGGTCGTGGGTGACGATGAGGATGGTGCCTTTGTAATCCATCAGGTGCTTTTGCAGCCACGCGATGGTTTCGGCATCAAGGTGGTTGGTCGGCTCGTCGAGGAGCAGCATGTCGGGTTTTTCGAGGAGTAATTTGCACAGGGCGACGCGGCGTTTTTCACCGCCCGACAGGGATGTGACGTCGGCATCGTCCGGTGGGCAACGCAGGGCTTCCATGGCGATGTCGATGGTGGCGTCGAGGTTCCACAGGTCTTCGGCGTCGATCTGGTCTTGTAGCTTGCCCATTTCGTCGGCGGTTTCGTCCGAATAGTTCATCGCAAGGTCGTTGTATTTGTCGAGGATGGCTTTTTGCGGGGCGACGGCCAGCATGACGTTTTCACGCACGTTCAGGCTTTCGTCCAGTTGTGGTTCTTGCGGCAAATAGCCGATGCCATTTTGAGCGCGTTTATACATCGGTAGGGCAGTGATTTCTTTT
>CALHAP010000176.1 GCA_937931795.1 uncultured Paracoccaceae bacterium
GCAATGTGCATGTGATGGCCGGTATTCCGTCTGTATTCCAGGCAATGTCAGAAGCTTTGCTTCCTACCCTTAAAGGTGGCAGTCATATGTTCTCAAGTGCGGCTGCCATAGCTCAGCTCGACATAATTGCCGTCTTCAAAAATCGCTGTGATGTCTTGGTTCGAGCGGTCTAGTCCCACCGCAAAAACCGATGTGCTGCTCAGCAAAACTGCGGCAGCCGTTGTATATGTGATTTTCATTATTCTCTCTCCCGTGAAAGCACCTGTCGCGCTTTGTCAATTTTCTAGTCCTTGGGTGTCAAAGCGGTCAATTCTTGACGCAACGTCAGGACAATTCCGCGCCTTAACGTCACATTTTTACGGCGCAGCTTTCGGGTGCGCCGAGGCCCTCAGGTTGATCCAATTGCCCAAACAAATGATAGCGCCCCCGAGGATCACCATCGGGTCAATCACATCCCCAAAAACCGCGTATCCGACCACAACGATGATCGGCAACCGGATGAAATCTATCGGCATCACAACGGTAGCCGGGGCCAGCGATAGGGCCGTCGTCAGGCAGTAATGCGCGGTTAACCCAGCCAGACCAATAATGACCAACCATGGTGTTGCTTGCGCAGACGGCAGCGCGATATCGCCGTCATATCCTGCGCAGATCAGCCCAAAGACCGCCTGCATCGAGGTCAACCAGACCATGATGCAGGTGATCGTGTCCGTGCGGGTCAGCAGGCGTGTCAGGATTGCCGTGATCGCAAAAGAGATCGCCGCCGCAGCACCCGCTACGACACCGGGGTTCAGGTTTTGAAAATCAGGACGCGCAACGATCCATATGCCGATAAACCCAAACACCGCCGCGATCACGCCCGCGCCAGTCATCTTCTCACGCAGGATCAACGGCGATAACAACAACACCCAAATCGGCCCGGTAAATTCCAACGCGAAAACCTGTGCCAGTGGAATGGTGGCAATTGCAAAGAACCACAGATTTTGCCCCGTGAAATGCGCGACGTTTCGGATAAAATGCAGGCCAAACCGCGCAGTGTTGACCTGATCCCACGTGCCTGCCACCTTCGCCACAACACCGACAATACACACCCCAATAAGGCTGCGATATAACATGATTTCAAAGGTATCGAGCTCGACGCTGACCGCGCGCCCTGCCACCGCCATCAGCGTAAAGGCGGTGATCGCCCCGATCATCCAAAGGGCCGCGCGTTGGGTGTTCGGGTTCATGCGCCGACTTGGTCAGAACGGATGGCGCGGGTCAAGGCTTGGTTTGGCGTTTGTGTTGCTCGGCGCGCCGCCGGTCGCAGCAGATCCCGCATTGGACCGCCTGATCGCCAGCACCGAGCGGGCGTTTTCGGCTGTGCCGCCTGTCGTGCAGCGGGCTGACATCGGCGCGGTGTGCGGCGGCGGGGCGCAGGCCCCGGCAGTCTATTGCCCATCTGAGAACCGGATTTTTGTGCGCGCCGGGGCGCAACCCTATGCGCTGGCGCATGTCTACGGTCACGCGCTACAGGTCAGATACGGCATTGCGGATATCGCATTGCGGACGATCCAAGCAAACCGCCCCCGCGAAACCGAACTACGCGGCATGGTCACCCGGCAGGTCGAATGTTTTGCGGGTATGTTGATGGCGCGTGCGGGGCTGCCGCCTGTAGATTTCGGCGCCTTTCCCTCCGAGCCGTTTACCGGGTCGCATTGGGGCAGGAACCCGGTGCGCGACGGTCCTAGCGTTAGCATTGGCGCGGCAGCGCGGGCGCGTTGGTTTGATATTGGCTACCAAAATGCAGGGCCGAGCGTGTGTTCAGTTGATGAGATGTCAGCAGAACTGGTCGTCTCGGCGGATGCGCTGCGCTGACCTACGCCTGCGCAACCGGGCCTATTCCCACTCAATCGTGCCCGGCGGTTTAGAGGTGATGTCGTAGGTCACACGGTTGATGCCCTGCACTTCGTTGATGATCCGCGTCGCCGTCTCGCCCAGGAATTCATGGGTGAACGGGTAGTAGTCGGCAGTCATGCCATCGACAGACGTCACGGCCCGCAGCGCACAGGCGAAATCGTAGGTGCGCCCATCGCCCATCACGCCCACGGTGCGGACCGGCAGGATCGCGACAAAGGCTTGCCAGATTTCATCATACAGCCCGTGTTTGCGAATCTGGTCGATGTAGACGGCGTCGGCTTTGCGCAGAATGTCCAGCTTTTCGCGGGTGATCTCACCCGGGCAGCGGATCGCGAGGCCGGGGCCGGGGAAGGGGTGACGGCCGATAAAGCTGTCAGGCAGACCCAACTCACGACCCAGCGCGCGGACCTCGTCCTTGAACAACTCGCGCAGCGGCTCAACCAGCTTCATCCCCATCTTTTCGGGCAGGCCACCGACGTTGTGGTGGCTCTTGATCGTCACGGATGGACCACCGCTGAACGACACGCTCTCGATCACATCGGGGTAGAGCGTCCCTTGCGCCAGAAACGCAGCACCACCGATTTCTTTGGCGTGTTTGTCAAAGACATCGATGAACAAGCGGCCTATGATTTTTCTCTTTGTTTCTGGATCACTTACACCGTCAAGTTCACCCAAAAATAGCTCGGATTCATCAGCATGGATCAGCGGCAAATTGTAATGTTCGCGGAACATGCCGACGACCTGCTCGCTCTCGCCTTCGCGCATCAATCCGTGATCGACGTAGACGCAGGTCAGCTGCTCGCCAATCGCCTCATGGATCAGTACGGCGGCAACAGAAGAATCGACGCCGCCCGACAGCGCGCAAATCACCTTAGCGTCGCCTACTTGCGCGCGGATCG
>CALHAP010000177.1 GCA_937931795.1 uncultured Paracoccaceae bacterium
TCGTCATGCTCGTCATGCTCGTCATGCTCGTCATGCTCGTCATGCTCGTCGTGGTCTTCATGGTCGTTGTGCTCTGCGTCATCCATCAGCGCCGGATCGCGCCATGGCAACAGATTGGTCCCCGGCAGGTCCAGCAGCGTGATCACGGTGGCTTCGGTCGCCAAAGAGGCAATCGGCCCTTCGAGCCATGGTGTCATATCGGGGCCCATCCAGATCACGATATCTGCCTGGGCCAGGTTTTGCGCGTCGCTAGGACGCAGGGCGTAGTCATGCGCATTGGCCCCCGGCGGCAACAGCAAGACAGGCTCTGCAATGCCATCCATCAGGCGGCTGACGATTGAATGCATTGGGGCGATATCGACGACGATCGTGGGTGCCTCGGCATGGGCCGTGGTGGCGGCTAGAACGAATAGAATACTGCGCATGGTCTGTCCCCTTGATCAATCTGTCATGGGGGCATATGCATTAAATGTTATATCATAACAAGAGAGATTTCATGCCGCAGAGCACCGGATTTAAATCCCATGATCACGCAGGCTGCGTGATGACAGCGCTGCGCGTGGCCGATGAGGCTTGCGTTGCACGGGGCTTGCGCATGACGCCCGTGCGGCGCCGTGTGTTAGAGATATTGTTAGAGGCTCATACTGCGATGGGGGCCTATGATGTGCTGGATCGTTTGGCCGGCGAGGGGTTGGGGGACAAACCCCCCGTGGCCTACCGCGCGCTCGCGTTTTTGGTGGAACAGGGGTTTGTGCACCGCATCGAGCGGCTGAATGCCTTTGTCGCCTGCGCGCACCCCGGTGATGCCCATGCGCCCGCGTTTTTGATCTGTCGTGGCTGTGGCTCTGTGGCGGAAGATGCGGCCGGGGATGTGATGGCCCGCTCGGCGGAGGCTGCTGGATTTTTGATCGAACAGCGTGTTGTCGAGATCGAGGGCCTCTGCCCAGAGTGTCGCCCATGAGCTTGATTGCATTGGAAAACGTGACTGCCGACAATGGTGGCCCGTCTGTGTTGGACCGTGTCAGCCTGCGGATTGAGCCGGGCGAGATCGTCACGATTGTGGGGCCCAATGGCTCGGGCAAGTCGACCCTGCTGCGGGTGATGATCGGGGCCATCAAACCGCGTGCGGGCCGGGTAATGCGCGATGCGTCCCTGCGGATTGGCTATGTTCCGCAAAAGCTGCATGTAGACGCAAGCCTGCCGATGACTGTGCGCCGGTTTCTCGATCTGCCCGTGCGTGTCACCACGCCCGTTGCGCTTAATGCGTTAGAGCGCGCAGGGGCCGGCGGGCTGGAACGGCGCGCGATGTCGGATCTGTCGGGTGGGCAGTTTCAGCGTGTGTTGCTCGCGCGTGCGTTGCTGTCAAAACCTGATCTGCTGATCCTTGATGAGCCGACCCAAGGTTTGGATCAGCCGGGGTCCGCGCGGTTTTACCGGCGGATTGACGAGGTGCGGCGCGACATGGGCTGTGCTGTATTGATGGTCAGCCATGAACTGCATGTTGTGATGGCGGCCAGCGACCGGGTGATCTGTCTTAACGGCCATATCTGTTGCGAAGGCACCCCCGATGTCGTGCAAGCGGCCCCTGCGTACCGCGAGCTGTTTGGCACCGGGACGGGAGGTGCGCTGGCGCTGTACCGGCACGAGCATGACCATCATCATGATCACAGTCACGGGCCTGCTGACGCCAAATCTGAGGACGCCTGATGTTGGATGATTTTCTGGTGCGGGCCGCTCTGGCGGCGGTGGGTGTGGCTGCGGCTGCGGGCCTGTTGGGCTGTTTCGTGGTCTGGCGCAGGATGGCGTATTTTGGTGATGCCACGGCGCATGCCGCCGTATTGGGTGTGGCGATTGCGCTGGGATTTTCGGTGTCGATCTTTGTCGGTGTCTTTGGCGTGGCGTTACTGATGGCGCTGACGCTCTGGGCGCTGACCAGCCGGACGTTGGGGCAGGACGCGATATTGGGCGTTTTGGCCTATGGCGCGATTGCGGTCGGGCTGGTGGCGTCATCCCTGATGGGCGGGCGGCAGGTGGATTTGAACGCCTATCTGTTCGCCGATGTGCTGACCGTGACCCGCATGGATTTGGCCGTGGTCTGGTCCGGGGCTGTGGTGATTGCGGTCGTTCTGGCATGGCGCTGGCAGGCTCTGCTGACCAGCACCCTCAGTCCTGATCTCGCGCGGGCGGCTGGCATTGATCCGCGCCGTGAAGAGCTGGTGCTGACCCTGCTCTTGGCCACGGTTGTTGCGGTGTCGATCAAAGTCGTGGGCGCGTTGCTCATCACTGCGCTGCTGATCATCCCCGCCGCTGCCGCGCGCCCCCTTGCGCGCACGCCCGAAAGCATGGCCTGTTGGGCCGTGGCGCTGGGGGCGGGTGCGGCGCTGTTGGGGTTATGGGGCGCATTGATCTTTAATACGCCTGTGGGGGCCACGATGGTCTGCGCATCCGTGCTGCTCTTTGCGATCACCCGCAGCTTGGGCGGGATGCTGCGGAGCGCCTAGCGCGATGTTTTCGCCATATTGCCGCCCTTGCGTTGCCATTGCTGTGTGGTTTTATGCCAGCCATCAGACAAAGAGGCGGAGATAAAATGCGTGGATTGACAGCAGCCGGTGTGGCCCTCGTGATGATACTGGGCGCGGGGCAGGCGGTGGCCTGTTCTCAGCCGAGCGATGTGCAGACGATGGTCAACGATATGGCCAGTGGCCTGAACCAAACCCGCCAGCAAAACGGCGCGCGCGCGATTGCGGCCAATGCGCAGTTGTCGCAGGCCGCCCAAGCGCAGGCCTGCGATGTCGCGCGCACCGGAAACTACAGTCACCGTGGGTCGGATGGCTCTGATGTATCCGCGCGCGTGCGCCGGGCCGGATATGGCAGTTGCCTGACGGCGGAAAATCTCGCTTGGGGATTTCGTCGCGCGCCGCAGGTTATCGCAGGCTGGATGACATCGCAGGGCCACCGCGCCAATATGTTGAACGGGCGGGCGTCAGAGTTCGGCATCGGCGTGGCCCAAGGATCGGATGGCCCGGTCTGGGTTCTGGTCCTCGCGCGCGGCTGCTAGACGTCTACCATCATTGTCACAGGCCCGTCGTTGGTCAGGCTGACCTGCATATCGGCGCCAAACTGACCAGTGTCGCAGGCGATCCCTAGGGCGCGCATCTCGGCCACGAAGGCTTCATAGAGCTTGCGGCCTTCGTCTGGTGGGGCGGCGGCGGAAAAACCAGGTCTGTTCCCGCGTGACGTGTCGGCGGCCAAGGTGAACTGGCTGACGATCAGCGCAGCACCACCTGTGTCGAGGATCGAGCGGTTCATCTTGCCCGCGTCGTCGTGAAAAACCCGCAGTTTTGACAGCTTGGTGGCCATTTTTGCGGGCATGTCGTCCGCGTCGCCCTGTATCGCACAGATGAGGATCAACAGGCCGGGACCGCAGGCCCCGATTTGAGCGCCGTCTACCTCAACACGTGCTGACGTGACCCGCTGGATCAGCGCCTTCACACTTCATGCGCCCATGGTGGGTTTGCGCCCGCGCGGCTGACGGTAATCGCGGCTGTTTTAACGCCAAGCTCGAGGGCTGCGGTGATGCTGGCCACGTCGAGGTGGGCGACTTTTTCTTTGGTCAACAGATCGCGGCGGTGCAGGGCCGCGAGGACGCCTGCGTTGAACGTATCACCAGCCCCCACGGTATCTGCCACTGTGACGGGGGTGGCCGCGACGAAAATGTCCTCGGCGCTGGTGTAACCTGTCACACCCTTGGCCCCTTCGGTGATGCAGACCAGACGGGGGCCGCGCGCGATGAGGCTGCGTGCATGTTCACCAATACCGCCGGGGCCCATGAGCCAGATCAGGTCTTCATCCGATAGTTTCACGATGTCGGCACGGTCGATCATCCGGTTGATCCGCGCGCGGTAGCTGGCCTCGTCAGTGATAAAGCTGGGGCGAATGTTGGGGTCGATCATGATCACGCGGCCCGGCGCTTCGCGGATTTGCAGCGCCTCGTATGCGGCACCGCAGGGGTCAACCACCAGCGATATGCCGCCAAAAAACAGCGCGTCGGCCTGAGTTTTAGGCAGGTCAGCCTCGCCCAACATCCGGCCAGCCGTATTCTCGTCGTAGAACGCATAGGTGGCTTGCCCGTTGACCAGTTTGACGAAGGCCAGCGTGGTGGGTCGGGCCGAGATGTGGGCGGGGGTGAAATCAACATGCGAGGCGGTCAAGCCGTCGCGCAACACATCGCCGAATAGGTCAGACGACAATCCCGAAAAGAACGAGGACGGCACCCCGAGCCTCCCGAGCGCTATGGCGGTATTAAAGACCGCGCCGCCCGCATGGGGGGCAAAACAGGTTTCGCCCTCGGCCGTCGTGCGGGGCAACATATCAATCAGGGCTTCGCCACAGGAGAGGATCATATCGGGTGCCTTTTTGGTAACTTGTTAGCGCTCACATATTGTCCGGGCACCATAGAGATATGGCGCAAGCTGACAAGCAAAGAGCGCAGCACCGAGGGGCGCTGCGCTCTGTTTTTCGCGCGGCTTGGGTGGATTAACCGCCCATGCTTTCCAGGCTACCGAGGATTTTGTCCGCGATGGGCTGCAAAATGGATCCCGCACCCGATGCCTCTATGGCGTTTTCAATCATGGGCCGTATCGAGCCTAGGGCCGTGGTCACGACGGTGCCAAACACGCCTTGGGCTTGGTCGGGCAATTGGCCTGCCAGATCACTGAGACCCGCCAATTGGTCGCTGGCCGCCTCCAAAGCGGGGGCGGCTGCCTCGGCGCTGGCGGTGTCTGTGATGCCGCTGAACCCATCTGAGATATCGCCCACAACGGAGGTGAACTGATCGCCCAGATCAACATCACCGACGCTCAGATCGACGCCGTCTGTGAGGGCCGCAAGGTCAGGTGTTTCGGGCATGGCTGGCATTTCGGGGGCGTCATTGCCCGACAAGAAATACCATGCGGCACCGCCGATGATAACAACTGCTGCTAGGATCTTAACCAACCCACCGGACCCACCCGAAGGGGCGGCTGCCGGGGCGGGGGCTGCTGCGGCAGCTGGAGCGGGTGTCGCGGCTGGTGTTGGCTGTGGTGCTTCAAACAGCCCCAAGCCTGACAGCTCGCCCGCGAAGCCATCGGGCAAAGCGCCCGCGATATTGGTCTTTTGATCGGCCAACATGGTGGACAGGCCGGCTGCATCGAGATTGTTTTCCGTTACTTGAGACCGCAATGACCCCAAAGCTGCGGGGGCCACAAGACCCATCAGCGATTGCGCCTGAGCGGGCTCGACCCCAGCGTGCCCCCCGAGCATGCCGCTGAGCTTTGCGCTCATATCATCGCCCAAAAGATCGGCCAACATATCACTGCCTGCCCCTGCGACATCGCCCGCTTGGGGACCAGTCAGTACGTTTTCAAATCCTTCGGGTGTGTCGACCGGGTTCTCTTGGACCAGTTCCATCAAAGAGGCGGCACCGCTGGCATTCGCCGCTTTTCCCGCGAACCCCGCCAAAATTGTCGGGAGCGCTGCGGTGATCAGCTTGACCACAACGGGGCTGTCGAGCCCCATCATCGAGGCCACTTTCGTCACCACGGTTGGCCCGAGGTATTTCATACCCATTGATACAATATTCATAACTAAAGCGTCCTTTACCCCACTTAATAATGGTTAATTATCGCACTTCTGACGGGAAAGTTCGAGTCAGTTTTGGGAAGTGGCAAAAAACCAGCGCTGCGGCAGGCTTAGCGGACGACAGCCCGCGTCTATTGGTTTTGCGCGATCACATAGGCCACGATCAGCGCCACGATAAACCCGAGCAAAACCGCAAAGGCGATTTTCCAGCCCGAATAGGGGCGTTCGCCTTTCACCTTGCCGGATCGCGCATTAACCACGAACCGGTAGCTTTTGCCGTTGTATTTATAGGCCGCCACCCAGATCGGCAGCAGGATGTGTTTGAAGGTGATGGCGTTGTAATCGGTGTCGACATGGCCAACGCGCTGGTCATCGCCGCCAATATCGCGTTGCACATCGCGGTGGATCACCCGATCCATCACATCGCGCGCTTCGTCAAAGCCGGTGGTCAATTCGACCTGATATCCCTCTGCGCGAAATCCTGCCAAATACTCGGGCTGATAGGCCGCCAAATTTTCCAGATCCCATGGCTCCAACGCGTCGGTGTAGCGTTTGGGCAGCGATTGCGAGGCCAGCACCAGCACATCATCAAAGAACCGCGCGACCCTACCAGATGTGTTGCGCCAGCGCGTTTTGCGCACCCGGATTTGTTGGCGTTTGCCGTCGCGCGTCACGGTCTTGGTCTCGTAATAATGTGTGCCGCGCTGCCCCCGGTAGCTGGATTTCGTGTCCGTGTCGTAGGTCCAATAGGGCACATAGATGCCGTTCATTCGGCGCCCCTTGCGCGCGTATTCCATCAGGCTGTTTGGGGCGAACCACAACCCGCCCAGCCATTTGGTCATCTCAGCGCGTGCCTCGCGTTCTTCCAAGGTGAACGACAGCAAAGCGGTGGGTTTGATATGCCTGTGGGTGCCCGTGTCGACCACGACGGGCGTGTCACAAAACGGGCAGCGGTCGGCTTGGTTGGTCTCGTCCAGCTCGGTCTGCGCCGAACAATTGGGGCAGGTTACAACGCGGGTCACCTCGAAATCAGACTGCGCCATCAGCTTGTTCAGGGCTGCATGATAATCGCGCTCTTGGATCGCGTCCCACCGCCCTTTGGCCGTATCAATCGGTTCAATATGGCCACAGTTGGGGCAGAGCAGTTGGTCGTCGCCGGGGTCAAAATTCAGCTGCGAGCCGCAGTTGTAGCAGGGAAATCGGTGCTCTTCGACGATGGCGGTGGTGTCGGACATGGCTACAAAATCCCGTGCAAAAAGCGCGATGTGATCACCCGTAGCGCGTTGTCATAGAGCGCCGTGTGCCGCCAAAACTGGAAGATGCCGTGAAAGCTGCCCATGGCCAGCAGGATCAACAACGACGTCCACGCGAGGCCCGGCGCGAGCCATCCGAGCAGTTCGGCGGCGTTGAGCAGGGCCGATAAGGCGATGACGCCGTAGAGCGCGCGGTGCATCCATGGATAGGCCGTGCGGACCTTTGGGGACAGCTTTGGCCCCGGTTTACCGATGAGACCCCGCATGAGAGCTATCCCGACCCAGATCGCTGATCCCAGCACAAAAGTCCAGCGGACCCAGTCGGCAGACGTGCCGCCCTTGACCATCGCGAGGATGAGGAACGCGATGCTCCAATGCAGCAGGATATGGATGCGGCGGCGGGTCAGCCGCCCCCGTGGGGACGGCCTGTCCGGCTGAGCGATGGGCGACACGCGGGCGCTACCCCGCCGGTGGCGGTGGGGGCATGACCGTGAACAGCGTCGCGAGGTCTTGGA
>CALHAP010000178.1 GCA_937931795.1 uncultured Paracoccaceae bacterium
GCGCGCGCGCCGGGTTACATCCGCGCAGCGCTGATTGTCGTGGCACTGTTTATGATCGAAGGGGGCTGGGTGTCCGACCTGATCGGTGTCGGCGGGGCCGCAGCGCTGTTTGCGCTGGCCCGCGCCACCGGGGCTAAATCGCCCGCGTGATCACTGCCACCAGCGGGCTGTGCCGGATCGTCGGCGCAGCCACCCCCCGAGCGAAAAGTGATCACGGTGGATCAACAAAACCAGCGCGATAAACGCCCCCAACACCGCCAAATCAATCACTTGGTTACGGTGAATGGGGAAATTACCCGCGTCATTCACGGCAAATGGATCGAGAAACCCCTCCCACCGGCGGCTAACGGTAAAGGCGTGCATCACAAGCAACGCCCCATAGGACAGCAGGCGGAAAATCCCGATCAATGCCAGAATGCACAACGCGATCTGAACGCCAGCGGCGGCATAAATCGCCATATTCGACGGTTCAAAACCATCAAAATTCTTCGCCAAATTTCGATATTGCCCCGGCAGGATCACTTTATGTGCGGCCCACAGAAAGATGAACCAAATCAGGCCAATGCGTAGAATAAGCAATGCCAGCGCGTCTTTGCGGTATTGGGATGTCATGGGTTTCTCCTGCGGTATGTGCTGACGCTCTAGCACAAGGCCTTGGCGCAAAAACCTCACATTCGCGTCACGACGCGCGAATTATGTTGTTTGAAGCCCCGAACCCGTTAGGCAAATGCGCAGAAAGGACGCCGCCGCCATGCTCGACCGCACCGCCCGCAGATTGATCGACCCCGCACTGAACCGTATGGGCAGCGCGTTGGCGGAGCGTGGTTATACGGCCAATATGGTGACGCTGACAGGGCTGGCCTTGGGGCTGTTCGCTGCAGCCATCATCGCCATCGGTCACCCCGGATACGCCCTGATCCCGCTACTGGCATCGCGCCTTGCAGATGGGTTGGACGGCGCTGTGGCACGCGCAACGCAAAAGACGGATTTTGGCGGATACCTCGATATTGCCGCGGATTTTTTGTTCTACGGCGCAATCCCCATGGCCTTTGTGCTGATGGACCCCAGCGCCCACGGGGCCGCAGGGGCGTTTTTGCTGACCGCGTTTTATTTCAACGGCACGTCGTTTTTAGGCTACGCCATTTTGGCCGAAAAACGCGACATGCAAACCGACAGCCAAGGGATCAAATCGCTGTATTATTCCAATGGCCTGCTCGAAGGGACGGAAACGATCATCTTCTTTATCCTGCTATGCTTTTTCGCGGGCAGTTTTTCGGTGATGGCGTGGATCTTCGGCAGCCTGTGTTTTGCGGGCGGCGTGCTGCGCATCTATGCGGCGCATCAGATTTTCGGAAACGACTAGGCCCTGCGCCCCGGCTGCGATAGTCAGGGGCAAAACCTCGCAAGGTCACCATGCCCGAACACCCCACACCCACCGCAGGCCCGCTCGTTTTAGGGGCGTCTGGTCATATCGGACAGATGTTTCAAACGCTCTGGGCCAAAGGGCTATGGCCAGATGACGCCCTCCCGCTGTGGCACGCGCGCGGTGGTACGGCAGATGTGGTGTGGGACATCGGGTCCGCCCCCTGCCCGCCGCTCGACGCGCGACCCAATGGGCTGATCGTTCTGGCGGGCAAAACCAGTGGCACAGCGGCAGACTTGGCCGTGAACTCACAGATCGCCGCAGCCGCGTTGGATTTGGCACGAGACCGCCAGCTCGGCCCAGTGATCCTGTGCTCATCAGTCGCGGTCTATGGCAACCAAGATGGCCCGTGGAGCGAGCAGACACCTCCCGCCCCCGCTTCGCCCTACGGACAGGCCAAGGCCTGCATGGAACATGTGGCCGCCAACCACCCCCACCCGAACGCCGTCTTGCGCATCGCAAATGTGGCGGGCGCAGACGCACTAACGCAAAACGCACGTCATGGGCCTGTGTCCTTGACCCACGGCGCAGATGGCACCATCCCCAAACGCATGTATATAGGGCCCCAAACACTGGCACAGGTTATGCTGCGGGCGCTGGACCATATGACAAATACCACCACAGGCCTCGGCCCGCTGAACGTCGCGGCACCGGGATCCACGCGGATGGATGACCTCTTGGCCGCTGCCGGGGCTGCGTGGCGTCTGACACCGGGCGAGATCGGACTGGCGGATGTTCCGCTGTGTTTGAACAAGATGCAGGGCCTGTTCGATCTGCCCCCCCAAACCGGCACCCCCGCAACATTAATCGCGCAAGCCCGTGCCGCCGGATGGGACATTGCCACATGACGCCCGCAAAACGCCTGATGGATATAGCAATCGCCGGGTTTTTCGCGGCGTTTCTGTCGCCCGTGATCCTAGTGGTCACCGTGGTGTTGTTGGTGAAAGAGGGCCGCCCGATCCTCTACCGCGCGGAGCGGATGCGCACGCCGACCCAAGGCTTTACGTTGCTCAAATTTCGCACGATGCGCGGGGCAAGCGACGGCGCGAACACCGGCGTGACAGGCGGCAACAAATCGGACAGACAATCGGCGCTGCACCGTTTCTTACGCCGTACCCGCGCGGACGAGCTGCCACAGCTGTGGAATGTCCTCAAAGGCGACATCAGCCTCGTCGGCCCGCGCCCCCCCTTGCGGGTCTACGTCGAGGCGTTCCCCCAGCTCTACGCGCAGGTCCTCCAAGCGCGGCCGGGGGTCACGGGGTTGGCCAGCTTGGTCTTTCATGAGCGCGAAGAACACCTGCTCGCGGCCTGCACGACAGCCACCGAGACAGACGCGGTCTACCGCAGACGCTGTGTACCACGCAAAGCCCGCCTCGATCTGATCTATCATCGGTCGCGCACATTATGTTCTGATCTGCGGCTCATCGGGATCACGGCGGCGAAACCATTTCAGCGCAAATAATCGCCAGTTTTGGTAACCCCAGAGCAACATTTCAGCATTAATCCGCTTTGAAACAACGGGTTTGCCGGGTTTGCTTTACACGAGGTAGCCCGGCGCATAGGGATGAATAAAATCCTAATTGGGTAAATGCCCAAAGTGCTATACGACATTGGCGGCAAGCGAGATAGGGACATCTAAACGTATGAACGGCGCGCTCAAGCGGATGATGCTGTATTGTGTGACGCAACTGCCGCGTCAGTCCAAGCAGGCGTCGATCGTTATGCTGGACGTGTTGTTGCTGCCCGTCGCGCTGATCTTGTGCCTGTCTCTTCAGCAAAATCAGTTCCCCCCCATAACCGGACTTGTGCAGACGTGGCAGGCGATTGGGATATTGATGCTGATCGCGGGGCTGTTGTCCGTGGTGATGGGCATCCATAAAATCCAGCTAAAAGCCTACGAAATCCGCGCCTTGGGGATCACGGCGTTCCACGCGGTTATCATGTCCAGCGCGACTGGCCTGCTTGATACGCTGACCAATGGTCCGCACCCTGTAACGACGGCTGTGACGTTCGGCTTTGTCTACTTTGCGCTCGCAGCAGGGTCGCGGTTCGGGTTGCTGCACATCCTGCGCTCGATCTACCGCAGCAAGGAAGAGCAAATCCCCGTGTTGATCTACGGCGCGGGCCGCACAGGGCAGCAATTGGCGCGCGCGTTGAAAACCGACGACGCGATCATGCCTGTGGCCTTCATCGACGACAACCCAGGGCTGCAATCGACAATGATACAAGGCCTGCGGGTCTATTCGCCGGTCACAATCGAAACCTTGGCCGAAGAAACCGGGGCCGAACGCGTGTTGCTTGCGATGCCATCGGCCCCGCGCGTCCGGCTTGCCCAAGTCGCCGTCAAGCTTGAAGATATGGGGTTGAGCGTCGAAACCTTGCCATCCTTCGCGGAGCTAACTGTTCGGCCATCACGACTGTTGGATCAACTGGCACCGGTGCCTGCGGATCAGTTCTTGGGACGGCCAGAGCTGGACAGTGAAATGCCCGCCGGCACCGAAGAATACGCAGACAAATCCGTTCTAATCACCGGCGCGGGTGGATCAATCGGGTCCGAATTGTGCCGTCAAATTCTGGGCTGTCAGCCGCGCAAAATTGTCCTGATGGAGCTGTCAGAACTGGCGCTCTACACGATCACCAAAGAGCTGGCACCACGTGCGGATGCGCTCGATATCGAGCTTATTCCAACACTTGGTTCGGTGACCGATGCCCCGATTGTGCGCAAAATCCTTCGCGATCACGATGTCCAGGTGGTGCTGCATGCCGCCGCCTACAAACACGTGCCTATCGTCGAGCGTGACCCTCTGGCAGGCTTTTCAAACAACGTCTTTGGCACCCACACGTTGGCCAATGCATCGTTTGAGGCAGGCGTTGAACGGTTTATCCTGATCTCCACCGACAAGGCCGTGCGCCCGAAAAACATGATGGGCGCGTCCAAGCGATTGGCAGAAACCGTTGTGCAGGATTTGGCCAGCCGCAGTGACCCCGCCAAAGGGCAAACCGTGTTCTCGATGGTGCGCTTTGGCAATGTGATCGGCTCGTCCGGGTCGGTCATTCCGCTGTTTCGCGATCAGATCAACAACGGCGGGCCGGTGACGCTCACCCACCGTGACGTGACGCGGTATTTCATGACTATCCCCGAGGCTGCGCGCCTCGTGCTCGTCGCTGGCACCTTTGCCACGGGCGGCGACGTCTTTGTGTTGGACATGGGCGATCCGATTTCGATCTATAACCTTGCGCATCAAATGATCGCGGCCGCCGGATCGACCCCGCGCGATGCCGACAACCCTGACGGCCAGATTGAGATCGTGCTGACGGGTCTGCGTCCCGGCGAAAAGCTAGAAGAAGAATTGCTGATCGGGGAAGGCCAAACCACGACGCCGCACCCGAAAATTCTGCAAGCCCGCGAAACGCATTTGTCCGAGATCGAAGTGGCCGCCTGCATCAAAGCACTGCGCAGCGCCATTGAAACCGCCGACGAAGACGCGCTGCGCGAAACCGTGGCCCGCTGGGTCGAAGGCGGGGAAGCCTTGGGTCAGGACGCAGCGCTGCCGTCTGCCTAATCCTATTGCGACGTTGAGATCACGATCACTTCGACGCGCCTGTTCAACGCCTGTCCATCCCGCGTTAGATTGCTGGCCAGAGGCGACAAATAGCCCACCCCTTGGGCCTCCATCTGCGATCTGTTAGCGCCATGTTGGGATACCAACCGCTCTAAGACAGATGCCGCGCGGCGGCGCGACAGGGCGATATTACCCTCTAGCCCCCCTTCCGCATCCGTATGGCCGACCAAGGCGACCCGGCGCGCGCTATTATTTGACAGATAGGCCGCGACGGCATCTAGGCTGACAAAGCGACCCTCGGACAGGTCCGCCGAGCCGGTTTCAAAGGTCAAATCCGACAAGACAATGCGCCCAATCTGATCCAAACGATCCGCAAAATCGCTGCCGACGGCCGGCACATCTTGGCGCAGCGGTTGCGCTATTTGGGCCTGTTGGGCGGTGATACCTTGATCACCACCTGCTTGAATTATTTGAATAAATGCAGCCCGACTTGACCGGCTGACCAGCAGCGTCACGGCCTCACCTGCCTCATTCACCCCGGTCAGAAACCGATACGCGCCCAGATCGACGTACATCTCGGGCGCGGGCGCGACCTCGGTGCCAAAGCGGAAATCAAACCCGCCGCAACGCTCGGCTGCGCAATCGAGCAAGATGTCAAACCCGGCATCCCGCAACTGCCCGCGCAGGGGCGCTACGATTTGCGACGTGGTTAGCCCGGTGGCCGTGATCACCCAAACCTTCCGGGACACATCACCTGCGACCTCAATAAACGGGACCGCGCCATTTTCATAAATCCCGACCGGCGCGTGGTAGAGGTCTGCGGGCCGGACAATGTTTGTGGCCATCACAGCGTTTGACGGCAGAGACAGCACCTGTGCCTGCGCCATTGACGCGCCGAAGATCACCAAGAACGCGGCTCGCTTCATTCCGCACCGTTCGGGCTATTTCGGTAGTGATACCCCCCAAGCGCGCGAAATCCCATCGACTGGTAGAGCGCATTTGCCCCAGCGTTGGCGCGGGTCACCAGCAAGGCCACATCGGTACAGCCCTGCTCATGCGCCCAATGCGCCACCGCGCGCACCAGATGCCGCGCGAGGCCTTTGCGGCGATGATCAGACGCCACTTCCAGCGCGTGCAGCATCGCGGTTTTGCCGTGGCATGCGACGAAAACAGCCCCCGCCGGGCAATCATCCACGCGTCCGAGAAACGCGGTCTTGGCGGTTTTAACGCGGTCCATGATCGCCACCCGCTCTGGCCCGATACCGCCCTGCGCCCATACGTCCGACAGGGCTGCAATGGGTGGCCACAGTTGAAAGGCCGTGACGGGCGGCACAGGTTTGGCCGCTAAATCAGAAACAGCGCCGCTGTAGATCGTGACGGGGTCTTTGACCGCGTAGCCCGCAGCCTCGAGCTGCGCGTCGAGATCATCGTCCACCGCACGCAGCATAAACAACGGGCGCTGCCCCAGTGCGCGCATCGCGGTTTCGGCGGTTAGGATGTCGTCGCGTGTCACCGCACCCTGCGCCGTTGCAGCGCTTACCCGGCTACCGCCACCGCGCCCTTCGCGTATGGTCCAGGGGCCGCGCTTTTGCTGTGCCGCCGCAGGCCAAGTGACATCAATCGCCTCAAAAATATGCGCCAGATCAGCGGTCACCCGGCACCGAATGTTGATTTGAGCTGTGCAAAACCCGCATCGACGCGCGCCGCATCTTGGCCCCGCACCACGAGGTTCGCGCCATATTTCCCATCCTTTTGAAACGGATAAGACCCGAACGACAGATCATCAAAATCCCGCGCAATATCGCCCAACGGCCCCGCGATATCCCCCTCGCCACGGTCCACCCGTAGCGTCTGGGAAATCAGCGGCTGCCCCCCCGTCAGGGTCGGCAGAACCGAGGCCACCATCGCCTGAAACACAGACGGGACGCCCGCCATCACATGCACATTTTCAATGCTGAAACCGGGGGCAACGCTCACCGGATTGTCGATCAGACGAGCAGTGTCGGGGATGCGCGCCAT
>CALHAP010000179.1 GCA_937931795.1 uncultured Paracoccaceae bacterium
GCACGACGCGGAAGTTGTTAAACGCGCCTTGGCCCCATTTCAGGAACTCGTAGCGCTCCATGTTCCGCTCGTATTCGCGGTCGACGTTCAGCTGGAACGCACGCGGGTTGCCGAACTCGTCGATCATGACCGAGTGGTCGATGACCAGATCAACGGGGTTCAGCGGATTGATCTTTTGTGGATCACCGCCGAGCGATTTGATCCCGTCACGCATCGCTGCGAGGTCGACCACGGCAGGCACACCAGTGAAATCCTGCATCAACACACGGGCAGGGCGGTAAGCAATCTCGCGCGGGTTTTTGCCACCGTTGCTGGCCCATTCGGCAAAGGCCTTGATGTCGTCGGTGCTGACGGTCTTGCCGTCCTCAAAGCGCAACATGTTCTCCAGCACGACTTTTAGGGCGGCGGGAAGACGTGAGAAATCGCCCAGACCAGCAGCCTCGGCGGCAGGGATCGAATAATATGCGAGCGAGGCGCTGCCCGATGTCAGCGTCTTGCGGGTGTTCGACGAATCGTGGCCTACAGTGATGGGCATGATGTTCCCTTTTCTTTATTGGCGTTTGGCGGTGAATATACAGGATATTGGGGTCGTTGGACACCTGAATTGCGCGCGGTATACCATTGCACACAATGCTTGTGAAGATGTTCAATCTGCTCATTTGTTGCGGTTTCTCGCGCGGGCTTGATTGGCGTTGAACCCAGTGTTCGACTAGACCCTTAAACAACGCTTACGATTTGAGGTGCATCATGCGCATTACGACCGCCATTTTTGGAATAATGACTGCGTTTGCCACGTTGCCTGCGGCGGCGGATGGGCCTGTAGTGATCGAGTTGTTTACATCGCAGGGGTGTTCGTCCTGCCCGCCTGCTGATGAAATGATGGTGGAGCTGGCGCAGCGCGATGATGTGATCGCATTGGCGTTTCATGTGGATTATTGGGATTATATCGGCTGGGTCGATGTGTTTGGCTCGCCGGAAAATACCACTCGACAGAAACAATACGCGCGGGCTGCGGGCGCGCGCACAGTATATACGCCGCAATTTGTTGTGGGTGGTGCGGATCATGTGATCGGCGCGCGCGGCATGGAGCTGTCGGACGCGATTGGGGCGCACCGCGATGTGTCTACAGGTGTCAGCGTCGATGCGACCCGAGTGGATCAGACGATCACAATCACCCTCAATGCCGTTGAACCCCAGCCGATGAACGTCTTACTGGTGCGGTATTCGGACGGTGAGAGCGTGAATATCCTGCGCGGTGAAAATGCAGGCGAGACGATATCTTACGTCAATACGGTTATGGCATGGAATGTGATTGCCGAATGGGATGGGGTTGAACCACTCAGTCTGAACGCTGAAATTGACGGCGATTTTCCCTCAGTTGTCTTGGTTCAGGGCGTGAACGGCGGGCCAGTGGTCGCTGCCGCAGACGTGCGCTAAACCCCGGTCATTTCCACCGCCTGTGGACCCAGAACCATTGTGACGGGGTATCTGTCACCCGTGCTTCCAGCCTGCGGGTCATTTCCAGCGTCATATCAAGCGCGGATGTGTGTGGGATCGGGGCTTCGATCTCGACATCAAATTCTGTCCCGTTGCGACGCGTGCCAAAGTACGGGATCAGTAACGCATCGAATTTCAGTGCGAACGTCGCCGCAGCCAGCGATGTTTTAGCGGGATGACCGAGAAACGGAAGCCTGTCTGCGCCGGGCTCCGAGACATCAAACAACAGCGTCGCCATGCCACCCGCTTTCAAAAATCGAACAAAGCCGCGCGTGCCGCTTGGCCCCTTTTCAAACACGGGTCCAGAAATATCCTGCATTGTTTTGACGTAATGATCGTTAAAATAGGGGTTGGACATCGGTTTATAGAGGCCCCCAATGGTATAGCCCATGCGGGTCAGCACGTGACGCGGTGCTTCGTAATTGCCAAAATGCGCTGTGACAAAGATCACAGCGCGACCGTCCGCTCTGGCTTGCGCTAGCGGGGCGAGGCCCGCGCCGGTGGCCTGAGTGTTCGCCAAATGGCGCGCCAAATCACTGCTGGAATAATTCTCGATCAGCGTCCGGCCTAGGTTGTCGTTCACTTCACTCGCGATGCGCCTGCGCGCTGCGAAATCCAGCTCGGGCCAGATACGCTGTAGGTTCGTCATTGAGCGCGCTTTATATCCAGCCATTGGGCCGATCACGCGTCGCGTCAGCGCGCCCATAAAAGCCACACGCGCGCGGTATGGCAGCGCGTGGGCCAGCCCGATTGCGCTGCGGATCGCTTTATCCGTCAGCCAATGGGACCACGTGCCAACGGGCGGATCACTTTGGCTCATCGCGTGACCAATCGCGCATGGGGCAGGTAGGTGATGTAGACTTTGTCGAAGATGTTCACGCGAAAGCCCGATCCTGTTTGCCATTGCGATGTGCCTACCAGCAATCGCGCAACAGGAAAACCGGGGTCTTACTCCTCGTCGTCTTCGTCCACTTCAACCAGGTTTATCTGACCCGCGTCCACGGCTTCGCGGATCACCAATATAACATCGCGCATCGCGCTTTCTCCGTCAGATTTGCGCACCTTGCCACGTTCCGCCAGCTCGTCGCGCAGCTGCTCTGACATGCGTTTGGACATTGAGCCTAGGATAAACTCTGCGGCTTCGGCATCTGACCCGCCCGCGGTAAACGCATGGGCCATGGCCGTGATGAAGACCGCATTGTCTATCGCGCGGGTGACGTTGGGCAGATCAATGGCGCGCACGCGGGTCGTGATGTCGGCGAAGGTAAAGATCGCGCGGCGGACCTGGTCTGCGAAGGCAGGATCGGTTTCATCCAAACCATCTAGCACGTCGTCGCGGGTCATGGTGCGACTACTGTCGAGGATCGCGCCCACCCGCGCGTCCGGTTTGCTGGCAAAGGCGGGGATTGGTTTCATGCAATGGGCCTGTGCGACCGCCTGTCCGATGCGGCGCACGGCGGCGGGCAGAATGCCGCTGGTGTGCGACACGGCAAAGGTGATCTGCCGCGCGAGCGGGCCGGGGATTTGACTGAGCAATTGCGCGGCCTTTGCCACGGGCAGCTTTGACAACACCACGGCGGCGACTTCGATGCTCTCGTCTTGCATGATGGTGACCATATCTGGAATATCGAGCTGGGTGATCTGTGCCCATGGGTCACGGGCGATGCGGCGTTGGGCCTCTTCCGTTTGCAACCGCGCGGCGGCCTCGGGGCTGATTTGATCTGCCAGCGCCTTAAGAGCCGCATGCACACCGCCCGGCGAGGTCAGGCCGATACTGTCGAGCACATCGCTGAACTCGTCGGCCACAGCATGCAATGTGTGCCGATCCACGATCCGCAGGGTGCCAATTTCCCGCGCAAGGCTGAGCTGCACATCATGTGGCAGGTTTTTCAGCGATAGATCACAGCCCTGTGCGATCATCATTTGCACGACCAGAGCGGCCTTGCGTCGGTTCGACAGGCCGGGCGTCTGGGGCACCTGCGACGTGGCGTCAGGGCTGGCAAATGCAGCGGGCGGTTCAAATTCGGTCAATGACATTGGCGTCCCCTTAGACAGAGGGGAAGCTATGCGCGCCGGAGTTTAACGAAGGGTGGGGTGCGCGATTGAAAGCGTATCAAATTTGGACCAAGTTCTGTTCAAAAGCCACAGAACCTGGTCCAAAGTTTTCGGTGTATTAGCCCGTAAACGTGGGCACGCAGGCGTTGGTATCCGTGTCCCATTGCGTGCCAGCGATGCAAGATTGTGCCTGCTCAACGCCGTGCG
>CALHAP010000180.1 GCA_937931795.1 uncultured Paracoccaceae bacterium
GACGCACTCGACCGACCCGAGGCCGCGACACAAAGCTATCTGCAAGCGGCACAGCACCAAACCGCGTTCTACGGGCTTCTGGCCTCGGATCATCTGGAGCTATCGCTGGATCCTGCACTGGCGGGGCGCGAACAATTTGCGGACTGGAAAACTTCGGGCTTTGCCAACCGTGATCTGGTGCAGGCGCTGCGTCTGCTACTGGACGTGGGCGACAGGCGGTCTGCCACGTTGTTCACCGCCCATATGGCGGCCACGTTTGAGCGGCAACAGATCGGGCAATTGGGCGATATGCTGACCGATCTGGACGAGACCTATCTGACCGTGTTGGCCGGCAAAGCCGCCGTTGAGCGCGGTATTCTGATCCCTGCGCATTATTTCCCCCTGCATGACGTGGCGGCCCTCGACCTACCCGTAGAGCCTGCGCTGACCCTGTCGATTGCGCGGCGCGAGAGCGAATTTAACATCGGTGCCGGGTCGCCTGTGGGGGCGCTCGGTATGATGCAATTGATGCCTGGCACAGCGCGCGAAGTCGCAGGCGAGCTGGACCTGCCCTATTCGCGCCCCCGTTTGACGTCCGATTGGCGCTATAATGCGCAATTGGGCGCGCAGTATTTGGCCAACCTAGAGGCCACGTTTGGCCCCTCTCCAGTGATGATCGCGGCAGGCTATAACGCTGGTCCATCGCGGCCGCGCACATGGATGACGCAGCGCGGCGATCCCCGGCGGGATCAAATCGACATCGTGGATTGGATCGAGTTGATCCCGTTTACCGAGACCCGGAATTACGCGATGCGGGTGACAGAATCGATCCCCATCTACCGCGCGCGCCTGACGGGGCGCACCGGCCCGGTTCAATTTCGGGCCTTGCTGGTGGGGGCGCCGCCGATGCTGCGCCCCGTCGCACGGCCTTTGGTCGATCAAGACGAAGCGCCTAGCCCCCTGACGCCACCGCAGGGTGACAGATCGCCGGTGGTCTTTATTCCCGCTGCCGATCCCACGATCCGCACGGAACCCCGCCGCACGCCTTTGCGCCCGATTGGTCGCCCGGTGGGGGCCGACAGCCAAACGCCGCGCACCATCGTGCGCCCCATCGTACTGGACACGCCCGCGATTGAGCCTGCGCCCACCCTCAACTTGCCCGAAGATGATGAAGCAACACGCGTTGAGCGTAGAACACCGCCGCGCCCCGCAATGCGGCCCGAGCCAGACACTGTGCCGATCCCACGCCCCACTGCGCGACCCAATCCCCGCAACTAGCGACTGCGGCTGCGCACAATCGTAAACACACCCGATGCTACGACGATGGCGGCCCCAATCGCCGTGTGGGTCTCCAGCGTTTCGCCAAATACGGCGATGCCGATCCATGCCGCGAACACCAATTGCAGGTAGGCAAAGGGCTGCACGACGCTGGCTTCGACCACTTCATAGGTCTTGATCAGCAAGAAATGCCCCGACGCGCCAGCCACGCACAGCAGCGCCATCCATCCCCAATCTCGCGTCACCATCGGCTCCCAAAACCAGATGCCAACGCACGTGGTACAGACAGCCCCCACGGTGCCTGTCCAAAAGAAACTCGCCGCCGCCGTGTCCTTGCGCGCCACATAACGGGTGAGCAGGCTATAGAGCGCGAACATTGACGCCGCGGCAAAGGGCAGAATGGCTGCGGGCGAGAACACCGCAAATCCGGGGCGCAATATGATCAAAACACCGATGAACCCGATGCCGATGGCAAACCACCGTGCAGGTCCGACCTGTTCGCCCAAAACGGGACCAGAGAGGACCGCGATGATCAGCGGGTAGGCTGCAAAAATTGCGTGGCTCTCGACCAACCCGAGCGCCACAAACCCCAGGATCATCACGCAGATCTCAAACGACAACAGCGCCCCACGAAACGCCTGCACATAGGGCTGATCAGTTCGGGCCGCCGCCCGCAAAGACCCTGCCTGCCGCCGCGCAATGGTCAAAACGAAGGCCGCAAAGAACCAATAGCGGATCATCACAACTATCAACACGTTGTATTCGCCAGCCAAATGCCGCGACAAACCGTCTTGGATAGCAAAGATCGCCATCGTGACGATCATCAGTGTGATACCAAGGCGCGCGTCATTCCGCATTTGGCATGACCCCGACGCTCATGTGACGCTTGCGTCCAAACCCCGGCACACGGCGCACCTCGAACCCCGCATCCGCCAGCGCGCGGCGCACATGGCCTGCGGCAGTATAGGTCGCAAAGGTGCCCCACGGCTTGGTATGCGCGCCGACCTGCGTCATCACATCCGCCCCCCACATCTGCGGGTTCTTGGCAGGCGAAAACCCATCCAGAAACCACGCATCCGCCCGACCCTGCCACGCAGGCAATGTGTCGCGAATATCGCCCACTATGATCTCCAACGAAACCGCTCCAGCCTGCGGCAATTCCCGCGCAGACCATGCGGCGAGCGACGGAAAAGCCGCCAACGCGTTCCGCCTGTCAGCATCTGCCATCGGATACCGCTCGAAACTGGTGAAGCGCAGGGGGGCGCGGCAGCCGGCGGCCTCCCACGCGGCCCAAGTGGCCAGAAAGTTCAGGCCCGTCCCGAACCCCAGTTCAGCAACATGCAGCGGCGCGTCCCAGCGGTCGTGCAGGTCGTTGCCCGCTAAAAACACATGCTCGGTTTCCGCCAAACCGTCGTGAAGCGAGAAATATGGATCGTCAAACCGCGTCGAGATCGGGATGCCGTCGCGCCATTCTAACTCTGCCCACTGGTCTGTCATCGCGCCCTACCCTACACCTGAGATCAGACCATGCGAAAGGACAGCGCCCGTGGCAATCACTGATATCATCGTGCGGGGGGCGGGTATCTTTGGATTGTCTTGCGCGTGGTCGCTGGCCCGGCGCGGCGCGCGGGTGCAGGTCGTCGACCCCCATGGCATCGGGTCCGGATCATCAGGGGGCATCGTCGGCGCGCTCAGCCCGCATGTGCCCGAAAACTGGAACCAAAAGAAAGCGTTTCAGCTTGAAAGCCTGCTCATGGCCGCAGACTATTGGGCCGAAGTCGAGGGCCTGACAGGTAAAAGCGCTGGCTATGCGCGCTGTGGCCGGTTGCAGCCCTTGGCCGACGACCGCGCGGTTGACCTCGCACAGGCCCGCGCCGTCAGCGCCACAGAGATTTGGGGGGATGCGGCCCATTGGGAGGTGACGCGCGCCCCTGACGGATGGGCACCCAACAGCGCCACAGGGCTGGTCATCCACGACACATTGTCGGGGCGTATTCACCCGCGTATGGCGCTGGCCGCATTGACCGCAGCGCTCGCGCGCGAGGGCTGCACAGTGGTCCCTGAAACAGACGCTGCGGGCCCGACGCTCTGGGCCACGGGGCTGGCAGGTCTGGCAGATTTACCGAACCCCGGCGTCGGGGTGAAGGGGCAAGCCGCCCTGTTTGATCTCGATATGCGGGACCATCCCCAGATTTTCACCGACACCCTGCACATCATTCCACATGCGGATGGCACCACGGCTGTGGGCTCAACATCCGAGCGCACATGGACGCAAGACGAGCCCGACGACGCCCTCGATGATGTGATTGAGCGGGCACGGACGGCGATGCCGGTCTTGCGACAGGCGCAGGTCATCGAACGCTGGGCCGGGATCAGGCCGCGATCATCGACGCGCGCGCCAGTGTTAGGACACCACCCACAGCACACTGGCGACTTCATCGCCAACGGTGGGTTCAAAATCGGCTTCGGCATGGCCCCGCTGGTGGGCGAGGTCATGGCCGATTTGATCTTGGATGGAACCAACCGTATCCCGCAGGATTTTGTGGCTTAGGTGGCGGCTTTCAACCGCTCCATCAACTGGGTCAGGAACTTGATATAAGCCTCACCCGTCAGGTGCCCGTCGTCGTTAAACTCGTTGTGCGCGCCACCGACCAAGACCTCGGGGCCGTTCAGAACATGCGCATCAAAAGGCACCATCATCAGGCGCAGCGCCGATTGGGCGCGCTCTCCGCCCGACCGACCGGCGGTGGCCGAGATCAGTGCCACAGGTTTGTCTTTCCAGACCTTTCCTTCGGTCCGGCTGACCCAATCGAGCGCGTTTTTCAGCACACCGGGGGGCGCTTTGTTATATTCAGGCGTCGAGATCACCACGGCATCTGCGGCAGCGATCTGATCTGCGAGCGCTTGGACAGAGGCGGGAATACCCTGCGCCTCTTCGACATCGCCATTGTAAAGCGGGATAGTCAAATCCGCGAGGGTGAAGGGGTCGGCGCCGAACAAACGCCCCGCCTCATGCACCAGTTTTGTGTTCAGCGATGCGCCGCGCAGCGATCCAGAAATTCCTAGTAGGGATGCCATGATGTCTCTCCTCAAATCTATGTTGAGACAAGAGGTATCCTGCTTCGCGCATAAGACAAGAACGGATAGCCCAGCATCAGCGCAGAGGGGATTGGCGAATATCGAACACCAGCGTCGGACCTGTGGTCAGGCGGTCGGCGAATAAGCCTGGACCATAACGCGTTCCATCTCAGCCACGATATCGTCGCCCTCTCCGATCACCGCATCTGCGGCAATCATCTCGGACAGACCGGGCACCTCGTCGGTGACATGACCGCTGACAACAATCGTGGCAGAGGGGCGTTCGACACGCACGGCCAAGATCAGACGGATCAATGCCACCACGGCATCTTCACGACCCGCAGAAAAGCCAAAAATCAGATGATCATGCGCAAGGCACGCCTCGACCAAGGCGTCGTGATCCAACCCCGTCAGCAGGTCGATTTCCCAACCTTTGTCACGCAGCATCGCGGCGGCCATTGTCACACCCAGCGTATGGGTCTCGCCCGGCACAGATGCGAGAAACGCGCGGCGGGGGTTTTCCGGCACAGGATGTGCAATGGGGACTTCTTGGCGCAACTGGCGGATGATCGTGAAAATCCGGCCCACAGCGACGGTCATCTTGAGAAAGCCGATCTCGTCGCGCTCCCACATCTCGCCCAATTGGCGCGACGCACCTGCAATCGTATGCAGATATAGGGTATCAAGCGACACCCCATCGCGGCGTTCCTGTGCGATGATCCGGCCGGCGTCTTGCGGTTCAGAAGACAGCAAGGCTTGGCAAAAAGCGTCAATGCTGACGTCGAGACGGTCCAGTTCAACAGGACCGCGCAACCGCATCGCTAGGCGGTAAACCGCCTCATCCGCCAAAACGCGGACCGCTTTTGCGGGCAAATCAGCGGATTTGTCGCGCGCCGCTCCCTGCGCACGATCCGCATCATTGTCCTGACGACGTCCCCCATTGCTCACGCAATAATCCGATGCTTTCAGTTCCCTAACCCACACGCGGCGAACGTGTATCGGCAGGACTTCAATCGCCTGCAAAGCCAGAATACCATAGAATGCACAATTTTGCGAACGCAACCAAAGGGCGCGGCGATTTGTCCACCCCAAGGATCTGCAAACGAAGCGCGTCAAATCTAAGAATTGAAGAAAAGCGAGGCTCCGATGATCCGATTTTTTGCTCTTACAGCCCTAATCACCTGCTGTGTGGCGATCAAATCCAATGCGCAAGAAACCGTTCCGTTTCAAACGGTGGCCCTGACAGAGCGGTTTGGCGACAGCAATTGGCAGTTGATAGAATTGGGCGATCAAAGGTTCGCGCCAACCTATCAATCTGAACCCATCGTCATGGCAAACGGTCAATTCCATGTGGTGACCCCCTGCGGCACGGTCGCATTGCCAATAGATTTAGATGCAACCCCGCCCGACAATGAACCACGCGCGGCGCCGCAGCCCTGTATCGCTCTTCATACGATCGCGTACGACGTGATCTACGTCTTACGCGCAGCCACCGAAATCACAGTGCTGCCAGAGGGCAGTCTGGTGATCGAAAGTCAAAACGGGCGCGTCGCATTGCGCCAGATCAATGACAATTAATCAAAATTCAACACCAATTTGCGCTTTGATCCCGGATCGGAACGGATGTTTGACCAACTCCATTTCCGTCACGAGATCAGCCAGTTCGATTAAATCGTCATGCGCGTTGCGCCCTGTCAGCACCACATGGGTCATGGGGGGCTTTTCATCGCGCAGAAATGCGACGACCTCGGCAATCGACACATAATCATAGCGGATCGCGATGTTGATCTCGTCGAGCAACACCATCGCATTGGCGGGATCGCGGATCAGCTCTTTCGCCTTGGCCCAGGCGGCCTGCGCCATTTCGGTGTCGCGCGATTTGTCTTGGGTTTCCCAGGTGAAGCCTTCGCCCATGGTGTGAAAGGCGCATTCATCGCTGAACTTGGACAGGATCAAATCACGCTCGCCCGTGCTCATCCCGCCTTTGATGAACTGCACCACAGCGCAGGGCATCCCATGGGCGATGCAGCGAAAGATCATCCCAAACGCAGCAGAGGATTTGCCTTTGCCTTTGCCCGTATTGACGATCACCAACCCCTTTTTGTCGGTTTTCGAGGCCATGATCTTGTCGCGCGCGGCTTTTTTCTTGGCCATTTTCATCGCGTGGCGGGCGTCGTCGGGGTTTGCGGGGGCGGTCTCATCGGTCATGGCGCAGGGCTCCTATTTGCCTAGCCGCACCATCACCGATCACCGCCCCCGCGACAAGGGGATCAGCGCAAACCGCTGAGCCGTATCTCCGTCCGGCGACGTTCTGCCAGATCACGCTCGGCACGCCACCCATGGGTGGGTGCGGGTCTGTGCCGCCAATGTGCGGGAACGTCCCATGTGTTTTGCAGTGTTGCCGATGTGAATGTGTTGGCCCATATTGAAAGCATTGGTTTTCCTTTCTTGGTGACTATGCCCAAGATTACCTTTGTGTACCGCCGCAAAGCGAGTCAGGATGATTTTTAACATGTTAGATGAACTTATATATGAATTGGCGTGACACCCCGTCTCTGGCGGCCTTGCGCGCGTTCGAAGCGGCAGCCCGTCATGGCTCGCTCAGTCGGGCTGCGGATGACTTGAATGTGACCCATGCAGCCATCGCCCAACATCTACGTGCCCTAGAGGCAGACCTTGAGACACCACTGATGCACCGCGCCGGGCGGGGTATGCGGCTGACACCGGAAGGCAGCGCGTTGGCAACTGAGCTGAACGCAGGTTTCGCGCAAGTCATCGCAGGCGTGCGCGCCATTCGCGATGACGCGGGCAGCCGCCCCCTTGCCGTGACGCTGACCCCGAACTTCGCCGAAAACTGGCTGATGCCGCGCATGGGTGGATTTTGGGCGGCACATCCCGATATCACCGTGTCGCTCACCCCCAGCAATGCATCCGTCGATCTGCGCCGCGATGGCTATGATCTGGGGCTACGCTATGGCAAAGGCGATTGGCCCGGTGTGACTTCCGAGATGCTGGTGCCCGTCGATTTCATCGTGGCTGGCGCGCCAGCACTGGTGGCAGAGCGCCGGGACGCGACATTGGATCAGCTCAGCGAGCTGCCGTGGTTATTCGAAGCGGTCCATACCGAACAGCGCAGTTGGGCGGTGGCCAATGGTCTTGATGAGACCCGCGCCAAAATCCGCGAGATGGCAACGATGAGCATGGTCATGGCAGCCGTGAAATCTGGGGCCGCGCTGTCCGTCTTTGCGCGGGCCACGATTGAGACGGACCTCGCGCGTGGCACTTTGGTGGGTCTACAAGAGGCCGCACAACCGGGGATCGGCTACCATCTGATCCGCCCATCGGGCATCCAGACCAAAGCGGCAAAGACATTTGCGGCATGGCTGCGCGGCCAAGCGGCATGACCACGGCATTTGTTCTGGGGGCCGCAGTTTGGCCGGGTGGCCCCTCGCCCACACTGAAACGCCGCACCCTGCATGCAGCAGGTTTGTGGGAGGCGGGCGTCGTACGGCATCTGGTGGTCTGCGGCGGTTTGGGCAAACACCCACCCACTGAGGCCGCTGTGATGGCAGACATCTTGACCAACTACGGCGTGCCAAAGGATGCAATCACCATTGAGGACAGGTCGACCACGACCGAGCAAAACATCGCAAACGCGGCAGCGCTGGTCGGGGCGACGGCGGTGGTCATCGTGACCGACGCCTATCATGCACCCCGCGCGCGGCTTATCGCGCGGCGGTTAGGGCTAAAGGCAACCAGCAGCAGCCCACCCTTGCGCGGCAGCAACATGCGCCAAGTGATAAAATCCGGGCTGCGCGAATGTCTGGCCTATGCGGCCTATCGGTCTGGTCTGCGCTAGGGGTTGTGGGGGGCGGCAAAAGCCGTCCCCCCAACAGCCACCTTAGGGGCGTGCGCGGCGGCCACGATCCTCAGGGGACAACGCGCCGTCACCATTGCGATCCAACCGCTCGACCATCTGCCCAAATCGCCCGTCGATCTCGTCTGTGGTGATCTCGCCCGATGCATCTGCATCCAGCTCTTGGAAGGCATCCGCCATGCGGGGCTGCATCTGCGCGTTGAACAGAATGGCGAACTCTTCCAACCCGATGCTGCCGTTTTGGTCCGCATCTGCGGAGCCCACTTGGGTCGCGAGGTAGGCGTTGATCTCGTCTTGGGTCACTGCGCCATCGGCATCCGCGTCAGCGGCCTCGAACACAGCGGTGGCCTCGGTTGGGCCAAACACGCCCAAAACCTGGCGACCACCGCCCCGGCGTTCACCGCGCGGGTGATCTCCGCGATGACGACGCTCTTCTGCGCCCCGACCACGACGGTCGCCGCGCTCACCACGTTCGCGCCGTTCTGCGCGCTCGGCCCCGTCGCCACGCTCTCCGCGGGCTTCTGATTGCGGGGCGTCGGCCTCATTTTCCAAGGTTGTGCTTTGGGCAGTAGCAATCGCGGTGCCGCTGATGGTCAGGGCCAAGGCGAGGAAACCGACAGGGTATGTGAACTTGGTCATATGTATCTCCAACTGTGTTTGGCGGGGCACCAGCGCCCTGCCCAAATGATCTGGGACCGACATGCACGATGCGCGAGAGGCACGCGAGGCCTGCTTTGTCGCCGTTCGTCGCAGGCCACTGCCCTGATACATTTTGCGACAACTTTCTGTCCCAAAACGGTTCGCATGACGCACAAGGGGCGGTACAGATGGGTATGACAGAGCCACACACGCCCCTGATCCTCGTCGTCGATGACGCCCGCGACATCCGCGATCCACTGGCGCAATATCTGCGCAAGCAAGGGTTCCGATCCCGCGCCGTGCCTGGCGCTGCCGAGGCGCGCGACGTCTTGGGCGACGGCGGCGTTGATCTGGTGATCTTGGATGTGATGATGCCCGGCGAAGATGGCTTGAGCCTCTGCCGCTGGATTGCGGGACGCGGTGGGCCGCCCGTCATTTTGCTGACCGCTATGGCGGATGAGACCGACAAGGTCGTGGGCCTAGAGCTGGGCGCAGATGATTATATCGTCAAACCCTTTGCCCCGCGCGAGCTGTTAGCACGCATCCGTGTGGTGCTGCGCCGCGCGCCACCCGCCCCCACGCAGATCGACGCCACACCCCGCCGCTTTGCGGGCTGGACCTTTGATCCTGTGGCCCGCACGTTGCTGCACGCCGACCGACCGCCTGCCGAGCTGACCTCGGGCGAGGCAAAGCTGCTGGGGA
The DNA here is from genome assembly GCA_937931795.1 of uncultured Paracoccaceae bacterium. Taxonomy (GTDB): domain Bacteria; phylum Pseudomonadota; class Alphaproteobacteria; order Rhodobacterales; family Rhodobacteraceae; genus JALZWD01. Next base: position 9,554 of record CALHAP010000180.1, read on the forward strand.
TTTTGCTCAACAATCCGCGCGTCGTGATGTCCCGCGACAGGCTGCTCGCGGCCACCACCGGGCGCGATGCGAAACCCTATGATCGGGCCGTGGACAATGCGATCGGGCGGTTGCGACGCAAACTAGAACAAGACCCCGCACATCCAAAATTGCTGCTGACAGAATGGGGCGGAGGCTATGTCTTGGCCGCCGATGTCGAGGACGTGACATGAAACGCCTGCTCCCCTCGGGTTTGGCCGGACGGTTCGTTCTGCTGCTGACCGTCGCCCTGATCTTGGCCAATGCTGTCGCCCTCATCTTGCTAGCCTCGGAACGCGACAGATTAGGCCGTGCCGCACGCGAAGAAGGGGCCGTGGCGCGTTTTTTGGCACTCGCCCCATTGCTTGACGGGACATCCCAAGCAGAACGCGAACGCCGCATCAGAGCAGCAGGTCAACGGGGCGCGCGGCTGACCCTGTCCCAAACACCCAACGTCGCCGCAGACGTCAGCGGTGTTCGCGCCCGCGCGCTGGCCGAAGTGTTCGAGGCCACATTAGAAGGGCGCGCGCTGCGGTTGGCCGATGCCCCAAGACGCAATGCGCTGGACATATCTGTCGCCCTCTACGCCCCCGACGCTTGGCTGAACGGCGTACTCAATCTGGGACCACCCCCCCGACGCACAGGTGGGTTTGAGATGGTGATCGTGGCATTGGGCCTGTCGCTGCTGGCGGTTTTGGGCGTGGGATTGGTGTTCGTGCGGCAACTGACGCGGCCCTTGGCAGACTTAGCACAGGCCGCACGCGCGGCAGGGCGCGGCGACCGCAGCGCACGGATGCCCGAGGAAGGTGCGGCAGAACTGCGCGAAGCGGCCACAGCGTTCAACGACATGCAGGCCCAGATCGCCCGGTTTGACGCCGAACGCACCCGCACCTTTGCCGCCGTGGGCCACGATCTGCGCACCCCGATCACCAGCCTGCGCATCCGCGCCGAAATGCTCGACCCCGAGGACGGCGCTCCGATGATTGCCACCTTGGAAGACATGCAGGTCATGGCCGAAGGGCTGGTGGCATTCGGCACGGGCACCCACGCCACAGAAGACCGCCAGCCGGTTGATCTGCACGCTTTGGTGACGCGCCTTTGCACTGAACGCGGTGCGCAAATCGGCAACATCGCCCCCGCCGTGATCGACGGCCACCCTGTTGGACTGTCGCGGGCAATAGGCAATCTGATCGACAACGCTCTGCGGTTCGCGGGCTCTGCCACCGTCAGCGTAGAGGACAGCCGCGATGCCGTCTGTATCACCGTCGAAGACCGAGGCCCCGGCATTCCAACGGAACGGTTAGAGGCCGTGCAAGACCCGTTTGTACGCGGCGACCCATCGCGCAACACGCAGACAGGGGGGGCCGGTTTGGGGTTATCTATCGTGCGGACCGTGGCCGTGGATCATGGTGGTGAGTTGATATTGGCAAACCGCGATGGGGGTGGCTTGCGGGCCACAATACGACTACCGCGTAAAAGCCGTGCCTAATACGCAGTAAAAATTGGCGATCCGGGAAGGACTCGAACCCTCAGCCTGCAGATTAGAAGTCAGCTGCTCTATCCAGTTGAGCTACCGGACCGCTCGGGGGAACCCATACAAAACGCGAACGGGTTTGCCCAGCCTCTAATGCGTCCAAACACCACGCCTGTGGGTGGCGAAATTATCGCCGTAGCCACCGGGGCGGATGTTGTGTTTGCGGGTCTTTGGCTCTTGGACCACGGCGTCGATGCCGTTGTCGCGCGCGTAGCTGACAGCCGCCTCTTTACTGTCAAAGGCCATTTTGACCTGCGTTTGCGTGTCAGACGACGATGTCCAGCCCATCAGCGGGTCGATCTCACGACGCGCGCCTTGCGCAAATTCCAGCATCCAAGCATCAGTCTTGGCGGTGCCCGATTGCATGGCGGTTTTGGCTGGCTTGTAGATTCGTGCGTGCATCATCGTCTCCAGAGCTTCGGCCTGTGTTATCGGCAAAAAGCGCCCAAATCGCAAGCCTTATGACGCCCATTCACCGGCGCGCATCACAGGTGTGCGGCTGCCATCAGCGCCAACGCCATCAATGTCGATCTGCCCCGACCCGATCATCCAGTCGACATGAATGATGCTGCCATTGCCCCCGCGCTGTTTCAACTCTTCGGGTGACAACGTGCCACCGCCCTCAATCGTGTCCGCATAGCATTGCCCCAACGCGATGTGGCTGGCCGCATTTTCGTCGAACAACGTGTTGTAATAGAGCAAGCCCGATTGCGAGATCGGCGAGGAATGCGGCACCAACGCCACCTCCCCAATGCGACTGGCCCCGTCATCTGTGGCCATCAGCTTGCGCAGCACCTCTTCGCCACTGGTGGCCGTCGCATCGACGATCCGCCCCGCCTCGAACCGGACTTGGATACCGTCGATCACCGTGCCGTTGTGCGCGAGCGGTTTGGTCGAGGACACGGTGCCGTCAACCTTGAACGCATGCGGGCAGGTAAAGACCTCTTCGGTAGGGATATTGGGTTGGAACACCACGCCGTTTTTGCCCAGCGTCGCCCCGCCTTTCCAGATGTGCCCATCTGCCAGCCCCAGCATCAGATCGGTGCCCGGCCCCGCGTAATGTAGCGCGGTAAAGGCGTGATCGTTGAGCCAATCCACCCGTTTTTTCAGCTCGACCGTGTGATCGGCCCAGTTCTGCACCGGATCATCGCCTGCAACACGGGATGCCGCGAATATCGCATCCATCAGCGCCCCTTGGGCCGCGTCCGGCTCGAGATCAGGAAACACCATCGCGGCCCATTCGGGCGTCGGGTAGGCGATGATGTTCCAGTTGACCTCCATGCCGACGACCGGGTCCATCGCGGGTTTGGCGGCGATGGACGAGGCTTTGCTGACGCGGCCCACGATATCGGGGTCTTGACCTGCCAGCAGCATCGGATTGTCAGCCTTGATCGCCATGCGCGCGGCCCCGTCTTTGAACGCCTGACCCATGCCTTCGAACAGCCAGCCTGCGGCCTTGTCAAAGCTCTGATCGCTCGCATTTTCAAACCGCGCCAAGGTCACCTCGTCGTCGCTGAGGATCGGCGTCACAACGCCCGCGCCCGCCTTGTAGGCATGGGCCACGACGCGGCGGACCAGCGGCAGCGCGGCAGTCGAAGCCGTGAGGATCAGGTCTTGGCCCTCTTGGATATTGAGGCCCGTGCGCACGGCCACTTCGGCCAATCGGTCGAGCTTTTGGGGATCAATGGTCATGCGACACCTCGGTCAGTTGTTTGATCGCAACCTAGGCATCTGGCCCATCACGTCAACCGCGCCGCCGCCGGAGCAGGTGGCGGATCATCAGCCCCAGAATGCCAAAGCCCGCGAGGGTGCCCAGCATTGATCGGTTCACCGTCGCCGTGCTGGCGGCATCGACGAGGGCTGCGGTGATGCCATCCGGCCCCGCCGCCAACATCCGCGCGACGTGCAGATTTTCGAGGTAGTCGAACGAGGCCGTGACGCCGATAATCAGCCACATGACAGGCCGCACCCACTCGGGCGCGTCACTGGTGTAGCGCCAGACCAAAAACGCGAGGGCGCAGGCCGCGAGCATCGGGAACGGGATTTCCAACCAACGGTGGAGGCCCTTATATTGGGCGCGGCCCAAGTCACTGAGCACGGTCAAAAACGCCTGCGCATCATGCAAATCATAGCCCTGCGACCGCAGATCAAAGGGGCGCAAACCGCCCGCCTCGGTCTCGATGATCGGCAGTGACCAGAATGTCAGTACCAGATAATTGACCAGCGTCACCACAAACAGCGCGATGACGCCCGCGCGCATCACTGGTTGCTGCGCGTGATTTGCGCGCCTAGCTCCGCCATCAACGGCTCGAAAATCGGGAAGGACGTGGCGACAGGGCCCGCATCATCAACCGTCATCGGGTTTTCCGTGGCCATGCCCATCACCAAAAATGACATGGCGATCCGGTGGTCCAGACGGCTCTCAACCGTGGCACCGCCGGGCACATCGCCGTGGCCGCGCCCGGTGACCGCCCACCAATCCTCGCCTTCATCGACACTGATGCCCGCCGCGCGCAGACCCTTGGCCATCGCGTCAATCCGGTCGCTTTCCTTGACCCGCAGCTCCCGCACGCCGCGCATCATGGTCTGGCCAGTGGCAAAGGAGGCAACGACAGACAGCACCGGATATTCGTCAATCATGCTGGCGGCACGCTCGGGCGGCACCTCGATTCCCTTGAGATTGGGCGAGAATTTCGCGCGCAGGTCGGCGACAGGTTCGCCCCCTTCTTCGCGCAGGTTCTCGTACTCCAGATCAGCGCCCATCTCGCGCAGCGTCGTGAACAGGCCCGCACGGGTGGGGTTCAACCCGATGTTGGGGACCAACACGTCGGATCCTTCGACGATCAGGGCCGCACAGACCGGAAACGCGGCAGAGGACGGATCACGGGGGACGGTGATCTCTTGTGGGCGCAACTCGGGCTGACCCACGAGCGTGATCACGCGGCCTTCATCGGTGTCCTCAACCGTGATCTCCGCGCCAAAGCCCGCGAACATCCGCTCGGTGTGGTCCCGCGTCGCTTCCTTTTCGATCACCACGGTCTCACCCGGCGCGTTTAGACCCGCAAACAGCACGGCGGATTTCACCTGTGCAGAGGGCACGGGCACGGTGTAACGCACGGGCACGGGGTCGGCTGCCCCCACGATGGTCATCGGCAAACGCCCCTCGGCGCGGCCCACGGATTGGGTGCCGAACAAAGCCAACGGGACGGTGACACGGCCCATCGGGCGGCCATTGAGCGAGGCGTCCCCGGTAAATGTCGCGGTGATCGGCGAGGTCGCCATCGCCCCCATGATCAGGCGCACACCGGTGCCGGAATTGCCGCAGTCAATCACTTGGGTAGGCTCGGCAAATCCGCCAACGCCCACACCATGCACCGACCAAGCGCCGCCGCCGTGGTTGATGACCTCGGCCCCGAAGGCCTCCATCGCGCGGCCCGTGTCGAGCACGTCGTCGCCCTCCAGCAACCCGGTGATCCGTGTCTCGCCCACGGACAATGCGCCTAGGATCAACGAGCGGTGCGAGATGGATTTATCGCCCGGCACATTGGCCACGCCCCGCAGGCCAGCGGCCTTGCGCGATGTCATCGGGATGGGGGTGCCGTGTGCGGACATGGGGTGCGATCCTTTGGGGTCAGGGGGCGGAGTAGGTCAGGTAATGCGGGGTGCGGCCCTCGCGCAGGGCTTTTTGCTCGTAGCGCGTAGACAGCCAGTCATCCCATGCGGTGAAATCTGGCCCGCTGACGTGGGTAAAGCCAGCCTGCGGAACCTCTTCCAGCGTTTGGCGCACGTAGTCTTCGATATCGGTGGCGACACGAAACTCGGCACCTGCGGCCAAACATCGGGCCAATGGCACTAGGTGGTTTTGCGTCACAAATCGACGCTTGTGATGGCGGGCCTTTGGCCATGGGTCGGGGTAATTCAGGAACGCTTTTTGAATGCTGCCTTCTGGGATCACATCCATCAGATCGCGCGCATCGCCGGGGTGGACCGCGAGGTTCGTCACACCCGCCGCTTCGATCTTGCCCAGCAGTTGAGCGACACCGTTCATGTAAGGCTCGGCGCCGATGATCGCGATGCCCGGATAGCGCTGCGCCATATGCACCAGATGCTCGCCGCCACCAAAGCCGATCTCTAGCCACACAGGCTTGCCGTCAAACCGAGCGTCCAAATCCAACGGGGTGCGGTCCGGGTTCACGTCAAAGCCCACAGGCCCCGGCGATAGCGCCCCCAAATCCCGTTCCAACCGCTCGACCTGCAACTTGTTGAGGGTCTTGCCATGGATGCGCCCATGGAAATTGCGCCACGGCGCGCCGGAGGGATGTTTGGTGTCAGTCATATGCGGCAGGTAGCAAAGGGGGTCTGAGGGCGCAAGCGCAGGCTGAAACGCGTAAGCTGTCCCGCACAATTGTTTGACCCTCTCTTTGGCGCATGCCACACCGTTGCGACCAAGACCGCACACCAGATTTCAGGAGACGCATCCATGTCCTACGCCACCATCAAAGGGTTATCCGTCGACACTGCGTTTCAGACCTTTGTCGAGGGTCAGTGCCTGCCCGGCACGGGGGTCACAGCCGACCAATTCTGGACCGGATTCGCCGGGATCGTGCGGGATTTCGCGCCGCGCAATGCAGCGCTGTTGGCCAAACGGGCGGAGTTGCAGACCCAAGTCTCGGAATACTTCGCGACGGGTAAATCGACAGCGCCTGCGGACCAAGAAACGTTCCTAAAAGACATCGGCTATCTCGCGCCCGAAGGCCCGGATTTTCAAATCGACACCGCCAACGTGGACCCTGAAATCGCGCAGATTTGCGGGCCACAACTGGTCGTGCCGATCACCAACGCGCGCTTTGCGCTGAACGCCTGTAACGCGCGCTGGGGTAGCTTGTATGATGCGCTCTACGGCACCGATGCGCTGGGGGATTTGCCGCAAGCAGGTGGCTTTGATCCCGAGCGCGGCGCCCGAGTGATCGCATGGGCCAAGGCGCATTTGGATGAAGCAGCGCCACTAAACGGTGCGGCTTGGGCAGATATCACGGACATCAGCATTGACGGCGCAGCCCTAGCACTTGCCACCAAGGACGGTACTGTCGCTTTGGCAGATGCGGCGCAATTTGTGGGCCACAGCACGGACAAAGACGGTCTCCAGATTTACCTCTCGGCCAATGGCTTGCTGATCGAAATCCGCATCGACGCCAGCACCCAGATCGGCAAAACTGATCCTGCGGGCATCTCGGACATCCGCCTAGAGAGCGCGCTGTCGACGATCATGGATTGCGAAGACAGCGTGGCGGCGGTCGATGCCGAGGACAAAATCCTCGCCTACACAAACTGGATGGGCTTGATGAAGGGGGATCTGTCCGAGACCTTCTCCAAAGGCGGCAGTCAGATGACACGCCGCATGTCGCCCGACATCGCCATCACCAACGCAGACGGCACACCCGGCACGCTCAAAGGCCGCGCGCTGATGCTGGTGCGCAACGTGGGCCACCTGATGACAACGCCCGTCGTCTTGGACGAAAACGGCGCTGAAATCGGCGAAGGCCTGCTGGATGCCGCCGTCACCGTGATGCTCGCCATGCATGATTTGTCCAAGTCAGACGGCGCACGCAATTCCACGCAAGGCTCGGTCTACATCGTGAAACCCAAGATGCATGGGCCTGAAGAGGTTACCATGACCGACGATCTGTTCACGGCCGTCGAGGCGATGCTCGGCCTGCCGCAGAACACCGTCAAGCTGGGGATCATGGACGAAGAACGCCGCACCAGTGCGAACCTGCGCGAATGCATCCGGGCCGCCAAACACCGCGTGGCCTTTATCAATACGGGCTTCCTAGACCGCACCGGCGACGAGATGCACACCGCGATGCAAGCGGGCACGATGATGCCCAAGGCGGGGATGAAATCATCCGCTTGGCTGACTGCGTACGAGAACCGCAATGTCGATATCGGGCTGGCCTGTGGTTTGGCCGGGCGCGCGCAGATCGGCAAAGGCATGTGGGCGGTGCCTGACCAGTTGGCCGAAATGCTGCGGGTCAAGTCCGGCCACCCGCAATCGGGTGCGAATTGTGCATGGGTGCCCTCGCCCACAGCCGCCACATTGCACGCCACGCATTATCATAAAATTGATGTCAAAGCGCGCCAAGCCGAGATCACAGCAGGCGGCGCGCGCAGCACATTGGCCGAGCTGCTGACACTGCCACTGACGGACCCCGCGACACTAACACCCGAAGCGATTGCGTCAGAGGTGGACAACAACGCGCAGGGCATCTTGGGCTATGTGGTGCGCTGGGTCGATCACGGTGTGGGCTGCTCGAAGGTGCCCGACATCAACGACGTCGGCCAAATGGAAGACCGCGCCACCTGCCGGATCAGCTCGCAGTTACTAGCCAACTGGCTGGAACAAAGCGTGGTGACCGAAGCACAAGTGATGGACGCAATGCGCCGCATGGCCGCCAAGGTCGACGCCCAGAACGCAGGCGATCCAACCTACAAACCCATGGCCGGCAGCAACGACAGCCTGGCCTTCCAAGCCGCCTGCGATTTGGTGATCAAAGGCACAGCACAGCCGTCAGGCTACACAGAACCGCTGCTGCACGCCTACCGGGCGCGCGTGAAAGCACAATAAATCAAAAAGGCCGGGTCAATGCCCGGCCTTTTTCACACTAGGTCGCTCAATAATGCGGTTGGGGTCTGTACGGTCGCCCTAAACCTCACCCTTCAGCGCATCCGCCAGATCAACCCGTTCCCAGCTGAACCCGCCATCCGCCTCGGGCGCGCGGCCAAAGTGGCCGTAAGCTGCTGTGCGCTGGTAGATCGGGCGGTTCAGGCCCAGATGGGTGCGGATGCCTTGCGGTGTCAGGTCCATCACGCGACCCACGGCGCGCTCGACGGCTTCGTCGGCGACCTTTCCCGTGCCGTGGGTATCGACGTAGATCGACAGCGGCTCGGATACGCCAATCGCGTAGCTCAGCTGCAAGGTGCAGCGTTCCGCCATGCCCGCCGCCACGATGTTTTTCGCCAAATAGCGCGCGGCATAAGCGGCGGAGCGGTCGACTTTAGTCGGGTCTTTGCCCGAAAACGCGCCTCCACCATGCGGGGCCGCACCGCCGTAGGTGTCCACGATGATCTTGCGCCCCGTCAGGCCTGCGTCCCCGTCAGGGCCGCCGATGACAAAGACGCCCGTCGGGTTCACCCACCATTTTGTGGCCTCGGTCAGCCAGCCATCGGGCAACACCTCGCGGATATAGGGCTCGACGATGTCGCGGATATCAGCGCTGCTCTGGGCCTCATCGGCGTGCTGCGTGGATAGCACAATCGAGGTCACGCCCACAGGCTTGCCACCTTCGTAGCGCAGTGACAATTGGCTCTTTGCATCGGGGCGCAGGGTTGGCTCGGTTCCGTCTTTGCGCACCTCGGCCAGCCGCCGCAGGATCGCGTGAGAATATTGGATCGGCGCTGGCATCAGCGCGTCGGTCTCGGTGGTGGCATAACCGAACATGATGCCTTGGTCGCCCGCTCCTTCGTCCTTGCCCACGCTCGCATCAACGCCTTGGGCGATATGCGCGGATTGGCGGTGCAGCAGGTTCGTGACCTCGACCGTCGCGTGGTGAAATTCGTCCTGTTCGTAGCCAATGCCTTTGATGCAGGCGCGGGTGATATCCTCGACGCGCTCTAGGTATTGGCTCAGCTTGGCGGGGTCCGACAGGCCCACCTCACCGCCGATCACAACGCGGTTGGTGGTGGCGAACGTCTCGGCGGCAACGCGCGCTTCGGGTTCTTCGGTTAAAAATGCATCGAGAACAGCGTCCGAGATTTGGTCACAGACCTTATCCGGGTGCCCCTCTGATACAGATTCAGAGGTGAAAATATAGGCGTCGCGTGGCATGAGATGTGCTCCAGTAAAATAGATCGTCACGTCAGGAAGCCGTTGTGACAGCAGATGAATTAGGCCTAGGCGGTGCCCCGTGGCGCGTCAATCGGTTTCCGCCGACCTGCGCCAATTGACCATAGGGCCCAGAGACCTAGTAAAAGCACCACCGAACCTTCGCCAAACCGAGTATAAGGCGGCGGCGCAATCGCGGGCGGCAGGCGCAGGTCAAGCGCGCCACGCGTGTTCAACGCCATTTGCCCAATCACGTGACCGTAGGGATCAATGATCCCTGATATGCCAGTATTGGCCGCGCGCACCACAGGCAGCCCTTGCTCAATCGCGCGCAAGCGGGCTTGGGCGAAATGCTGGGCGGGGCCTGCGTAATTGCCAAACCACGCGTCGTTGGTGATCAGCAGGATCAACTGCGCGCCATCGCCCGCCGCATTGACCTCTTCGGCAAAAATCCCTTCGTAGCAAATGAGCGGCACCGCCGCACCCACGCCCGGAATATCCACCAGATGCAAACCATCGCCCGCGCCATAACCGTTATGGGGACCGAGCAACCCAATGCTAGCCCCGAGCCGCGCCAAAATATCCGCAAACGGGATATACTCACCAAAGGGGACGAGATGGGATTTGTCATAGCTGTCCGTGATCTGCCCATTCTCACCAACGACGGACAACGTATTGTAATAGAAGGCCACTTCGCGTCTTAGCCCACCTACGACGACAGGCGCACCACGGGCCGCAATCGCGATATCGGACAAGCCAGCACTGCCGCTCTCAATCGCGTAAGGAACAGATGTTTCAGGCCAAACCACCAGATCGGGCACAGTTCCAGCGCCAGTCATCTGCACGGAATTGGCGAAAAACTGATCCCTGTGCCCCTCGGCCCATTTCAGATCTTGCGGCGCATTGGGCTGGATGATGCGGACGATCGGGTCGCCACTAAAATCACGGGTTACAGCCACAGGCGTCATCCCGAGATAAAGCCCCACCACGGTCACAACCGCCAATGCCCGCCCCCACCGCCACCGGGCGGTCGACCAAACGGCAGCCACGGCGAGGGTCAGGAACGTCAGGGCATGCGGCCCCCCGAAAGCTGCAAGGCGGGCTACCGGCGTATCAATCCAGACATGCCCAATCAGCGCCCATGGGAATCCGGTGAACAACAAAGACCGCGCCATCTCGGCCAAGGTCAGGCCCAACACCAACCCCCGTTTTGACAGCCGCCCACGTCCGATCTGTGCGGCCAACGCAAAGCCGAACCCCCAAAACACGGCGGCCCCCGCTGCCATCAAGATCAACGCAAAGGGCGCCATCCATCCATGGCGCGCGATATCAACGAGGAATGGTTCGACGATCCAATGCAATGAGACCGCGAAATAGCCCAAACCCAGCATCCAGCCCCGCCCAAACGCGCGGCGAAAGCCCAGCGCGCGTCGGGGTCGCGCCCAAGCGAATGCGACGGACAAAGCGATCAACGTCAGCGGCCATAACCCCCAAGGGGCCTGCCCCAGCGCCGCGACGACACCGCAAAGGATCAGTATCAGCAAGCCCCAGCGCCGCCTCGGGCCACCACCCAGTGCGCGCTGCATGTGCCTAGGCCCCGGTGGCGTCGGTCGACCGCACACGCACGCGTTTGATACGGCGGGGGTCGGCGTCGATCACTTCAAATTCATGGCCCTCGGGATGGGCGATCACTTCGCCGCGCACGGGCAATTGGCCGGCCAACATGGTCACCAGACCGCCCAAAGTATCAACCTCTTCCTTGTCGATCTCAGGATGGGCGCGCAGGTCATGGCCCATTTCCTGCTCGAACTCATCCAGCGGGGTTTTCGCCAACGCCAGCCAGACACCGGGTTTTTCTTGGGCAAAGGTCGTGGCCTCGTCGAGATCATGCTCATCCTCGATCTCGCCCACAACTTGCTCGATCAGATCCTCGATGGTGACCAAACCGTCAACACCGCCGTATTCGTCAATCACGAGGGCCATATGGGTCCGGTCCGCCTGCATCTTTTGCAGCAAAACACCCAAGGGCATAGAGGGCGGCACAAACAACAATGTGCGGATCATCGCGGTCAGCGAAAAGGCTTCACCACCGCCATTAAACCCGTGTTTGAGGGCAAAATCCTTCATATTGATGAACCCGAGCGGGCTATCGAGCGTGCCATCGAACACCGGCAACCGGGTCAGACCGCTGGCGCGAAACACCTCGACCAGCTCATCTTTGGAACTGCTTAATGGCACGGCAACGATATCGGCGGTGGGGATAGCCACGTCTTCGACGCGCATACGGCGCAAGTTCAACAGGCCGGGCGTCGGAACTGTTGGGCCGTGCGCACCAGTGGCCCCGGTGCTGGCCAAGACAGGGGTGGCTTTTGGCGACAAGGCCGCTTTCACACGCGATAAAAACCCTGAGGGAGGCTCCAAACTGGCGCTGTCTTCGTCTGTCGACGCACCGGTTGCGCTTGTCTCAGCGCCCAAACTCGTATCGCCCATCGTACCTTTCCAAATGGCGGTCAACCCGCCGACGTTTTCACTCTACCCTATATGGATCAGCAATGCCTAGCCCAGCAAGGATATCAACCTCTATTCCTTCCATCAGTGCCGCATCGGCGTCACGCTCGTGGTCAAACCCCATCAGATGCAGCACGCCGTGGACGATCAAATGGGTGATGTGGTCAGCAGGTGCGCGCCCAGCCTCAGCAGCCTCACGGTGGCAGGTCTCATAGGCAAGCGCGATATCCCCGATCTCGACATCTGGCCCGATCTGTAGGTTTGGCATAGCACCATCAGCCTCGGCACCGCGTTCCTCGGACGGCCAACTGAGGACATTCGTAGGCTGCGGTTTGCCACGAAAATCGGCGTTTAGGTCAGCGATGCGAGCATCTGAACAGGCGAGCAGACTGATCTCGGCCTCGGCGATATTCAACCGCGCCATTGTCGCGCGTGCTGCCCCCTCCGCACTCGCCTCTAGTCCACTGTCAGACCAGCGGGCGTCCTCGATCAAGACATCGGCCAAAACTGCCACGCCCTAGCCTTTGGCCTCGGCGGCCTCGTAGGCTTTGATGATCGCGGCCACCAGCGGATGGCGCACAACATCGTCAGCGGTGAAGTAGTTAAAGCTGATCTTGGGGATGCGGTTCAGCAGGCGTTCGGCATCCGACAGGCCCGAAGACACACCGCGCGGCAGATCGACCTGCGTGCGGTCGCCGGTGATCACCATACGGCTGCCCTCACCCAGACGGGTCAGAAACATCTTCATCTGCATCGACGTCGCATTCTGCGCCTCATCCAGCACGACAAAGGCATTGCTAAGGGTCCGGCCACGCATAAACGCGAGCGGCGCGATTTCGATCACCTTTTCTTCCAGCATTTTCGCCAGTTGTTTGCCCGGCACAAAATCGTTCAGCGCATCATAGAGCGGCTGCATATAGGGATCGACCTTGTCCTTCATATCGCCGGGCAGATAGCCCAGTTTTTCGCCCGCCTCGACGGCAGGGCGGCTGAGGATGATTTTATCGACATGCCCGCCCAGAAACATGTTCACGCCGACGGCCACGGCCAGATAGGTCTTGCCCGTGCCCGCAGGTCCGATGCCAAAGGTCAGCTCGTTGTCGAACAAGTTTTGCACGTAGCGTTTTTGGGCATCTGTGCGCGGTTCGACCAGCTTCTTGCGGGTTTTGATCTCGACGCGGTCCGCCGCGCCCACGCCAGCCATTTCCAACTGATCAGGATCCTGCACCGTCGGGGTCATCCGCAGCTCGCGGTCGATATCAGCCATCTCGACGGCTTTCCCGGATTCCAGCCGCAGATACAGCGCCTCTAACGCAGCAACTGCCAGCGGTCCGGTCTCGTCGCTACCGATCACATCCAGATGGTTGCCGCGCCGGATGATCTGCACGCCCAAATGGCTCTCGATCGCGGTCAGGTTGCGGTCAAACTCACCACACAGCTCGACCAACAGGCGGTTATCTGGAAACTCAATGGCGCGGGCCATGCCGCTCGGGGTGGTCACGGCGTCTGTTACGATGGGTGCGGTCAATCGGTTCTCCGGGGGATCAAAAGGACGGGTTCAATGCCACATAGCTTGAACCGTTGGATATCCAGACGCAAGGTGCGGCACCTCTAACCAATGATGCGCCCTGTCAGCGAATTTGTCATTGCGTTGAGGATTTCGACCTTGTGGATTTCACCGCGCAGCTCGCCCTCAGCCTCGACATGGACGGCGTGCAGATGCTCGGATTTACCGCCCCATTGACCGGGTGTGCGACCGCGTTTTTCAAACAAAACAGTCGTGGTTTTGCCAACCATGCCCTCTTGGGCTGCGACCTGTTGCTCCTTGAGCAAGGCTTGCAAGCGCTGCAACCGCTCGTCCATCACAGCCAGCGGCAGTTCGGGTTTTTCAGCGGCGGGGGTGCCGGGACGGACGGAATATTTGAACGAATAGGCCATCCCGTAATTCACCTCGCGCACCAGCGCCATCGTGTCCTCGAAATCGGCATCGGTCTCACCGGGGAAGCCTACGATAAAATCGCTCGTCAGCAGAATATCAGGCCGCGCGGCGCGGATACGCTCAATAATGCGCAAGTACTCTTCGGCGGTGTGCTTGCGATTCATCGCCTTGAGGATGCGGTCACTGCCCGATTGGACGGGCAGATGCAGGTAAGGCATCAGTTTGGGGTTGTCGCCGTGGGCCGCGATCAGCGCGTCGTCCATGTCATTGGGGTGGCTGGTGGTGTAGCGAATACGCTCCAGCCCGTCGATCTGCGACAATTGCGAGCAAAGACCCGCAAGACCGCCCTCGCACCCGTGATAGGCGTTCACATTCTGACCCAGCAACGTGACTTCGCGAACGCCATTTTCGACCAAGCCGCGCGCCTCGTCGATGATCCGGTCCGCTGGGCGGCTGACCTCGGCACCGCGGGTGTAGGGGACGACGCAGAACGCGCAGAACTTGTCACAGCCCTCTTGGATCGTCAGGAACGCGGCGGGCGCGCGGGCGACCTTGGGGCGGGATTTCATCACCTCGAACTTGTCGTCCTCGGGAAAATCGGTGTCGAGGGCGCGTTTGCCGGTTTGGATGCGCGCCTCCATCTCGGGCAGGCGGTGGTAGCTTTGTGGGCCAACGACGAGGTCAACCATCGGGGCGCGTTTGACGATCTCTTCGCCTTCGGCCTGCGCCACGCAGCCAGCAACAGCGATTTTCAGATCAGGATTGGCAACCTTCAGCGGTTTGATCCGGCCCAGATCGGAATACAGCTTTTCGGCTGCTTTCTCGCGAATGTGACAGGTGTTGAGCAGCACCATATCGGCCTCGGATTGGTCCTGCGTTGTCTCGTAGCCCTGCCCGGCCAACGTCTCGGCCATCCGTTCGCTGTCATAGACATTCATCTGGCAGCCGTAGGTTTTGATGAACAGCTTTTTCGGCACGTTGGTCATCGGGCACATCCTCGCAAAAGACCGCAAAATCAAGGGTGGTGTCTACGCGGGACAGCCCTGCAATGCAATCGTCGCGGGGCGGCGTTATGCAACCTGCGGCAAAGGGGGTGCGGCCATCGTGCTGAAATCATCGCGGTGTACCGAACTCCACGCCCAATCATGGGGCCGCACCACCAACCCCGCACGCACGGGGGCCATGATGATACGTTCGCGGTAGCGGCAGTATTCGGCGGTATCGCGCATCAAATGCGCCTCATACCCCTGCCGCCAAATACCCTTGTCGCCCTTTCTGGCGGGTTTGGCGGTCTCAGGGGCGGGCACATGCCGCGAGAATACCGATTTGATCAGCCGCCAGCGTTGGGCGTAATTCGTATCACCATCGGGGAAATGCAGGATCGTCAGAAATTCACCGGGCAGAACCACCGCGTCGGTGATGACAAACGGCCATTGCCGCATCCCCAACCGCAGCGCCATGCGCCACACATCGACCCGCTGGATCAGCAGGTTTGAGGCGGGCTGCGCGAGGCGCAGGTGAAAGAAGTGCGTGTTATCGCCGAGCGAGAATCGAGGTGCATAGGTCATACCTCATAATGGGGCCGTCTTGGTTAATTGCGACTTAACAGCAATACATCAGCGACGGCGTAAGCGGATCACCACATCGACCTTGGAAACCTCGGCCCCATCTGGCGCGTCTGGCAGGCGGCGAATTTCCAAATCCTCGGCTGGCGCATCGGTTAAATCGCCGGTATCTTCCCAGTAGAAATGCGGGTGGTCGGACATATTGGTGTCGAAATAGCTTTTTGATCCATCGACCGTGATTTCGCGCATCAATCCAGCCGCACAAAAGGCGCTGAGCGTGTTGTAGACCGTCGCCAGCGAGACTTTCTCACCGCATTCAGCGACCAAATCATGCAGGCTCTCGGCGGTGACGTGGCGGTTTTTACCGTCGCCTACGAGCACCTCTGCCAAGACCAGACGTTGGCGCGTCGGGCGCAAACCAGCGCCCCCCAACCATAGGGCGGCACGGTCATCGCAAAGCGGGGTACATTGATCAATCTTTTCCATACGTCATCAATATAGGGAGGGCTGTGAGCAAAATCCAACCCAAAATGCGGCCCTTGCGCCCCGGAATCGCGGGATGATACACCTCAAACAACCGCTGCAATTCAGGAATATCTCCGCCATGTCCGACTATCCGCGCCAATTTGACAAAGATGATCTGCTGAAATGTGCGCGAGGAGAGCTGTTTGGCCCCGGCAATGCGCAGCTGCCCGCGCCGCCAATGTTGATGATGGACCGGATCACCGACATATCGGGCGACGAAGGCGCGCATGGCAAAGGGCACGTAGTGGCCGAGTTCGATATCACGCCCGATCTGTGGTTCTTCGACTGCCATTTCCCCGGCAACCCGATCATGCCCGGCTGTCTGGGTCTCGATGGGTTGTGGCAGCTGACCGGCTTTAACCTCGGGTGGCGCGGCTGGCTGGGGCGCGGGTATGCGCTGGGGGTCGGTGAGGTCAAACTGACCGGCATGGTGCGCCCCGACCGCAAAAAACTGACCTATAAGATCGACTTCACCAAAGCCCTGCAAACCCGCCGCCTGACCATGGGCGTGGCCGACGGCATCGTCGAAGCAGACGGTGAAGTGATTTATCAGGTGAAAGACATGAAAGTCGCATTGAGCGAGAGCTAAGCCCTATGATCTGGCGCGCATTGGCAGCATTGGCGATCTGTGGCGGGTTGGTCGGCTGCGACGACCTGAAACCCGCGCGAATCCTGTCGCCCGAAAGCTACGGGATGGTCTGCACCTCGGCGCATGTCTGTATCGACGACACCACACGTCTGGATGAAGCGGTCGCATTGCGCGCAGCGGCGGTGACAGCCATCGAGCGGCAGTTTGGCCCGTTCACCACGCCACCACGGGTTTTGTTCTGCACCACGGACGCCTGCTATGCGCAGTTTGCGAACACCGGCACCTTGGGGATCAACTTTGGCACCTATGGGGCCGTGATCGCACCACGGGGCTGGCGAGATTATATTGTGCGACACGAATTGATCCACCATGTCCAAAACGAACGGTTCGGATCATGGCGCGCGTCGCGCCTGCCACGGTGGTTTATCGAAGGGATGGCCTATTCGCTCAGCGACGACCCAAGACGTCCCTTGCCCGGCGCAGGTATCGAAGACTACCGGGCACGCTATGAAGCCTGGGAAGCGGCGGGCAATATATGGACAACCCCGCCGAGCTGAGGCGTGCAGTTAGATTTGCGGCGGCACGTTGGACGTTTCGGACATAAAAGTGCCTGAAATGATCTGATTTCGGCAACAGTAGCAGTGGATTTGTCAAAACTGCACCAGCCACAAAAACAATGACCAATTCAAATACGGATTGTGACACATTCTAGCCCTTTTCCAAGGCGAATGGACGATTAGAAACGTTAACTTGTTAGGAAGACCCCCATGTTTAAAGTCCTCGCCACAACCGCCGCTCTGGCTGTTGCCGCCTCTACTGCCTCTGCCGCTGTTGTCGACGCGTTCGAGCTTGATGTCACATCTGCTGCAGGCACTGACTCCAGTGCAGTTCTCGCGGATGGTCAAACATATATGCTGACCGTGTCTGGCACATTCATGATCGGCTCAAACCAGACACGCCACGTGACAGACGCCGAATATTTCAACCTCGGCTCGACGCCTTTGAACCCGCTCGATCGCGTAGTTCGTCGCGAGCTGGGTGTCGGTGTTGATGGTGCTGACATTGATTTTGGTGCTTACAGCGCCGACAACGTCTACAGCGCGCTGATCACTGGCGACGGCAGCACGATCAACGTGTTCTTCGCAGATTCCAACTACCGCGACAACACTGGCAGCCTGTCGGTTGAAATCTCGTCCGTTCCTCTGCCAGCGGGTGCCGCTTTGCTCCTGACAGCTTTGGGCGGTCTGGGCATCGCGCGTCGTCGCACAGCCTAAACGGCACGACAACCACTCACGCAGCGCCCGTATGACTATGGTCATGCGGGCGTTTTGCGTTGAGACCGACCGCAAATAATCCCCGCCGCATTTGACCTTGTAGGCCACCGGGCCGCTGGCCTAAAATGGACCTGTCTAAATGTAAGGATCATTCATGCGCCGCGTCGTTGTCACAGGTCTGGGGATCGTCTCCCCCATCGGAAACTCGGCCGAAGAGGTCACAGCCGCGCTGAAGGCAGGCACATCCGGCGTCGTCGCCTCGCCCGAGATGGCCGAACAGGGGTTTCGCAGCCAAGTCGCGGGCACCCTGAAAATCGAGATCACCGAGCATGTCGACAAACGCCGCCTGCGTTTCATGGGCCCCGGTGCCGCCTATGCGCATATCGCGATGGAGCAGGCGATTGCCGACGCAGGTCTGACCGAAGCCGACGTGATCAACGAGCGCACAGGCTTGATCGCAGGTTCGGGCGGGCCATCGACATCCGCGATGTTCGCGGCCCACCAATCGGTGTTGAAAACCAACGCCACCAAGCGCATCGGGCCGTTTGCGGTGCCCAAAACCATGTCCTCCACAATCTCCGCCAACCTCGCGACAGCGTTCCAGATCAAGGGGATCAACTATTCGATCACCTCGGCCTGCTCGACCTCGCTGCATTGCATCGGCAACGCGGCAGAGCAGATTATGATGGGCAAACAAGACGTGATGTTTGCAGGCGGCGGCGAAGAACTGGACTGGACGCTGTCGTGTCTCTTTGACGCGATGGGCGCGATGAGCAGCAAGTACAACGACACGCCCACCCGCGCCTCCCGCGCCTTTGACGCCGACCGCGACGGGTTCGTGATCGCAGGCGGCGGGGGCATCGTGGTGCTGGAAGACTTGGAACGCGCTCAGGCACGTGGCGCGAAAATCTACGCGGAAATCACCGGCCTCGGCGCCACATCCGACGGCGCCGACATGGTGGCCCCCAGCGGTGAAGGCGGCGAGCGGGCGATGCGTCTGGCCTTGCAGTCGATCCCGGACGGGCGGGCGGTCAGCTACATCAACGCACACGGCACCTCGACCCCCGTGGGCGACGTCGGCGAGGTCGAAGCCGTGCGCCGCGTATTTGGCGCGGGCACAACGCCGCCCATCAGCTCGACCAAGTCCATGACCGGCCACTCCCAAGGGGCCACGGGCGCGCAAGAAGCGATCTACTGTTTGCTGATGCTCAACGGCGATTTCATTGCCCCCTCGATCAATGTCGAAACACTGGACCCCGCGCTCAACCCCGCCGAGATCGCCACCTCGCTGGTCGAAAACGCCGGGCTGGATACGGTGATGACCAACAGCTTTGGGTTTGGGGGAACGAACGGGTCGATGTTGATGAGTAGGTTTGAGGGGTAGAGAAAGAGTCGACCATTGGGATTGCTAAAAGCTACGGCCAGACTTCTTGCACTGGCAATTCCGTGTGCCTTTATTTTAGTAGGATATGCGCTTAAAGAACCACCAACAATTCCGTTAACCTCTAACGAAATTGCTGTTGATGTAGTCTCAAATACATCGTGGACCAACGTGTGCTTCTTCGGTGGAAATAGCTCCATGACTCCCCAAAAAAACAGCGGGGGGCTCGAAGATTGCTGGCGTGACCGGACACACAGTGAGAATAAGACTTACCTTGTTTTCTTTGATCAGAGTGAAATTTGTGAGGTCCACACGTCTCAAACGCATTTCCTCGTCCGTTTCGACGCAGATATGCGTTGTTTCTCAAGCAGCGAAACAGAAGGACTACAAATTAAGGTGTCGGGTGACGTGTTGCGGCTAAATTTCGAATATGATTAGTTCTCAGATTGAAACTCGTTAGCAAAACTTGACCTCACCCCCCAAACCCGCCACTCACTCCACCAATCAAACGGGGGCCACATATGACCATTTCAATGACCGGAAAACGCGGGCTTATCATGGGGGTCGCCAACGAGCGCTCGATCGCATGGGGCATCGCCAAAGCCATGTCGCAGGCGGGCGCGGAACTCGCGTTCAGCTATCAGGGCGAAGCCTTTGGCAAACGCCTAGAGCCGCTCGCAGCCTCTGTCGGATCGGACCTGATGGTCGATGTGGATGTGACGGACGAGGCCAGCATGGATGCGGCCTTTGCCGCCCTCAAAGACAAATGGGGTACGATTGATTTCGTCGTCCACGCCATCGCGTTCTCGGACAAAAACGAGCTGACGGGCCGGATTAGCGACACGTCCCGCGCGAACTTCCAGAACTCGCTGACGATATCCTGCTTCAGCTTTATCGACGTGGCCAAACGCGCGTCGCAGATGATGCCCGACGGCGGCACCCTGCTGACGCTGACCTACCAAGGGTCCAACCGCGTCACACCGTTTTACAATGTCATGGGCGTGGCCAAGGCGGCGCTGGAAAGTGCGACGCGCTATCTGGCCAATGATCTGGGACCGCAAGGCATCCGCGTCAACGCAATCTCGCCCGGCCCGATGAAGACACTGGCAGGGGCGGCCATCGGAGGCGCGCGCAAGACGTACAAGCACACAGATGCAAATGCGCCGCTGCGCTCGAATGCGACGCTAGAGGCGGTGGGCGGCACAGCGGTCTATCTGGCGTCGGACGCGGGGGCCTGCACCACGGGCGAAATTATCCGGGTCGATGGCGGCTATCATGTGCTGGGCATGCCGCAGAGCGACAATATCTAAAATGGGCTTGGCCGGGGGCCATAGATCACACCACGGCCTCGTATCAAATACCCTGCCTTAAATACCCTCAGCGCAGGCTTCGAGCAAATCGCCGATATAATCCGGGTCGATCTTGACGCCCGAGGCGAGCAGCGATGCCAAGAAACGGAGCATCATCACGGATTCGTCCGCCGTTACCGGGTCTTTGGTCAAAATATCGACCTCAAGCCTGCCCATCGCACGGCGCAGATCCTTGATCCGCACGTCAAGTGCCGCCAATTCCTCGGCCGCGCCCAATACCAAAACGGGCGGCTTCCCTTGGTCACGCGCCATCTTGCGCGCCCAAGCGGGGCCTTCGTTCAATTTGGGATACAGCCCGTCATCAATGGCCTGCACATCAGTGGGCGCAAGCGCTGTTTCTTTCAAACGCAGCGCTTCCATCAGGGTCGTCTGGCGTCGAGACAATTCACGGACCCGCTGCGCAAACCCTTGGTGTTGCTGCATATCAGCAGCCCAAGTTTCATCGACGCGTGGTCCGGTGGCCGCCACAACGGGGGCCGGGGAGATACGGTGGCTTTCCTTAATATCGAACAGCGCACTCATGGCTTTTCTCACTCTCAATGTTCATCGCGGCGAAATGGCTGCGATATGGAAACAATTGACTGTGAAATGTCCAAAATTTTGAACGAATTGTGACGCTCGCGCCTTACTCAATAAAATATGCTTAACAAATGAGGGGTTTAGCCGAAGATCCTTCACCACCACGCTGACCACAACACGTAAGAAGCCCTTATTTCATGGCCTTTCAGCCGCACCGCTGGTCCGGCAAATTCTTTGGCATAAAAATGACACTGTTACAAAAAATTTACAAAAAAGCCGGGCAATACGCGCCATCACCCGTCTCGCACTTTCAAATTCTTGTTCTTTTTGAGACGGATAGTCTCTATTTTGATGCCACATTGGAAACGATGGGCGATCAATGTGACCGCCCCCACAGGCCTCAATCAATACGCACAATCGTGAAATCAAAGCGCAGGTCTTTGCCCGCCAGCGGATGATTGGCATCCAGCACGACCGTTTCCTCGCCAATCGTCACCACCTGCATGAGCAAAACCTGTCCGTCCTTGGTCTGCATTTGCACCTGCCCGCCTTCCGTCAACGGCACGGTATCTGGGAAAAAGCTGCGAGGCACATCTTGGCGTCCCCCTTCGCGCACCGGGCCATACGCCTGATCGCTGGGGATATCGACGACCTTTTGGTCGCCTTGCGCCATCCCCATCAGCGCCGCGTCAAGACCCGCAATCACATGGCCCACGCCCACAGTAAACTCCAACGGATCGCGCCCCTCAGAGCTGTCGAACACCGTCCCGTCGGTCAGCGTGCCGGTGTAGTGGATGGCGACGGTGTCGCCCTGTTTGATCGCGGTCATGGTGTCATCCCTTTGGTTTCACGCTGCTTAACAGCCCCGCCAGCCCGCGCCAAATAATATCAGACACAGGGTCCAGTTTTCGCTTTCTTTCACCCGAGGCTCTCGGCACTCTGACCGTTGAAGGAGACAGCAGATGCCAATCACCACTGCCATTTTCGACGCCTACGGCACGCTGTTTGACGTCAATGCCGCCGCGAGAATGGCCGCCTCCGAACCCGCGCATGCTGCCCTCGCCGATCATTGGCCCCAAATCGCGCGCGACTGGCGGCTGAAACAATTGCAATACACATGGCTGCGCGCTGTCGCAGATCAGCATTGTGATTTCTGGCAGGTCACCTGCGATGGTCTCGATTGGGCGCTAGAGGCCGCAGGTCTGCAAGACGACGCCACCCGCGCCCGCCTGTTGGCCCTCTACCGTGAGCTGGCCGCCTACCCTGAAGTCGCCACGATGCTGAGCACCCTCAAATCACGCGGGTTGAACACCGGCATCCTGTCAAACGGCTCGCCGCATATGCTCACCTCAGCCGTCAACTCGGCGGGCCTCACCGACAGTCTCGACGCGGTTCTGTCGGTCGAAGATGTCGGCGTCTTCAAACCCCACGCCCGCGTCTACGACATGGTAGGCGCACGCTTCGGCTGCGCCAAGGGTGAGGTGCTATTCGTGTCCTCCAACGGTTGGGACGCCGCAGGGGCTGCGGGCTACGGGTTCCAAACGGCGTGGGTCAACCGCGCGGACGAACCAGTTGATCGCCTCCACGCGGCCCCGCACCACATCTTACCCGATCTCATCACAATACCAGATTTGTGCTAGTGCCTGATTTTATCACAACAGACGGCACCCGCTTGCACTATTCCGATCTTGGCGATGGCCCAGTTACGCTTTGCCTCGCAGGCTTGACCCGCAATAGTGCAGATTTCCAACATGCCCTCCTGCATTTGTCAGGTCGCATCCTTTGCATGGATTACCGGGGGCGGGGCCAATCCGACTGGGCCGATCCTGCCACCTACACGATCCCGCAAGAGGCCCATGACGCGTTGGCCCTACTTGATCACCTTAACATCCCACGCACCAGCATCTTGGGCACATCACGTGGCGGCCTCATCGCGATGGTGATCGCCGCCACTGCCAAGGACCGGCTGACGGGCGTGGCCCTCAACGACATCGGCCCCGAGCTGGGACAGGCGGGCCTCGACGTAATCCGCGACTACATCGGTATCCCGCCACCGTTTCGCACTTATGCCGAGGCAGCCGAGGCGCGGGCCAAAACGTGGGTGCAGTTCCGAGACGTGCCCATGTCGCGCTGGTTGGCCGAGGTCGAAGCGCACTACGCCGAGACCCCCGACGGCCTCACCCTGCGCTACGACCCCGCCTTACGCGATGCTGTGCTGGCAGCAGGCGAGGCACCCCTGCCCGATATGTGGCCACTGTTTGATGCGCTGGATGGTCTGCCGCTGGCGGTGATCCGAGGCGCAAACTCTGACCTTCTAACGCTTGAGACCACGCAACAGATGCAAACCCGTCGCCCCGACATGCGGCTGGCGATTGTACCAGATCGGGGGCATGTGCCGTTCTTGGACGAGCCAGAGGCCCTCGCCGTGTTGCGGGACTGGCAAGCCGACATTGCAAAGGACACGTTATGATCGACGACATCCGCGCCGCCGCCAAACGCATCGCAGGCCATGTGGTTCGCACGCCGCTGCTAGAATCTGACGCGCTCAACGCCGCCGCAGGTCGCCGCGTCTTGGTCAAAGCGGAATGCCTTCAAAAGACCGGCTCGTTCAAAGCACGCGGCGGGTGGTCCGCCGTCTCGAACCTCACAGACGACCAGCTCGCCAAGGGCGTCATCGCCTTTTCCTCGGGCAACCACGCCCAAGGGGTCGCCCGCGCCGCCCGCGCCCATGAGTGCCCCGCCGTGATCCTGATGCCCCGCGACGCGCCACAGGCCAAGATCGACGGCACCCGCGCGCTGGGGGCCGAGGTGATCCTGTTCGACCGCGCCAATGACGACCGCGACGCATTGGGGGCCAAGCTAGCGTCTGATCGCGGTCTGACCCTGATCAAACCCTTCGACAACCTCGACGTGATCGCGGGCCAAGGCACCGTGGGCCTAGAGATCGCCGCCCAAGCCGCTGAGTTGGGCGTGACCGAGGGCCAAGTCCTCGTCTGCTGCGGTGGCGGTGGGCTGACATCCGGCGTGGCCCTCGCCCTAGAGGCCGACGCCCCTGCCATGCGGGTCCATCCCGTCGAGCCTGCGGGGTTCGACGATGTCACCCGCTCGCTCGCCCACGGCACGCACCAACGCAATGCCGCGCTCGCAGGCTCGATCTGCGACGCGATTGTCACGCCCACGCCCGGCGACCTGACCTTTCCACATCTCAAACGCCTCTGCGGGCCGGGCATCGTGGTCACCGACGCCGAGGCGCAGCAGGCCATGGCCGCCGCCTTCACCCACCTCTCGCTCGTCACTGAGCCGGGGGGCGCCGTGGCACTCGCGGCCGCCCTTTTCCATCCGAATGACCTGACCCACGACACAATCATCGTCACGATCTCGGGCGGGAACGTCGATGCCAGTCTCTTTGCCGAGACAATCACCGCCTATGTCTGAGGTCCGCCGCGTCACATCGGGCGGCGTCAGCCTGCACACCAAGGTTGAGGGACAGGTAGACGGCCCCTGCATCGTCTTCGCCAATTCGCTCGGCACAACGCTCGAGATCTGGGACAACGTCCTGTCCCACCTGCCCCCCGGCCTGCGGATCATCCGCTACGACAAACGCGGCCATGGGCGCTCGGATGTGCCAGACGCGCCCTACACGATGGGCCAGCTGATCAG
This sequence comes from uncultured Paracoccaceae bacterium, assembly GCA_937931795.1. Classification (GTDB taxonomy): domain Bacteria; phylum Pseudomonadota; class Alphaproteobacteria; order Rhodobacterales; family Rhodobacteraceae; genus JALZWD01. The sequence continues at coordinate 34,318 of CALHAP010000180.1, forward strand.
CGACGCCGAAGCGGTCTGCGACGCACACAACGTCCGGGACGCGGTCTTCGTCGGCCTGTCGGTCGGCGGCATGATCGCCCAAGGCCTCGCGATCAAGCGCCTCGATCTGGTGCGCGCCATGGTCCTGTCGAACACAGCCGCCAAGATCGGCACGCCCGCGCTCTGGTCCGACCGGATCGCCGCGATCGAGCGGGACGGTTTGGAGGCGCACGGCGACGCGATCATGGACCGCTGGTTCGGCCCCGATTTCCGCAATTGCGCGGGCGTTACCCGCTGGCGCAACATGCTGACCACCACGCCACTGGCCGGCTATCTGGGCACCTGTGCAGCCATCGCGGGCACCGATTTCTACACACCCACGTCTGGCTTGCGCCTGCCGACACTGGGAATAGCCGGCACTAATGACCAAGCGACCCCGCCCGATCTGGTTCGCGAAACGACGGATCTGATACCGGGCAGCGCGTTCGCGCTATTGCGCCGCGCAGGCCACCTGCCGTGCGTCGAGCAGCCAGAGGTCTACGCGGGGCTGTTGGGAGATTTTCTGATGAAAGTGGGGCATATGTGAAGGAAGAGGGCGGCGACCGCCCGTCGATCACCGCGCACAATTGAGCAGATTTACCGGATTTTCTGTCTCCTATCGCCGAGCCGCGACACGCATTATCGACACAAACGCCAAGCATTTCTGACCCAGACCGGACCTTGGGACCAGTCTGGGTCAAGGGCGGTAGGGCGGACAAAGTGACGTTCTAGAACTCAGCTCGCAAAGTACGCTATTGCCACTCCAACCAAAACAACCCTGATCGCTATGCTGAATGTCGAATAGCCCAATCGCACCCGTTGTTCTGACATCGGGATATTCATGTGAACCGTTGGACGTGACCATGGATTGAAGCCAAATTGATAGCTTTCTGTTTTTGTGATTAGTTGCAGCACCTCAGCAGGAATGAACCATTGCTTAGTCTTAAACAGCGTTGCTGAGTCAATCTCGTCGAAAGGCACAACCCAAGAACCACAGGATATTTTGTCCTCATAAACTTTAAAGGATTCCCTCTTAGAGCCTATCCATTTTGCAGAATATTCAGGAGTGCTATCGACACCTTTGATGGCCTTGCAGAAACAGCTATACTTAAGTTTGGATGATGCCATTCTTGATCGTCCTCGTTGACAACTGCGTCCATGAAGCAAGGATATAGCTCTGCCAGACGTTTACCATGATGAGAGGAATGTGAGGAAAATGGGGCGGCTTTTCAACTCGTTTAGATGCCACAGTTCGGGGTAACTAAGGGCTCATTTTCCTCTTTCGCTGCAATCTGCATGAAAGGCAGCTTTATTGATTTTCAAAAATTGGCCACGTTATGTCACGGACAAGGTCAAGCACATCTGACGTTTGACACCGACCCTGAGCAACCACCGCTTGCACCCCTCACCCCGCTCTGACATCCCTGCCCCCATGACCGCCACACCCTTTGACAGCCCGTTGTACCGCGATCTCTTCACTGACCGAGAGACCGCCACGTTGTTCACCGACACCGCCGAGCTGCGGGCGATGTTGCTCACGTGGGGGGCCTTGGCTTTGGCGCAGGCCAAACACGGATTGATCCCCGAGACCGCCGCCCACGCGATCCAGCGCGCGGCGATGGAAATCCAAATTGACCCTGCTGTCATTCAGAGCGTTCATAATGTCCGCCCACAGGCCTGCCAGGGTCCAACATCGAAACTGACGGTAAGCGCTGGACCAATTGCCAAATTCACCAGGTAAGTCGCGCCATGGCGACCCGGTCCGGGTAATCCAGAAAACACCATCTAAAATAAGTTGATGGATGGACGGTTTGCGCCCATTAAGGGTGCGGAACACAAGAAAAAGGCATCCAAAAATCGCCCACCCCTCGCCAGACATAAGGTCTTGGACCAAGTGGTTCGCCATATCAGATACCAGCTTAAATCACGCCTCCGCCACTTTGGGGATACCCTTGCTCCACACGGCCTAATCGCCTCTCACCCCCCGATCTGGGCTTGGTGCGTTTGATACATAAGGCCGGGAAAAAGGAAACTTTGCTCCACTGTTGTTGACGACTGCCTTTACGAATACTCTTTTGCCAACGAAACGAGGGCCCGTTCCGGCATAAAACCTGTCCGTAGATACCGAGGCTATTCGCCATCCGCCGCTGGCGTGTTTTGCCGAGGGCCGTAGTCTGCAAATGCAACAATAACCTCAGACATCTGATCATCCGTCAACAGCGTGGGCGTGCCGGTCATTTGGGCAAGCGTATAGACCCGCGCGAGGTTTTCGAGCTCTTCCATGCGCCACAGCGCACGCGCGAGGGTTTCGCCGGTGACAATTGCGCCGTGGTTCGCCAGCAGGCAGGCGCGCCGGTCTGTCAGTGCTTTGGTGGCCATCTCGGCCAGCTCACGGCTGCCGAACAGCGCATAATCGACCAGCGGGACATCATTGCCCCCAAATGCTGCGACCATGTAGTGACACGCAGGGATCGGGCGGCGCTGAATGGCCAGCGCGGTGGCATGGGCGGGATGCGCATGGACGACCGCGATTTGGTCCGGGTTCGCCCGCAGGATCGCCTGATGAAAGCGCCATTCACTGCTGGGGGGATAGGTCCCTGTCAGATCTGGGTCGCCATCAAGCGGCACGCGGCACATCATGTCGGGCCGCAAATCGTCATAGGGCACGCCCGAAGGGGTAATGATCATCTGATCCCCGCACCGGACCGAGATGTTACCAGAGGTGCCTTGGTTCAAACCTGATGAGACCATCCACCGACAGCCATCTATGATAGCCTGACGCAGGGTCTGATCGGCATCCGGCGTCATGGCGCATCCTGCAACAAAAGCGCGGCCGAGGCCGAACACGTGACAAGATGCGTGACATAACCGCCCAGCATGGCAGCGCGCGTGGCGGGCACGCGGTCTATGCCCGCTGACACCAACATGCCCATATCCTTGTCGCGCATTTGATCCAGTGAGACACCGATCATCCGGTCTTCGATCGGGGCAGGCATGGCCGCACCGTCTTGATCAATGATGCGCCCGCAAATCACGCCCGCAGCCCCTTTGTCGCGCATCTGCGCCAGCGTTGCGTGATCCAACAGGCCGGTCATGGCGATATGGCTGTCGGGGTCGGTTGTCCCAGCAGCAAAGATTGTCTTCTTGCACTGCGCAACCTTTTCAAGCTGATGGGCGATCATTGGTTCTGCTTTCAGCGTCTCGCAAAGCTCTGCCGAAGACAGCAAAAGCGGGGCGTGCAGGTTGTCACATTTTGCCCCGAACCTTTGCGCCAGTGTAGCCGCACAGTTTTCTGCGGCAAAACCGATTTCCGAGGGCTTCGAGCCGATCAATTGCACGATGGTCACATCCTCCAACGCCAGCTTGGGGGCGATTTCAGCCAAGCGGTAGATCGTCTCGCCCCATGCGATGCCAAGCTGGTCACCGGGGTTCAAAAAGTTGGGCAACCAATCCGAGGCGGCTTGCACAACCCGCTCTTTCGAGCGGCTGGCAGAAGCTATGTCCGTGGGGACGATCAAGGCATCCTCGATGCCAAACTTGGCTTTGAGATCAAAGGCCAGCTGGTTATTGCGAAAAACATCGCTGTCCAACGTCACGCGCACATAATCGCGGCGGCGTGCTTCGGCCAGATAATTCACCACCGATGCGCGGCTGATATTCAGGCGCTTGGCGATGTCCCCTTGATTGAGGCCATCATGGAAATAGAGCCATGCGGCTTCGATGATATTGTCCTCAAGGCGTGACACACGACCCAAGCTGCTACCAGTTGGTTTCGGCGGGACCGCGGCTGGTGCTGGCATCTAGGCCTCCGGTTTGGACAGATCTGGGAACATCGAGGCTAGCGCTTCGGGGGTCGCCTTACAGATGCCGCGTTCCGTGATCAAGCCTGTGACCAAGCGGTTTGGGGTGACGTCAAAGGCCGGATTGCCGCCCGGCGTGCCTTCGGGGGTGACTTGCACAACACCAAGTGTCCCGTCCTCAAACGTGCCTTGGATGTGGGTCGTTTCGCGGGGGCTGCGGTCTTCAATTGGGATCTCGGCAACGCCGTCATCAACGGTCCAGTCGATGGTGGGGGACGGCAGGGCCACATAAAACGGCACGCCATTATCATGGGCCGCTAGCGCCTTGAGATAGGTGCCGATCTTGTTGCACACGTCACCACGCCGCGTCGTGCGGTCGGTGCCGACGATCACCATGTCGACCTGCCCGTGCTGCATCAAATGCCCGCCCGCATTGTCGGTGATATAGGTGTGAGGAACCCCGTGGCTGCCCAGCTCCCACGACGTCAGCGCGCCTTGGTTGCGGGGCCGCGTTTCATCGACCCATACATGCAGCGGGATGCCCGCGTCATGGGCGTGATACATCGGGCTGGTGGCTGTGCCCCAATCGACGGTGGCGATCCAACCGGCATTGCAATGGGTTAGCAGGCGCACAGGTTCGCCTGCGGGCTTCTTGGCGGCAATCTCGCGGATCAGGGTCAATCCGTGTTCGCCAATCTGACGGTTGATCTCGACATCCTCATCGGCAATGTCATGGGCCATCGTTAATGCTGCAATCGCCCGGTCCGCGGGGGCCAAGGTGCGCAGTGCCGCGCGGCACCGGTTCAACGCCCATCGCAAGTTGATAGCTGTCGGGCGCGTTGCATTCAAGCAGTCCCACGCGGCATCCATGTTTCTGTCGGACGGGTCAAGTTTCATCGCCAATGCCATACCGTAGGCCGCCGTGGCCCCAATCAACGGCGCGCCACGCACACGCATCTCAACGATGGAATCCTCAAATTCCTTCATTGTCTTGACCTGCCGGATCACGAATTCATAGGGCAGCGAGCGTTGATCGATGATTTCCAGAACATCATCGTCATGGTTCCACCACAGCGAGCGGTAGTGCGTGCCTTTGACCTTCATAGGAAATCCTTTTCATTGAATGCCCGCGCGAGCGATGTCAGGTCTTTTGGTGTGTGCAGCGTGTCTGCCGTCAAAATCAGCGTTGTGCCCATTTCGATATTGCGGGCTTCCAGCGGGGCGCGGATGCTGGTGTCTTCGATACTTTCAAAGTCAGCGTTGTGGGCCAGTGATAGGCAGCGGCGGTGCATCTCGATCCCGCAGAACCGCAGGGCATCTGACCAGATGCCCTCCAGCACAGCGTCACATGCGCTTGCGCTGCTCTGACCCTGATCCTCGAACAACGCTTGGGAGTACAACATGCCGGTCCGCTCTGTCTGCCACAGGTGGCGGAATTCCTGCTCAAACGTCGTAAAGCAGTCTTCGATCACGCTGAGGATCCACGTTTGATAGGTGGCCAAATCGGTGCCGCGATGAGCAGGCTGGCTAAAGTAGGCCATCAGGTAGTTCGCCGCTAACATCCCAATATCGAACCCCATCGGCCCGTATTGCGCAAACTCAGGGTCGATGACGCGGCTTTGCGTGTCTATCGACATAATAGACCCCGAATGCAGGTCGCCATGCAGCATCGTCTCTGTGGTGCTGGCAAATTTCGCCAGCATGGATTGCGCGACACGTTTGAGGTCAATGTTGGCGCGCAAACTTCTGACAATCGGGTCCAGCTCAGGCGTATGATTGTTCATTTCGGCATCAAAATAGGGGTCCGTAAAAACCAACCCTTCGGTGATCGCGGGGATTTCGACATTGCCCGCGAACAGCGCAACATCGGCTTTTTTGTCAGGACTTTTCATCGACAATTCAGAGCCACGAAACGCCATGCGGGCACAAAAGGTGCCGCAGAACGCGCCCAAACCCGCAACTGTCTCGCCTGCGATCAGCTTGGTGCGCAAGATCACATGCGGCGACAAAAACTCCATCACGATCAGCGCCTGATCTTCGTCGAAATGATAAATTTCGGGCACCGATCCGGGGTCGCGCAGCGCCTGACGGGTCAGCGCGTGGTATTCATAATAAGCGCGGTACAGCGGCAGCGGCCAACTGTCGCCCACCAGCCGCACGTAGGGCAGAGCCTGCTTGACGATCACGCTGCCTTTGGCGCTTTGCACAATGAACACGAGGTTCAGGTTGCCGTCACCAACCTCTCTGACGCTCCACTGCTGCGCATCTTCACCTAGCTGTTCTATCAACGCAGGCAGATGCGCCAGCCGGTCCGGGAGGGTCTGCGTATCGAGTGCAAGATAGGCTGTCTGTGTCATTGGATCCCTCCTGTTAGCCCCCTAATTCATGCTGAAACTATGCATTTAGTCAATAGACAGATAAGTTGACAAATGAATATTCTAAGCCCTACGCTAAAGTTCTGGCGGGGTGTTTGCCCCAATCACAGGATGAACGGCACAGATGAAAACCTGCGAAATCATAGGTCTAGAAAAGTCCTTTGGCGGGAATCACGTTTTGCGCGGCATTGATATGCATCTGAGCGCCGGTGAGGTGGTTGTCCTTATGGGGGCTAACGGTGCTGGCAAGTCAACGCTGGTCAAAGTGCTGTGCGGTTTTCATGACCATGATGGTGGCAGCATGCAGCTTGACGGGGTTGCCTATTGCCCCGCCGACGCGGCTGATGCGATTTCACACGGCGTTGTCACGGTGCACCAATCCATCGACGACGGGGTGATCCCCGATCTGGATGTGGCAACCAACCTGATGTTGAACCAGCTGACAGAACCGGGCGCCGGGCTGCTGGTGCGCGACGGCGCGCTGCGGCGTGCTGCGCAAAAGGTGGCCGATAATATGGGGCTTCGCATGGATGTGCGCACCAAGGTCGCGGACCTGTCCGTGGCTGACCGGCAGATGATCGCGATTGCGCGCGCCATGGCCTATGACCCCAAGGTTCTTATCCTTGATGAACCCACATCGTCACTGTCGGCGTCAGAGGCGGACAGGTTGTTCACGCTGGTCGACCGCTTGCGCACGCAGGGCGTGGCGATCCTGTATATCTCGCACCGCATGTCCGACATCCGCCGCATCGCGGACCGGATCGTGTGCATGCGTGACGGTGAAATCTCCGGCACCTTTGAGCACGCCCCGCTGGACTATAGTGGCGCTGTCACCGCGATGCTGGGCCACAGCATGACCGATGTGGACATCGACGTGCAGCATGGTGGGCAACCCATTCTGGAGATCGACGCCCTCTCTTTGTCAGGTAGTGCGCAGACCGTTTCGTTCAGCGCACAGGACGGTGAGGTCATTGCGATCACGGGCCTTTTGGGCAGCGGCAAGAGCGCATTGGCGGATATCATCTTTGGTCTTCAAAGCCCTAAGAGCGGACAGATGCGGATCGCAGGGCAACCCTACGCGCCGCAAAGTGCGGCGCAGGCTGTCGCGGCTGGGGTCTTCATGTCGTCCAAGGATCGCAGCACCAACGCGGTGATCCCCGACTTTGACATTGCCAACAACATGACGCTACCGTTTCTGAGCCAGTTCAGCCGCGCAACACTGCTTAGCACCCGCGCGCAACGCGCAGCGGCCCAGGACATGATCGCCCGCCTAGGGATCGTTTGCCAATCAGATGACGATGGCATCGGGACGCTGTCTGGCGGCAACCAGCAAAAGGTGATGATCGGACGGTGGCTGCTGAAAGACTGCCGCGTGCTACTGTTGGATGAGCCGTTTCAAGGGGTCGATATCGGCGCGCGTCGCGACATTGGTGCGCATATCCGCGCGACTGCCAAGGGGCGGGCAACTTTGGTCTTTGTGGCCGAACTGGACGAAGCGCTCGAGATCGCTGACCGGATTATTGTGCTGAATGAAGGCGCAATCGCAGGCCAACATGAAAACCGCGGCGTGGATATGGAGGCACTGATAGCACAGGTCTCTGGCCCCCTTGGCGCGCAACAACAAGTGAACACATAGATGACGCGCGAGACCCTTCTTAACTTTGCGATCCGGTTCGGCTTTCTGATCCTGCTCTTTGGACTGGTGATCTATTTCAGCCTGTCGGCCAACGGCTTTGCATCGCCCCGCTCTGCGGCGTTCATCCTGCAATCCGTGGCGATCACGGGCATTTTGGCACTGGGTGTCACCTGCACCTTGGTCGTGGACGGGTTCGATTTATCCATCGGGTCGGTAGCGACATCCGCGTTGATGCTGTCGGCTTATGCGATGGTCATTCTTGAAATGTCAGCCGGATCCGCGGTGCTGCTGTGTTTGCTGATGGGGGCCGTTGTTGGGCTGATCAACGGGCTGTTAATCGTGAAGTTCAAGGTGCCGGACCTGCTGGCGACGCTCGGGATGATGTTCCTGTTGATCGGCTTGCAGCGCATCCCGACGCAGGGCAATTCCATCGCCACGGGCATGAAATTGGCCGATGGCAGCACCGCCGAAGGAACATTTTCGGCAGCATTCCTATGGCTGGGGCGGCACCGCTTTGATCTGGTCGTCGAACGGTTGGTGCCGATGCCTGTGGTCATCTTCTTGATCACTGCTGTGGTGATCTGGGTGTTTCTTGAGCTGACCCGCCATGGCCGCCTGATGTACGCCATCGGATCGAACGAGCGTGCCGCCGCCTTGGTCGGCGCCAATGTGAGCCGCTATAAAATTGCGGCCTATATGATTTCGGGTGTCACCGCCTCTATCGGGGGCATCTTACTGGCCGCGCGGCTGGGGCGTGGTGATATCGCCAGCGGGAATAACCTGCTGCTCGACAGTGTGGCCGCTGCTTTGATCGGGTTCGCCGTGTTGGGTGCGGCGCGCGCAAATGCCTTTGGCACCGCAATCGGTGCGCTGTTTGTGGGCATCTTGTTGCAGGGTCTCACGATGATGAATGCCCCATACTACACCCAAGATTTCGTCAAAGGCGCGGTGCTCGTTCTGGCCCTTGTCTTTACCTTCTACCTGAGCGCCAAAAGAAGCGCGGGTGGGAAAACCTAAAACCAACATAATGGGAGGAAAAATTATGTTACGACGTCAGGCTATGAAACTCATGGGGTCGGTCGCGCTGTTGACCGGATTGGGCAGTGCGGCAGTTGCAGACATGCCTGCCCCATTGGACAATGCAGGCGATGTAAAGATTGCCTTGGTGCGGTATCTGTCCACAGGCGACTTTTTCCAGTCCTATCTGTCTGGCGTGGAGACGCAGGCGGCGGCCATCGGCTTGGACCTGCGGGTGTTTGACAGCCGTCAGGACGCAGCCCTTCAGGCGGATATGGTTGATCAGGCGATCGCATTGGGCGTGGACGGGATTATCATTCAGCACGGGTTGACGGAGTCGATGAAAGACGCGGCTCAACGCGCTGTTGATGCAGGCATCAGTGTTGTGGCGTTTGATGTGAACGTCGAAAACGAGGCCATTCCGCAAATTGAACAGTCGGACTACCTTCTGGGCAAGCTCGCGTTGGAGCAGGCATTGGCTGATCACGGCAACGCCTTTACGGCGGGCTATGTCTATGTCCCCGGTATCGCGCCGCTGGATCGCCGCGATGTGGCGTGGGAAGAGGTGAGAGCTGCCAATCCCGACATCACCGAAGCGGCTGTGTTCGGCACGCTCGACAACCCGATTGCGAACTCTGTTGCGAACCAGGCCCGTTCGGTTTTGCAGGCAAATCCGAATATCTCGGTTGTCTTCGCACCCTACGATGAATTCGCCAAAGGCGTGAAAATCGCGGTGGACGAGGCTGGCATGACCGATGACGTGGATATCTATTCCGCCGATGTCTCTACCGCTGACATTTCAGCGATGCGCGAGCCCGGTTCTGCATGGGTTGCGACGGTTGCGACCAACCCATCGGTTGTGGGCGAGGTTTCGGTGCGTGCCCTTGCGCTGCTGCTGACAGGCGAAGACCCCGGCGCCAGCGTTGTGGTCCCACCGACCTTGATCACGCAGGATTTTCTGAATGAGCAGGATATCCGCAATATGGATGATCTGGGAGCAAAGATGCCCCAATTCCAACACGCGGATGTGGCGATGGCCGATTGGATGCCACTGCCTGTGCGCTAAGCACCTCGACTGCGGCTCACCCGGTGTGGTGGGCCGCAGATCATGCCTTCAAGGACTAGACGATGCTTATTGGAATTGACCCTGAAACCACGCCGGACCTGCTGCATTGTCTTGCCCAGATGGGTCACGGGGACGAAATTGCTGTGGTGGATGCGAATTATCCGGCGGTAGCCACGGCGGCCTTTTGTACGCACACGGCGGTTTTGCGGTATCCGGGCCACGATGCGCCCCAGGTCATCGACATCATCACCAAACTCATGCCGATTGACCCCTTCCACGACTATGCGGCGCTGCGCATGCAGGTGGATAATGCGCCCGATGACATGAACGCGGCCCATACCGCCGTTTGGGACATTTTAAATGCCCGCAAGCCCCAAGACGCGGCGTTGTCGAGCCTTTCACGGCAAGAGTTCTACGCACAGGCCCGGCGTAGCTTTGCTGTTGTTCAATGTCAGGAAGCCCGCCCATTTGGCTGCTTCATTCTACGCAAGGGTGTCATTTTCTAGGCCCTCTTTCACCCGTTCCCCGACCTCATGGTCCTTAGCCTTATCGAAACCGACGAACGAAGTTGGTCCAAGCGGAGTTTTGCAATGAAGAACGAAAAGACCACCGAGGACATCGCGCTCGGTATCCGCAGGCGTGTGTTTGAACACGCAATGCGCAACAATGGCGGCTATCTCAGTCAGGCCTGTTCGGCAGCTGAACAGCTGGCTTGGCTGTATAATGAAGAGCTGAACCTAGGCGCCCCCACGTTGCCGATGATCCCCAAGCCGTTCGAGGGCGTGCCCCATGCGGACAATCCCAACTACCATACTGGCGCGGGGTACAATGGCCCGTTTGAGGCGGATCTCGACCGGCTGTTCATCGCCCCTGCGCATTATGCGCTGGTGGCCTACGCCACGTTGATCGAGGTGGGTCGCATGGCCCCCGAAGGATTGGAGATGTTCAACAAGGACGGCTCTAGCGTCGAGATGATCGGGGCCGAACATTCACCCGGCATGGAGGTACACAACGGCACTCTGGGCATTGGGCTGTCCACCGCCGCTGGTCTGGCATGGGGCCGGCAGAAACGCGGCGAGACAGGAAAAACATGGGTTTATATGTCAGACGGTGAAGTGCAGGAAGGCCAGACTTGGGAGGCGATCCAGTGTTGCGCGCATCACAAGATTGACAGCGTCAAAGCGATTATGGACGTGAACCGCCAGCAATGTGACGGCGCGATGGACAGCGTGATGGAAGTGGGTGATATCCGCGCCAAGATGGAGCAATTCGGTGCCGTCGTGGCCGAATGTGACGCCCATGATTTGAACGCCATGCGGGATGCGGCACGCACCCCGCACGCGGGCAAGCCGCTGATCATTCTAGCCCATTCCAACCCGTTCCACGCGATGCCGATCTTGGAAGAACGCTTTCCACGCCTGCACTACGTGCGTTTCAAATCCGAAGAAGAACGCGCGCGGATGAACACCTCTATTGCGGACGCTTTGGGCGTCGACCCCATTGACTACGAAGGAGCCCACTGATGGCCGAAATGGTATCGCGCCCCTATGAGCGCGCCTTTGAAAAACACGCGCTCGCCAATCCGGATGTGCTGTGTCTCTCGGCGGACCTGACCTCGTCTTGCGAGATCGACAAATTCCGCGACAATCACCCCGATCAGTTCCTGTCGCTGGGCATGGCCGAACAGAACATGATGAGCTTTGCAGGGGGCCTTGGCCTTGCCGGTTACCGCCCGTTTATCCACACGTTCGGCGTTTTTTGCTACCGCAGGCCCTATGATCAATTGATGGCCTCTATTGCTTATCCACGCCGCAAGGTGCGCATTATGGGGTTCCTGCCCGGCATCACCACGCCCGGCGGCATGACCCACCAAGCCATTGAAGACATTAGCGTCATGCGCTCGATGCCGAACATGACGATCCTTGAGACAGGCGATGCGACCGAGGTCGAAAGCATCTGCGAAGCCGCCGACAGCATCGACGGTCCGGTCTATTGCCGCGTGTTGCGCGGGTCGATGCCGCGCTTGTTCGACACGCCAATTGTAGTGGGGCAAATGCGCGAGATCAGCATGGGCGACGACGTCCTGATCGTCACTGCAGGTATCACCACTGAAGAAGCGATGCGCGCCACCAAAGCGTTGGAAGGCGCGGGTGTCTCGGTGCGGCATCTGCATCTCAACACGATCAAACCCTTCGATGCGGCCACAATGCTGGACCACATCAACAGCGTAAAAGGCGGGGTGGTCACGCTCGAAAACCACGTCACCGAAGGCGGCATCGGGTCGCTCATGGCCGAGATCATGGCCGACAACGGCGTGGGCAAGAAGTTGAAACGTCTGGGCCTCAATGACACCTATGCCCACGGCGGCAGCCGCGCCTACCTAATGCGCTACTACGGGTTGGACGCGCTTGCGCTGACCCAAGGGATCGAAGAGTTGATGGGCGAAAAGCTGGGCATTACAGAACAAGACCTGTCAGAGGCCCGCGTTGACGCGGTGCATTCGCTGGCCAAGGCAGAGGGCCTGTGATGGACCGCTTTACCGTCACCTACCGGATCGTGGCCGAAGATGACGCGGACGCGGCGGCACGGGCCGAGGCGATCGCCTTGGAAGACACGCTCGAAATCCCCCGTGACGTGGTGCCAGCGGGTTACATCGAAGACGTTGTGTTGGGACAGGTGCAGAGCGTGACGGCCAGTGGCAGCGGCGTTTGGACAGCCAAGATCGGCTATCACATCGACGCCGTGGGGCGCGAATTGCCGCAACTGCTGAATGTCATCCTTGGCAATGCCTCTATTCTGCGGGGCGTGAAGGCTGTTGATCTGACCCCGAACGATGATCTGCACGCGCGCTTTCCCGGCCCGCGTTTTGGCGCGGCGGGCCTGCGGCAGCTGACGGGCCGCAAGACCGGCGGGTATGTCTGCCCGGTGATCAAACCGCAGGGGTCGTCGTCTGAAACCTTGGCGCGGCTATGCTACCTGACGGCTGCGGCCGGAGCGGACATTATCAAAGAGGATCACGGGCTAGCCAATCAGGACGCGGCCCCCTTCAAAGACCGGATCAAGGCCTGCGCGGCGGCCGTCGCTCAGGCCAACAATGAGCGCGCCGATCAGGGCGATACTTCGCGCGCGCTGTACTTTGCCAATATCGGCGGGCACGGCGATCAGGTCCGCGATATGGCTTATTACGCCAAGGACGCGGGTGCCGAGGGGATCTTGGTCATCCCCGGCCTGTTTGGTTTTGACGCCATCAATCGCTTGGCGCAGGACGCGGAGTTGAACCTGCCCATCATGGCACATCCCAGCCATCTCGGGCCGTACGTCCTGTCGCCCGATCATGGGTACGGGCATGGTATGCTGTTTGGTCAGTTGATGCGTCTCGCAGGGGCGGATATTTCGGTGTTCCCGAACTACGGTGGACGCTTCGGGTTTAGCCAAGACGAATGCATGCGGATCGTTGAGTCGTGCCGCGCGCCGGATGGTATCGGCCCCGCCATGCTGCCCAGCCCCGGCGGCGGCATGAGCATCGACCGCCTGCCAGACATGGCCGCGCATTACGGCGCGGATTGCGTTTACCTTCTGGGCGGCAGCCTATTGCGGTATGGCGAAAACATCGGGGACGCCATCCGCGAAATGCGGGACGGGTTAAATGCCGCCTAGATGACAGCAATGGGCGACTTGGAGCCCAAATTGACTTCATGCGCCCATCACAAATATCGTCAGTCATCGGCAGATGATGGAGAAAGAGCGTGGCACGCGAGACGATTGCAGACTTTTGGGATGCTATGGGTTCCAATGATTTTACTTATGCCAGCACACGGCTGCATCCAGATTTTGAATACTACATGCCTCAAACCCGAGAATACTTGCGTGGACGTTCGGATTTCGCCGCGTTGAACGACAGTTATCCCGCTGAAGGAAAATGGATATTCTCCGTCCAATCCATCGTTTCAGATGGCCAGAATGCGGTGTCAGATGTAGTAATCACAAATGGCGCGATGAAGGCCCGTGCAGTTACTTTTCACACCCTGCAAGACGGATTGATTATACGTCAGAAAGAATATTGGCCTGAAGATTATCCAGCACCTGACTGGCGAAAAGAGTGGGTCAAGACGGTAGACGTGGTGCCATTTTAGCGTTGATCGCTTTGTCCGCAGTCTGTGAATTCGACCGTTGATCTTCGCTGCGGTCTGCATGAATGACCGGTGCTTCCCCCACACGGCAATATCAGACTTTACGCTCACGCAGCATTTTTCGCGCGGCATGCGCGCGCAGCAAGATTTTGACATTTCTAGTGTTGGCTCCCTTCCCGGCCTTCGCCGCGTCCTGCGCCAACGTCGGCGTAGCAAATTTTAGCCACGCGTTGTCACGTAAAGGTCAAGCACATCCGACGTTTGACGCCGACCCTAACCAA
>CALHAP010000181.1 GCA_937931795.1 uncultured Paracoccaceae bacterium
ACCTGCCGTTGCCATCTGCACATAACGCGCCAACACTTTGCGGTAGAGCGGGCTGCGGTCTTTGCGCCGGATAAAATACGCCCCCATCGAGCGGATAATCATCGACAGGGGCCAAACCCGCGCCCATTCCCCCACGGCATAGGACATCGCAGAGGTCTGGCTGACCAAATATGTCACCAGCACATAGTCCATGTTAGAGCGGTGGTTCATCACGTAGACCACGGCCGCATCGGGGTCGATCTTATCCATACGGGCCTGATCTTGGCTGCCGACGCGAATGCGGTACAGCGATTTTGACATCCACCGGGCAAAGCGCATCCCAAAGGTGAAATAAGCCGTCGCAGAAAATGACGGCACAATCTCTCGGGCATGATCGCGCGCGCGTTCAAACGCCACGTTCTCGGGCACCTTATTCTTGCGCGCGTGTTCAACGATGGCTGCCGTGACCTCAGGGTCGTAGATCAGACGTTGGATCATGTCATAGCGCCGGGCCAGCTTGAACGGCTCAATCGGGCGGGTCAGCCGGGTATTTAGACGCGCCACGATCCGCTCTGCCCGCTTGCGAAAAAACCAACGGACCGACGGAAATAGAAAATGCGACGCAAACGTGACCACCGCGAAAAGCAGGATCAGCACAAAAAGCCACAAAGGCAGGATCACGGGATGCGTCATGCCATTGTTCTGACAGGCGGTTGCGGTTTGGTAAATGCCAGCCCCTGCGAATTGCCGCATTGCAGCGAATTGACAGAAGTATAAAATGTCCGATATGTGCTTCTTGGTGAAATAAAGTTACTCGACCCGATTGGATCGCCCGATGAAAGACACAGCAACTCCACCCCGCGACCGCCCTTGGCTAATCCGCACCTACGCAGGCCATTCGACTGCTGCTGCGTCCAATGCGCTCTATCGGGGTAATTTGGCCAAAGGGCAGACAGGTCTCTCGGTCGCTTTCGATTTGCCGACGCAAACGGGGTACGACAGCGATCACGTGCTAGCGGGCGGCGAAGTCGGCAAGGTCGGGGTGCCGGTCTGTCACTTGGGCGATATGCGCGCGCTGTTTGCCGATATTCCGCTCGAACAGATGAACACCTCGATGACGATCAACGCGACGGCCCCTTGGTTGCTGGCGCTCTACACAGCGGTGGCCGAAGAACAGGGTGCCGACGTCTCACAGCTGCAAGGCACGGTGCAAAACGACATCATCAAAGAATACCTGTCGCGTGGCACCTATATCTGCCCGCCCAAGCCCAGCCTGCGGATGATCACCGATGTGGCCGCATGGACGCGCAGCAACATGCCCAAATGGAACCCGATGAACATCTGTTCCTACCATCTACAAGAAGCGGGCGCGACGCCAGAACAGGAATTGGCCTTTGCCTTGGCCACCGCCACGGCCGTGCTCGATGATCTCAAAGACAAAGTCGCGCCAGCAGATTTCCCGCAAATGGTCGGGCGGATTTCGTTTTTTGTGAACGCGGGCATCCGATTCGTGACCGAGATGTGCAAGATGCGCGCCTTTGTCGATCTGTGGGACGAGATTTGCCTGACGCGCTACGGAGTCGAAGACGCGAAATTCCGCCGATTCCGCTACGGGGTGCAAGTCAACTCGCTGGGCCTGACCGAACAGCAGCCCGAAAACAACGTCTACCGCATCCTGATCGAAATGCTGGCCGTGACATTGTCGAAAAACGCCCGCGCCCGCGCCGTGCAATTGCCCGCATGGAACGAAGCTTTGGGCTTGCCGCGCCCATGGGATCAGCAGTGGTCCATGCGAATGCAGCAGATTCTCGCCTATGAAACGGACCTGCTAGAATACGACGATTTGTTCGACGAAAACCCCGCTGTTGACCGCAAAGTGGCCGCCCTAAAAGACGGCGCGCGGGCGGAATTAGAGCAGATCGACGCGATGGGCGGTGCTGTAAATGCAATCGAATATATGAAGTCGCGTCTGGTCGAAAGCAACGCCGCCCGCATCGGCGGCATCGAAACCGGCAGCACCACAGTTGTCGGCGTGAACCGCTGGGAACAGGGCGAAGCCTCGCCGCTGACCGCAGGCGAAGACAGCATCATGGTGGCCGACGCCGACGCCGAACGCGACCAATTGGAACGGCTATCAGCATGGCGCGCAGCACGCGACCCACAGGCGGTCAAAGCCGCATTAAATGACCTGCGCGCAGCAGCTAACAGTTCAGAAAATATAATGAATTCGTCAATTGCCTGCGCAAAAGCGGGTGTGACAACGGGCGAATGGGCCAGCGTTATTCGCGGCGCATTTGGTGAATATCGCGCGCCCACAGGGGTCAGCAGAAACCCGTCAAACCACGTCGAAGGATTGGATGATTTACGCGCTGATGTGGAACGGGCCAGCGAAACATTAGGCCGCCGTTTGACCTTTATGATGGGCAAACCGGGCCTTGATGGCCATTCAAATGGCGCCGAACAAATCACCGCGCGCGCACGCGATTGCGGCATGGCGATTACCTATGACGGCATTCGCATGACACCCGAAGATATCGTGGCACAGGCCGAAACATCTGGTGCGCATGTGATCGGGCTTTCTATTTTATCGGGGTCGCATGTGCCGCTCGTCACCGATGTTATCCGCAGATTAAAGGCCGGCGGGCAAAGTCATTTGCCAATCATTGTCGGTGGCATTATTCCTGATGACGATATCGAGACTCTTATGGAACTCGGGGTGGCCCGGGTCTACACGCCAAAAGATTTTCGGTTGAATGTGATTATGAGCGATATTGTTGAGTTGGCCGTAAAAAGCGACGCAACGGAATAAGAGCCTCGCTGCTGCACATCGCCTAACAACGGGCATCGTGCGTTATTAATAACAAGTTAGTCAATTTTTGGTGCTCTTCCAAAAATGGGTTTATTACTGCCTCGTCTTTGTATAAGAGGCGCTTAACCTGCATTAATAAAGGAAATATGATGTCCCTCGACCTCAACGCGATGTCCCGATCCGAGCTAAAGCAACTGCGCAAGGATGTGGACAAGGCCTTGTCTACTTTGGAAAAACGCGAGCGCAAAGCCGCTATTGCCGCCGCTGAAGAAGCCGCTGCAAAGCACGGATTCTCGCTGTCGGATCTGTCTGGAAGCGCACCCAAGGGCAAAGCCGCCCCAAAGAACCCACCAAAGTACCGCAACTCTGAAGATGCAACGCAGACATGGTCTGGACGTGGCCGCAAACCCGACTGGATCAAAGCTGCCGAAGCCGCTGGAACGGACCTGTCCACGTTCGAAATATAAGTAAAACAAACATCTGTTGTATGCCCCTCCCACACACTATGGTTTTGGAAACAAGATCATGAGGGGGATACAATGACGATCCATATCGGCGCGCAGCCAGACGACATCGCACAAACGGTTTTGATGCCGGGCGACCCCTACCGCGCCAAGTGGGCCGCCGAAACATTTCTCACAGACGCCAAATGCATCAACGAAGTCCGCGGCATGCTGGGATTTACGGGCACTTGGAATGGTCACCGCGTCACGATCCAAGGGTCGGGCATGGGAATGCCATCGCTGTCGATCTACGCGAATGAATTGATCCGCGATTATAATGCGCAAACGCTTATCCGCATCGGCTCTTGCGGTGGGATGCAGCCGCATGTGGGTATTCGAGATGTGATCATCGCAATGTCCGCCAGCACCCTCACATCGCCATCGCAGGGTATTTTCAAAGAATTGAATTTTGCCCCCACCGCCAATTACGACCTTTTGGCAGCGGCTGTGGCGGCGGCGAATGAGACTGGCGTAAAAACACATGTCGGCGGCATCTACAGCTCGGACGTGTTTTATGACGAACGCCCCGACCTGAACGAGCAAATGACGCGCCACGGTATCTTGGGCGTCGAAATGGAAGCGGCTGAATTGTATATGCTGGCGGCACGGCACAATCGCCGCGCGCTCGCCGTATTAACGGTCAGCGATCATTTGCAAACCGGTGAAGCATTGCCCGCCGAAGACCGCGAACGCAGCTTTGGCGATATGGTCGAAATCGCTCTGAAAGCAGCGTTCGGCTAAACGCCGTGATTGCGATTATAGCCATTGCGCTGTGGGGAAACCCAATCGCCTAACGCCCCCTCAACAGGCGTCAAAACCGCCATATCCAATGGGTAGCACTGCGCGACATCGCTTGAATGTTGCGCACTGCAATCCCCGCCGGGGCATGCACTCAAGACCGCCAACAGATCAATTTCAGCGAACATCGTCAGCGTATCACCGGGGCGGACGGGACTGCCCTTCATAAAATATTGGCCAGTATCTCGGGTAAATCCGGTACACATAAAGACGTTCAACACATCATGCGTCAGCAATTCCGCCTCTTTCACATCCATTCCCTGATCCGTCGCCAAAGCACGGCTGAGATTGGAATGACAACAGTGATGATAATGGCCGCCCGCCAACAGATTGTGCGTATAGGGATCACAGCGCGTCCCAATGACATCATGAACAGAGCCACCAAAGGCATCAATCCCGTACCAGTCCAAACTGTCCTGAACGATCGTGGCCATGGGGCGCAAACTGGGAAAGGACGACCAAAGCCGATCGCCCGTCGTGACATGCGTACCGTGCAGCGCGCGGGTTTTGCCTGAATAAAACCGCTCGGATAGGTCATTTGCATTAAAGAGGTTAAGATCTCCCACCTGCGCGCCCTCGACGCTGCGAATTTGCAAGAACGAACCTGCTGGCACGCGCACGACCGCCGCGTCACGGGGCGGCACACGTTGTCCTTGCGTTTCCAAGGCCCCCGCCAGAGCCGTTTTATAGCGGTCAATATCGACTGCGGGCAGCGTATCATTGGGATAGCAAATCACGGGTTCCACAGCTTTGCGCGCGGCGGCATCCTTCGGCGGGTTGGTCATGAGCGCTCCCTTTGTTTCGCTATCATTTGGTATTTTTCATATCATGAAAGAGAAACAATCAATCCTACCGCTTAATATTGTTTCACAATTTTACCATAGTTCGGCATTAGCAAAATCCCGAATGTTTACAGGAGTGTCCTATGTTTTCCGTCCGTTCGCAATTCTCACTTTGCACTGTCGCCTTTCTAGCAGCCTGCGGTTCATCCGGCGGAAACGAAGGCCGCATCGTGGTAGATGTCGATGCGTCCAGCACACTTCCCATCGTCAGTGCCATAACAATCGTGACCGCAGATGGGCAATTCGCCGGGCGATTGAGAAATCTCGAACAGGGCTTTGTGCAGGACACGGATGGCGACGGCTACGCCTACCGCGCGGGCACCAGTGCGACCCGTGGTGCGGTGGCTGAGGCCGGCATCTTACCCGGCACCCGCGTCGCCCCGGCGCCATCGAATGTTGTGACGTTTGAGGGCCAGTATCAACTGGCGATCATCGACGATATTTCAGTCACGGGCACCACCCTTTCGGGCGAAATCAGACGCGAACAAGGTGACCTAGAGCTCGTCGCAGACTTTGGCCGCGGCACCCTATCGGTGGACAACGGACCCTTTCGCGTCGATGGCGCCATCAGCAATGGCCGCGTGACCGGAACAGTGCGCTACGAAAACGTGACGGGATCACTCGTCGGTTTGGCAGGGGCCGACCGCACAGTTGGGGTGTTTGAAGGCAATTCAAACACAGTCACGTATGCAGGTGGTTTTGTGGCAGACGCCCAGGAATAAGTATGAAGCTTGGCGCTGGCTTAATCAGCGCCGAGCCTCGTATTAGATCGCCCGTTCGAGCAATGACTTCTTGATATCCGCAATCGCCGCCGCTGGGTTCAAACCCTTGGGGCAGGTCTTTGCGCAGTTCATGATCGTGTGGCAGCGGTACAGCTTGAACGGGTCTTCCAGATCATCCAACCGCTCTGGCGTTGCCTCATCACGGCTGTCCACGATCCAACGGTGGGCCGCCAGCAGAGCCGCTGGCCCGAGGTATTTGTCACCGTTCCACCAGTAGGATGGGCAGGATGTCGAACAACAGGCGCACAGAATACACTCATAGTGACCATCGAGCTTTTCACGGTCTTCGACAGACTGCTTCCACTCTTTAGCGGGTGTATTTGACTGGGTTTCCAGCCACGGTTTGATGCTGGCGTGCTGCGCGTAGAAATGGGTGAGGTCAGGGATCAAATCCTTGACCACTGGCATATGAGGCAGCGGGTAAATCTTGATATCACCATCCACATCTTCCAGCCCGTGAATACAAGCCAGCGTGTTGATGCCGTCGATGTTCATAGCGCACGACCCGCAGATGCCCTCGCGACAGGACCGGCGGAACGTCAGCGTCGGGTCAATCTCATTTTTGATTTTGATCAGCGCGTCCAAAATCATCGGCCCACAAGTGTCGGCATCTACGAAATAAGTATCGAGCGACGGGTTTTTGCCATCGTCCGGGTTCCAGCGATAGACCTGCACCTTGCGCAGGTTCTTCGCACCTTCAGGTTTGGGCCACGTTTTACCGGCAGTCATCCGGCTGTTTTTGGGCAGTGTCAGTTCAACCATCTGTCTCGTTCCCTTTCGCGCAGTCTTACGGCGCTATCGTCTACTATTGCGGTCTCAGTGGGGCGCTGCGTTTCAGGTCGCAGTGCCTCTACACTTATCTCAAATTCGGCGGGCGGATCGGGGCGGCCCCGGTCCGGCGCTGGACGCATTCGGCGTAAACCCGGTTCGGATCACGGCCCCGGATATAATCGCTGGTGATCCCGACCGACACGCTGCTCGACACGCCGGAATTCGAGTTCACGCCTACAGTCACTTCACCCGTTGGTCCTTGTGCCGCACGCGCGCGGTCTTCGCATTGGCGCGCCACGGCTTCGGGGTCTGGTGGCGGCAGATCACAGCCTGCCAGCACCAAAACAGGGATCAGCGCCAAGGCCTTCACCCAGACATCGCCTGTTGGACACAAGCCTGCGCCCCCGCTTTGTCTCCAATCGCTTGGATCACGGCGGTGCGGTCGTCTTCATTGCGCGCCGCGACAAAGGCCGCTGCCTGCGCATCTGTCATTCGGTCCACAAAACACCGCGCGATCACAGTGGCTTGCGCCGAGCTGCCGCCAAGGTTCACCAGATTGTTGACCAGCAGTTGTGTGGCACCAGCCTTGTCCGCCGCCGCAGGGGCCGCACACAAAATAGCGCATATTGCCAAAGCATATCGCATCAATAAACCCTCGCTTTCGGTGCAATCTTCTTCATATCAATGCCACCCTCGCTCTCATCCGTCAGCGGATCGAGGTGCACAGGCCGGGTTTTGAGCGCGGTTTTCGCGTCGTCCACATAGGCCAGCGAATGCACGCGCCAGTTTGTGTCATCGCGGTCCGGATGATCCTCTTGCGCATGCGCGCCACGGCTTTCCTTGCGGGCCTCGGCAGACACGATAGTTGCCAGCGCGTTGGGCATCAGGTTCGTCAGCTCCAGCGTTTCCATCAGGTCGCTGTTCCACACGAGGCTGCGGTCGGTGACTTTCACGTCAGACATGCGGCCCGCGATGGCCTCCATCTTCTCGACGCCCTCGGCCAGCGTTTTGTCGGTGCGGAACACGGCGGCGTCTTCCTGCATCGCCTTTTGCATATCGAGACGCAGCTCGGCGGTGCCAACGGCCCCATCGGCATTGCGCAGCGCGTCGAAACGATCAAACGCCTTGTCGACACTTGCGAGGTTTGGCGCGGGCACAGCGGTACTCGGATCAACGACTTTCGCGGCACGAATGGCGGCGGCGCGACCAAAGACCACGAGGTCAATCAGCGAGTTCGACCCCAAACGGTTCGCCCCATGCACAGAGGCACAGCCCGCCTCGCCCACGGCCATCAGACCGGGCGAGATTGCATCGGGATCATCCGCCGTCGGGTTCAGCACTTCGCCCCAATAGTTCGTGGGGATACCGCCCATGTTATAGTGTACGGTCGGCAGCACGGGAATCGGCTCTTTCGTCAGGTCCACGCCTGCAAAGATACGCGCGCTCTCGGAAATACCGGGCAGGCGCAGGTCCAACGTCTCGGGCGGCAGGTGGTTGAGGTGCAGATGAATGTGATCACCATCCGCGCCGACACCGCGCCCTTCGCGGATTTCCATCGTCATGCAGCGGCTGACAACATCACGGCTGGCGAGATCTTTGTAGGTGGGCGCATAGCGCTCCATGAACCGCTCGCCTTCGGAGTTGGTGAGGTATCCGCCCTCGCCCCGCGCGCCTTCGGTGATCAGACAACCAGCGCCATAGATACCAGTGGGATGGAACTGCACGAACTCCATGTCCTGCAACGGCAGACCAGCGCGCGCGGCCATGCCCCCGCCGTCACCGGTACAGGTGTGCGCAGAGGTGGCCGAGAAATACGCACGGCCATAACCGCCGGTCGCGAGCACTGTCATCTTGGCAGAGAACAGGTGCATGGTGCCGTCGTCCAGTTTCCAGCACAGCACACCTTGGCAGACGCCGTCATCGCTCATGATCAGGTCAATCGCGAAATACTCGATGAAAAACTCGGCCTTTTGCTTGAGGCTCTGTCCGTAGAGCGTGTGCAGAATCGCGTGGCCGGTTCGGTCGGCAGCGGCACAGGTGCGCTGCACAGGCGGGCCTTCGCCAAACTCGGTGGTGTGGCCGCCAAAGGGACGCTGGTAAATCTCGCCCTTTTCGGTGCGCGAAAACGGCACGCCGTAATGCTCCAGCTCGTAGACCGCCTTGGGGGCCTCGCGCGCGAGGTATTCCATCGCGTCGGTATCGCCCAGCCAGTCTGATCCTTTGACGGTGTCATACATATGCCACTGCCAGTGATCCGGCCCCATATTCGACAGGGACGCCGCGATGCCACCCTGGGCCGCGACAGTGTGCGACCGGGTCGGGAACACCTTGGAGATACAGGCGGTTGTCAACCCCTGCTCGGCCATGCCAAGCGTAGCACGCAGTCCGGCACCGCCAGCGCCCACAACCACGACGTCAAATTCATGGGTCTCGTATTCGTATGCAGCCATTTTTCTAAATGCTCCGCTAAATCAAAGGGCCAGACGAACGATGGCAAACAGCCCCGCCGCCGCCAAAAGGTAGGACAGACAAATCATGCCGATGATCAGCACTTTGCGCGCCAAACCATGCACATAGTCCTCGATCAGGGTTTGCACACCGCTGCGGAAATGGATCATCCCCA
>CALHAP010000182.1 GCA_937931795.1 uncultured Paracoccaceae bacterium
GTTTTTGCCCAAATGCTATCATCGCGAACCGCATCTAAAAAATCATGACCAGCGGACGTAATCCTTATCGTTCCACGCCCAGCCACGGCAAGAAGCCCTTCATCAACCATCAAAGTAATTGCGTAAACCTCAACATCGGGAGCGGCATTTTTAAACGCTCTAGGGTCAATGAAAGCCAGTTTCTCTGACTTTTCATAGTCTAGAAGCATGGTCCGTATCAGTTCATTGTCTCTCTTCACTCCTAAACCCCACCCCGCATGGTCGGCACATCCAGCGCGCTGAACCCGTAATGCCGCAGCCAGCGTAGGTCGCTGTCAAAAAACGCGCGCAGGTCGGGGATGCCGTATTTCAGCATGGCGATGCGGTCGATGCCCATGCCAAAAGCAAAGCCTTGCCACTGCACCGGATCGACCGATGCCGCTTGCAGCACCTTGGGGTGGACCATGCCAGAGCCTAGGATTTCCAGCCAATCGTCGCCCTCGCCCACTTTCAGCGTGCCGCCTTCCCATGAGCACCGGATGTCGACCTCGGCGGACGGCTCGGTGAAGGGGAAATGCGAGGCGCGGAAGCGCAGGTCGACGTCATCGACGCCAAAGAAGGACTTAACGAACTCTTCCAACACCCATTTCAGGTTGGCCATCGAGATGTCTTTGTCGATCGCGAGGCCCTCGATCTGGTGGAACATCGGGGTGTGGGTCTGGTCGTAATCGGCGCGGTAGACGCGGCCCGGGGCGATGACGCGGATCGGCGCGCCTTGGGCCTCTAGCGTGCGGATTTGCACCGGGCTGGTGTGGGTGCGCAGCACGGCGGGCGGGCGATTGTCGCCCTCGGCCCGGTGCATGTAAAAAGTGTCCATCTCGGCGCGCGCGGGGTGATGACCGGGGATGTTGAGCGCGTCGAAATTATACCAATCGCTCTCGATCTGCGGCCCCTCGGCAGAGGCGAACCCCATGTCGGCAAAGATCGCGGTGACCTCTTCGGTGACCTGTGAAATCGGGTGGATCGTGCCTGCAGGACGGCCCCGCGACGGCAGTGTGACGTCCAGCCATTCATCGAGCAGACGTGCGTCGAGCGCCGCATCTTCCAGCCCAGATTTCTTAGCCACCAACGCGGAATTTATCTCGTCTTTCAGCGCATTCAGCGCAGGGCCAGCGGTTTGGCGTTCCTCGGGCGTCATGCGGCCCAGCTCGCGCATTTGCAGGCTGATCTCTCCCTTCTTGCCCAAGGCCTGCACGCGCAGGGTTTCCAGCGCGGATGCATCGCCCGCACCCGCAATCAGTTCCAGATATTTTTCGCGCAAGCCGTCCATATCACCCTCGTTTTTCGCTGACCGACTGCTACCGCGCAGCAGGCCCGCACGCAATGACCCAATGAAAAAAGCCGCGCCCCTGATGGGACGCGGCTTTCTCAAATCTCATCTAGCCAGCCCTTAGGCTGCTTTTGGCAACGCGCCTGCGGCTTTGGTGACGATCGCGGCAAATGCCTCGGGCTCGTTCACGGCCAGATCGGCCAGCACTTTGCGGTCCACTTCGATCCCGGCCAATGTAAGACCGTTGATGAAGCGCGAGTATGTCATTGTCTCGTCGACCAAACGCACACCAGCGTTGATCCGCTGAATCCACAGCGCGCGGAATGTGCGCTTGCGGTTCTTTCGGTC
The DNA here is from genome assembly GCA_937931795.1 of uncultured Paracoccaceae bacterium. Classification (GTDB taxonomy): domain Bacteria; phylum Pseudomonadota; class Alphaproteobacteria; order Rhodobacterales; family Rhodobacteraceae; genus JALZWD01. Next base: position 1,658 of record CALHAP010000182.1, read on the forward strand.
ACGGGTCGCGTATTGGTTGGCTTTGTCGACGGCCTGTTTGGCGACCTTGAACGTCGTAGAGCGACGGTCATAATAGCCTTTGGCCTGATCGAGCACCTTCTTGTGACGACGGTGCGTGACGGTTCCACCTTTAACTCTCATATCGTCTCTCCTTAGCGCGCGTAGGGCATCATGGACTTGATGATCTTCGCATCAGGTTCCGACAACAAAACAGTACCACGCGCATTGCGCAGGAACTTGTTAGAGCGTTTGATCATCATGTGACGCTTGCCAGCCTGACCAGCTTTGACCTTGCCAGAGGCGGTCATTCTAAACCGCATTTTGCAGCTCGATTTCGTCTTCATCTTCGGCATTTGCATCTCCGATTAGCGTGATGTGAACGCGCGACTCGGCATGCCTTATAGGCCGGTCGCACGGGGTCGAGTGCGTCGTTTAGGCTGCATGGGCGGCCAAGGCAAGCCTTGTTTGCACGGGCACCGCCGCTATGGCCCCTCCTGTGTGCTGTTTTTCGAAACCAGACACATTTGTCGCCAAAATCATTCGTGATACCGCGCAAATTTACCGAAAATATCAAACCTATCGTAACAATATACAGGCCCTATACCGCCAACCCCCTGCGTTTTGACAGGCATGGGGTGAATGGGACGTTATGAAGGGACACCACCATGTTGAGACAGCTAAAGACCATATGCGTCGCGTTTTTTGCCGCGGCACTCAGTACCGGGGCTGCGACTGCGGCCCCCATATTCGCCGACCAGCCCTATACATTCGGAACAGTGCTGAGCAATCAATTCTCCACCGCATTTTCATTTGAGGTGGCTGAAGACCTCGATATCGCCAGCTTTGTCGTCAATGCCACGGACACCAACGGCGGCAGCGATATCATAAGCACGACGTTCAGCTACAACGTGGTCTCGGGCGCGACATTCGATACCGTTTTTTCCTCTAGCGGCACCTTGGGCGATCCGGGTGCTACGGGCACGGGGTTTTCGTTCATCCCAGGTTGGGGCGGATATGCGACGGGAGATGTGATCAATTTCGCCTTTAACGCCGCCGTTGTGGATGACGTGTCGCTCGGCCTGTCGTTTCAAACCACACAGCCCACCAGCGTACCGATCCCGGCGACCGGGGCGCTGTTGTTGACGGCCCTTGGGGCTGTGGCGCTGCGCAAACGGCGTTTTGCCCTGTAAAATGAGAAAGGGCCGGACGCAATGTCCGGCCCCGATCCCTAACCGCGTTGATTTCTATTCAGGATCGGCAGGAATAATTTTGCGCTCGTCACAGGGTGCGACGCGCAGAATGTTCGTCGTGCCGGGTGTGTTAAACGGTACGCCCGCCGTGACAACAACCTGATCCTCAATGGTGGCGATCCCTTCGGACAAAGCCCCGCGCACCGCCGCCAAAACGGCGTGCTTAAAGCGGTCAACAGGTCCTGTCACAACACAGTTCATCCCCCACGACAGACACAGCCGGCGGGCCGTTGCCATCTGCGATGTCAGAGCGATGATCGGCACACGGGGTCGTTCGCGGCTGACCAGCAAAGCGGTGGCACCCGATTGGGAAAAGCAACAAATCGCGGCCACTTCCGTGGTCTCCGCGATTTCGCGGGCGGCGGCCACAATACCGTCAGCGACTGACGCACGGGTTCTGCTGCGCGAGGCGTCGATAATGTCGCGGTAAGTGGGGTCTGATTCGACCTCGGCTGCGACGTTGTCCATCGTTTGCACAGCTTGGATCGGGTAAGAACCCGCCGCCGATTCCGCCGACAACATGATCGCATCGGTGCCCTCGTAGATCGCGGTGGCGACGTCCGAGACCTCGGCGCGGGTGGGCATCGGGCTTTCGATCATGCTTTCCAGCATCTGGGTCGCCACGATCACAGGTTTGCCCGCAGCGCGACATTTACGGATCAAGCGCTTTTGAATAGGCGGCACGTTTTGCACGGGCAGCTCGACACCCAAATCACCGCGCGCGACCATAATGCCATCAGACACCTCTAGGATCTCGCGAAAGCTCTCGACGGCGGTGGGTTTTTCGATCTTGGACAGGATCGCAGCCCGGCCTTTGGCCAGTTCGCGCGCCTCGTTCACATCCGCAGGGCGCTGGACAAAGGACAGGGCCAGCCAATCAACACCCAGATCACAGACAAATTCCAGGTCCTTGCGGTCTTTCTCGGACAGGGCCGCGACGGGCAACACCACATCGGGCACGTTCACGCCTTTGCGGTTTGAAATCACGCCACCGACCACGACTTCGCAATCCGCAAAGGTCGCACCGCAGTCTTTGACCCGCAGTTTGATCTTGCCGTCGTTGACCAACAGATGGGCATGGGGTTTCAGCGCGTCGAAAATCTCTTTGTGCGGCAGTTGCACACGGGTCGCATCCCCCGGCGTGTCATCTAGGTCGAGACGGAAGGGCGCACCCGGCACCAGTTCTTCGCCGTCATCATTTGCAAAAACACCAACCCGCAGTTTGGGCCCTTGCAGATCAGCGAGAATGGCAATCGGGGTGCCAAGGTCTGCTTCGATCTTGCGAATGATGGCGTGACGTTCGGCAATCTCGGGGTGGCTGCCGTGGCTCATGTTCAGGCGGAACACATCGGCACCAGCCTCGAACAGCGCACGTATCTCATCATATGAACTGGAGGCTGGCCCCAAAGTGGCGACGATCTTTACATTTCTGTGGCGTCTGGTCATGTGAATAGTTCCTTGTAGGCGGCGTGTCTGTTACCGCTAACCTCAAAAATCACGCCCTTATTGCGCAAATCCAAACCTACGACAACCGGCCCTGCCAAGACTCAGTCTAAGAAGTAAAAAAACATGCAAGACACTCCATTTTCTGTCACAGGCGCGGGTCGTTCAGGTCGTTTCGTGATCACCTGCGACCATGCGACAAACCGTGTTCCCGATTGGATAAACGGCGGGGATTTAGGCCTGCCGACAGCCGATATGGCCCGCCACATCGCCTATGACATCGGGGCGCTGGGGCTGTCACAGGCCTTGGGCACAGCGCTCGACAGCCCGGTGATCGCCTCGGATTTTTCGCGCCTAGTGATCGACCCAAATCGCGGCGAAGACGACCCGACACTGGTGATGAAGCTCTATGACGGGACAATCATTCCGGCCAATCGCCATGTCACAGCGGCTGATATCGAGCGGCGCTTGGACCAATTGCACCGCCCCTACCACAACGCCTACGCGGATATCGCAGCACGGCGCGAGGACGCGGTCATTATCGCCGTTCATTCCTTTACCCCGCAATTGAAAGGCCGCCCACAACGTCCGTGGCACATCGGCATCCTACATTCGCATCTCGACAGCCGTCTGGCACTGCCCTTGATTGCGCGTCTGCGCCAAGAAACCGACCTCTGTGTGGGCGACAACGAGCCTTACACAGGCCATCTGCCCGGCGACGCCATCGACAATCACGCGTTGTCACATGGGCGGCCCAACATCTTGATCGAAGTCCGCAATGACCTGATACCCGATGCACAGGGCCAGCAAACTTGGGCAGATCGCCTCGGCCCCATCATCACCGAGGTGCTGCGCGACAGCGGCTTATAACCCCTGCAAGGAGAAACCCTATGGACGATCAAACCCGGATCGAGATCGAAGCCGCCACATTCCGTCGCTTGCGCCAACATCTGCTGGAAGACCGCCCCGACGCACAAAACATAGATATG
>CALHAP010000183.1 GCA_937931795.1 uncultured Paracoccaceae bacterium
GCAGTTTTGCGAGATCAAGTGTTGCCTTGAACCGCTCTTCTACTGGCTTCTCTTTGTCATTGATGATCGCCTTAAGGGCTGCACGCTTTTCAGCATACTGCGCCACCAGCTTTTCACGCTTCACTTCGCGTGCGATCATGGATTTCTTAGCCATATCTAAATCTCTCCCTGATGCTTAGCTGGTGAAAGGCATGTTGAAATGCTTCAACAGTGCTTTTGCTTCAGCATCGGTTTTCGCCGTGGTGCAGATGACGATGTCCATTCCCCAGTTTTCATCAACTTTATCAAAGTTGATCTCGGGGAAAATGATGTGCTCTTTGATGCCCATTGCGTAGTTGCCACGACCGTCAAAGCTCTTGCCCGAAATGCCGCGGAAGTCGCGGATACGGGGCATAGCCACAGTGGTCAAACGGTCGATAAATTCGAACATCCGATCGCCACGGAGCGTCACTTTTGCACCCAAAGGCATGTCTTCACGAACACGGAAACCAGCGATGGAATTCTTCGCCTTGGTCACGACGGCCAATTGGCCAGCAATTGTAGACAAGTCTTCCTGTGCGGATTTGGCTTTCTTGCTGTCACGGACAGCTTCAGCGCCACAACCGATGTTCAGAACGATTTTTTCCAGACGCGGGATCTGCATGTCGTTCTTATATGAAAACTCTTCCTTCATAGCCGCCTTGATCGTGTCGGCGTAGGCTGTTTTCATGCGGGGGGTGTAGTTTGCAGTATCAAGCATTAGATCGCATCCCCTGTTGTCTTGGCGAAACGGACTTTCTTGTCGCCGTCCATCTTAAAGCCGACGCGGGTCGCTTTGCCGTTCTTGTCCACGATGGCGAGGTTGCTCAGCGCGATTGGCATCGCTTTAGGCTGGCGACCACCTTGGTCATTCTGGCTTTGCTTAACGTGGCGAATGGCGATGTTCAGGCCATTCACGACAGCTTTCCCGGCAGTGGGGTTGATCGACGAAATCTCGCCTGTCTTACCCTTGTCCTTGCCGGTTAGCACGATGACATTGTCACCTTTTTTCAACTTAGCAGCCATCAGAGAACCTCCGGTGCCAATGAAATGATCTTCATGAAGTTCTTGCCACGCAACTCACGCACAACTGGCCCAAAGATACGGGTGCCAACAGGCTCGTTTGTGTTGTTGAGGATGACCGCAGCGTTACGGTCAAAGCGGATGGCTGTACCATCTTCGCGACGGACTTCCTTAGCGGTGCGCACGACGACGGCCTTACGGACGTCACCTTTCTTTACGCGACCACGTGGAATGGCCTCTTTAACGGATACGACGATGATATCGCCGACCGATGCATAGCGACGGTGTGAACCGCCCAAGACCTTGATGCACTGAACTCGGCGTGCGCCAGAGTTGTCAGCAACATCCAGATTGGTCTGCATCTGAATCATAAGATGTCTCCCGACCTTTGGGGACCGTTCTGTTCGGCCCCAGGGTTTCGATTAATAGATACGAAGAATGTCTTAGGCGTCTGCGCCCAAAACCTCCCAGCGTTTCGTCTTGGATTTCGGAGCACATTCCTGAATGCGAACGATGTCGCCCACGTTGAATGCGTTCTTTTCATCGTGCGCCCGGTATTTCTTGGACTTACGAATGGTTTTCTGAAGCAGCGGGTGCTTGAAACGGCGCTCGACCGAAACAGTGACAGTTTGCTGGTTCTGATTGCTTGTGACGGTGCCCGTCAGAATACGCTTTGGCATCTTAGGCCTCCGTCTTGGCAGCGGCTGCTGCTTTTTGGTTCAGAATTGTTTTCACGCGGGCGGCACCACGGCGGGCTTTGCGCATCGCGGCGGTGTTTTCCATCTGGCCAGTGGCCTGCTGGAATCGCAGATTGAACGATTCTTTTTTCAGGTCTGTCAGCATCTGACGCAACTCGTCAGGTGATTTATCGTGCATTTCCTTGGCGTTCACAGCCTATCTTCCTTTTTCAACATCACGAGAGAGCCGCGCAAAGCGTCACTCATGGTCCCGTGGAGTGGGTCATGAGATGTGGCGTATAGGCAGAGACGCAGCCCTTGGCAAGGCATGTTTCGCCCGTATTATCAGCCGAGTATCTGCGGCCCGACCATTTATCGGTACGCCCTGCCCCGCGGGCGCAAATTCAGCGCCGCAAACACCCGTGCATTTCAGAGGCGGTACGGCTCAATCTCATCAGCGGACAGCGCATAGCCGATATCTGCAAGATGGGTGCTCAACGACGACACGCCAAACATCCCCACCACGTTTACCGCCTCGAACAGGCCGCTGCTCTCGTAGGGCTCTGGGGTGGTCACAAATACCAACTGATTGGCAGGCGGTGGCGGCACGTGGACACAGGCCCCGACGTAGGGCACCAGAATAAACGCGGTGACACCTGTGCCTTGATAGTCAATCGGCACAATAAACCCCGGCAACCGCACAATCTGGCCGCTCCATTCCGAACGCACCCCGCTGGACGCGGGTTGCTGGCTGGTGATCGGGATTTGCTCATCGTGCGGTAGCAACCCTTGAAACGGGGTTGGCGCGGCACGCTGACCGTCTGGTAGGAGATCATCCCATTCAAGGTCGATGATCTCTTCAGCGTGCGCCAGACGCGGCGCGAGGGTCGCCGCAGCCATGCCGGTCAGCACAGACCTCCGCTGCAAACCACGGTTTACCATACGTAGACTTCCATCGCGTCGGCCACGATTTCATAGCCCGTCTGCCCCAGATCCGTTGATTGCAACTGCGTGCGCATCATACCCGTGACCCAGACGGCATCCCAAAGCTGATCGCCCGGCCATGGCGTTTCGGCATTCACCATCACAAGCTGGTTGGCAGGCGGCGGCGGTGTGTGGATACAGGCACCGACGTAGGGGACCAGCATGAAATTGGTCACGCCTTCAGCGCTGATGTCAAAGGGAATGATAAAGCCCGGCATTTTGATGTAGGCACCATTGAGGTCTTCGTTCAGCTTGGTCGCATTGGCGTCATAGATCGGATTCCATGTGTCATTGATCAGATCAACCTCACCTTCACCAATGATCTCTGAATAAGGCAAACCCGCAGGGATCAACTCGTCCCACATAATCTCGCGCGGTGTTGCTGCCAGCGCGGCCGCCGGTGCCAGTCCTGCGCCTGACATCAGCATCAAGGTTTTTCTGCGATCAATCATGGAACTACCTTCCGGGTCACACTCTACGTTTTGACCATCATACCATCAGCAACCGACATTCGGTAAGCCCTTAATGCCGGAACCAAGCTCACAATTGCGCCAGCACAGATTACCCCGAGCAAAACCCATGCTTCGCGCAGGCTCGGGGCCTCAATCGGCAGCCATAGACCAAAGGCACTGTCGAGGATCGGTTGCGCCACCACCAGCCCGCCATAGAGCAGCACCAGCCCAAGCAGCGCACCGACGGCGGCCATCACCATCGCCTCAAGCACCAGCATCGCAAGGATAACAACAGGCCGCGCGCCCATCGCCCGAAAGATCGCCATTTCGCGGCGACGCTCATTGAGACTGGAAAATATGGTCGCCATCATCCCGATCAGCGCTGTCACAACCACCATGGCAGACACCGCCAAAAGAGCGGTTTCAGCAATGCCCACGATCCCCCAAAGCTCTTGCAAGGCCACGCCGGGCAGGATCGCGAGCAAGGGTTCTTGGCCATATTCGTTGATCGCGCGTTGCAGGGAAAATGTTTGCAGCGGGCTGTCGACGCCGACCAGCGCCGCCGTGACCGCCTTTGGGGTCAGGTCCATTTGGCGGATGGCATCGGCCGGGGTGGATTGACCCGGCACCTGCGCGCCGTTTTGCCAATCGACATGGATGGCCTCAATCGCCTCCATACTCACGATCACGGTGCGGTCGACGGGGGTGCCAGTCTTATCCAAAATACCAGACACCCGGAACGGCTGGTCCTTATGTTCGGTAAACGACGCCAGCCCGTGCGCCACGACAATCGGATCGCCAACACTATACCCCAGGGTCGCAGCAACATCCGCGCCGATGACCGTATCAAACAAGTCGTCCATGATCACACCATCAGACACAGCGAGGGACCTGCCCTGCCGATACTTATAGTGTTCAAAGAACGCTTGGGTCGTGCCCATCACGCGAAACTGGCGGTGGCTGTCGCCCAGCGAGATCGGCACGATCCACTCCACGTCTGAACGCCCGGCGATGTCGAGATAGCTGTCCCACGTCACGTTGTTCGTGGCATTCCCAATGCGAAAAACGGAGTAGAGCAGCAATTGAACAGAGCCCGACCGCGCCCCCACAATCAGATCGGTGCCCGAGATCGTATCCGCAAAGCTGGCCTTGGCCCCGGTGCGAATTTTCTCGACGCCCAGAAACAGCGCCACCGACAACCCGATCGCGAGGATGGTCATCCCCACGGTCAAGGCGCGCGCGAACAACGATGCGATGGCAAGGCGCAGGATCATGCGACGGCCCTCTCGACCTGTGCGATATCGTACATAGAAATCACCCGATCAAAGCGCGCGCCCAACCGGGGGTCATGACTAACCATCAGCAGCGCGGTGTTATGCGTCTCGATCTGCGCAAACATCACATCGAGAAAGGCGGCTTGGCTATTGGCATCCAGCGCAGACGTCGGCTCATCCGCGATGATCAGCGGCGGCTTGCCAATCAATGCCCGCGCGACAGCCACACGCTGTTGCTGACCGACGCTGAGCGCCGTTGCTTTCGCCGACACCGCGTCTGGCGGCAGACCAAGTGCCGCACAAAGCGCTGTCGCCTCACCCACGGCTGACCCAACGCGGTTCCGGCGCAGCGGCGCAAACCGCAGCGGTAGTAGGATGTTGTCGAGCACGGAGCCAAACGGGAGCAGGTTAAACTGCTGAAAGATCACACCAATCTGCTCGGCGCGAAACCGATCACGTGCCCCGCCAGACAGGGTTGTCGTATCCGTTCCCGCGATGCGAACACGGCCTTCATCCGGCAGGATCGTCCCGCAGATGAGAGAAAGCAAAGTGGACTTGCCCGACCCGCTCTCGCCCAGCAACAGCACCGCTTCTCCCGGTGCTATAGACAGTTGCGGGACGGTCAGGGAAAACCCCGCCCGCCCCGGCCAGCGATAGGCCACATCTACGATATCAAGAACCGGATCCGGCACGTGGGGCCTAGCGCCCCAGATCCAAAACCGGCATATCGCGCTCGACCTCAAAAGCTTGGGCGCCGCTCGTCGTGACGATTTGAACCTCGACCTCTAGGGCGTTGGGGAAGACATCGAAATAGGCAAAGGTGATGTCGCTCAATGCGTCGGGGGCATCGCAGGTCAGCAGGTATTCGGCGTGAAATTCCGTGTGCCCTGCCCCATCTGCCTCTGCGTGGTCATCGTGATCATGCTCGTCATGGTCCGCTTCACCATGGTCTTCGTGCTCGTCATGATCTTCGTGATCATCATGGTCTTCGTGTTCATCATGATCTTCGTGGTCGCCATGGTCGCCATGATCATCATCACTTTCCAACTCGGCACGCGCATCCATCACGACACAGCCCGCCGCATCCGGCATGACAAAGAGATCAAGCGGGTCGCCGAGCTGGGCAATCGCCGCATCAATAGCTGCCAAATCGGCATCGCTTTCGGCGGCATATTCGAAGCCCACGATGTCGGCACCGGGGGCCTCAAACGCCATGGCAACTGTCGTGCCTTCAATCGCGATATTTAGCGTGCCGACACCATGTTCATGGGCGTCCAACTGGCGGTTCTCTTGCGCAAATGCCGGGACGGCCGCGAGAAGCGAGATCAAAGAAACAGCATGTTTCATAAAAAATCCTGTAGAGTTTGAGGAACATAGGTCAGGCTGCGCAGGTACCGCACAGCCCATGAATTTCAACGATATGCCGGTCGGCACGAAAGGCGTTTTGATCGGTCAGAGCCGTCAGTTGCGGCAACAAACCGCTGCCGTCATGCTCTTCGACCGAGCCACAATCGTCACAGATTGCGAGTACGGGGACGCTTTCAACATGATTGCAGCGACACGGCACAAAGGCCTTCATCGATTCCAGACGATGCGCACGCCCCTGATCGGTCAGAGCAGACAATGTGCGGTACACTGTGGGGGGCGCAATATCGGGCTCGCTGAGCTGAAGACGCTCCAAAATCTGATACGCCGTCATAGGGCGGTCGCAGGCCTCAAGGACTGTCAAAACATCCGTCTGCCGAGCCGCCGCGCGCTTTTTCATAAAATGTCCCCCCGTGTTGAGCTTAGATTATTTTATAAAGTAACAAACGACAAGAGCGATGATCAGGGTGGTTTGTGCAACAAAGCCCACTGTGGGCAATCCCTGTCGCAGATCGTCAGGCCGTCGCAGCCCTTTGCCAGCATCCCTAGCGAGTTTTCAGACAGCATCGGCGCGGAATATCTTGCGGCCTATTCCCCGGTGTTTAGGCGCGTCATGGACCGCCCCGGGGCCGCGTCTCATAAAGGCGCGGCCTTTATACGGGTCCACTTCGTCGTAGGTATGGTTCGCACGGTTCGGAACAGCACGAACCAGCCGGGCATTCGGATACCTTGCGGTCAAAGCATCGGGTATCATCTGCGCAGTTTCTTCGCGTGTCTTCGGCCCCAAAATCACGCGATCAACGGCGTCGGGCGGAAAGTCCAGCAGATGAATTGGGTCAGCGGGATCACCGACGGTCTTATCCACCTGATCTTCCTTCACATAGAGGCGCCACTCGCGCTCATATTCCCAGTCCGTAGTCTTGGAAATCAACGCAGCTTGGACGTTGGCCAACGGTTCTTCAACTTTTCCATCGAAGTACGTTACCTTTTGAAGACGGGTCTTCTTTCCGTCCTTTCGGCGCTGGAACTGAGGTGCCCCTAGATTTGTAGACGCTTTGCTTGGTAATTTTGGAACCAAGGAGAGACGGATATGAACAAGGGAATGCGGTTTACGGATGAGTTTAAACAGGACGCTGTGGCTCAGGTTGTTGAGCGTGGTTACGCGG
>CALHAP010000184.1 GCA_937931795.1 uncultured Paracoccaceae bacterium
CACGGTTGTCCGCCAGATCGCGTTCTACGACTTCGAGTGCAAACTGCACGCCGCCCGCCAACAGGGCGAGCTAACACCCGACGATATCAATGCGCTGTGGATGTCCGTACAAGCCGAGAGTTTGGGCGAAGTCTTTGATTACATGGACGGATACGAGACCTTTTGGGCCTACATCCCGCACTTCGTCCACTCGCCATTCTACGTCTACGCCTATGCGTTTGGCGACGGTCTCGTGAACGCGCTCTATGCGGTCTACGAGGAAAGCGGCGAGGCGTTCAAAGACAAATACTTCGACATGCTGCGGGCCGGTGGGTCCAAACATAACAAAGAACTGCTAGCCCCCTTCGGTCTCGACGCGTCAGATCCCAAGTTCTGGGACAAGGGCCTATCGATGATCGAAGGCATGATCGAGGAATTGGAAGCCATGGAGGAGTGATCTCCTTCGCGCCATTGCCCCGCGCCGATGTGGCCCGGGTGGCGCATTTGCAACTGCCCCCGGAACAACGCGGTTTTGTCGGCCCCATTGACGAAATGAGCGCCGACCCCGATCCGTTTCAGGACTTTCACATCGTCCTGCATAACACTGAGACTGTTGGTTTTTTCAAGATCGACCGCGCGTTTGAGCGGATTGAGACGCGCCTTCCTGCTGCGTCACACGGGCTTCGCGGTCTGTTGATTGGCGGCCAATATCAGCGGCGGGGCATCGGGACAGAAATGCTCTCACACTTGCCCGCTTACGCCCGCCAAACCTACCCGTCAGCCCGGGTTCTCCATCTTCGCGTCGATGTCGAAAACCAGCCTGCGGTCCGCGCCTATCTTGCACATGGTTGGCAGATGTCTGATCTTACACCTGCTGAGGGGCGGTCCGGCCCGGAGCATATTTTGAACCTGACTTTGTAAACGAGGGTGTCATGCGTAAATTTATTTGGTCGATTTTTATTCTTGGTGGGATTGCGATTGCGGCCTTTCTAACCTTTGCGCCGGGCGTAGCGGACGCGCAGATGAACCCAGTTCGAGATCACGCGCCCTATGACATCAGCGACAGAGCACAAACGCTGCATGACAGTCTGATTATTGGCGATCTGCACGCCGACACGATGCTGTGGAACCGCGATTTCCTGATGCGCAATGATGATGGCCACGTTGATCTGCCACGCATGATCGAGGGCAACGTCGCACTGCAAGTGTTCAGCGCCGTGACAAAGTCCCCACGCGGTTTGAACTTTTCGAGCAATGCCGCTGATGCGCCCGACAACATCACATTGTTGGCCATGGGCCAACGCTGGCCCCCGCGCACGTGGAATTCACTGTTTGAGCGCGCCGTATTCCAAGCCGAAAAATTACATGACTACGCCAATGCCTCCGAGAATTTCATGGTGCTTCTGTCCCAAGACGACCTCGATACCGTGCTCGCCAATCGCGCTGGCGGAGGCACGCTCACAGGGGGGCTTTTGGGCATAGAAGGCGCGCATCCACTAGAGGGTGACATCGACAATCTGGGGCGGCTGATGGATCAGGGATACCGTGTCATCGCGCTGCAGCACTTTTTTGACAACGCACTTGGCGGGTCACTGCACGGGCAAAACAATCAGGGTCTGACAGATTTTGGCCGCGAGATTATCCAAGCAGTACAGGACCGTGGCCTGATCCTAGATGTCGCCCATTCTAGTCCGCGCGTTGTGCGTGATGTGCTGGAAATGGTCGAGATGCCTATCATCATCAGCCACACAGGCATTTTCAGCCACTGCCCCGGCCCCCGCAATATCTCGGACGACTTGATCAAGGGCATCGCGGAAACAGGCGGACTGATCGGCATCGGATTTTGGGCCGCTGTCACCTGCGATGACAGCCCAGCAGGCGTGGCAGAGGCAATATTAGCGGCGGTGGATCTGGTGGGCGTCGATCACGTCGCATTGGGGTCCGATTACGATGGCACGGTGACCGTGGCCTTCGACGCATCCGAACTGGCGGCCCTGACCCAAGCATTGATGCAGGCGGGCCTGTCCGACGATGACATCGGGAAAATTATGGGCGGCAATCTGGTGCGTGTGTTGCGCGCGCGTTTGAACTAGTCGATCTCGGTCCACGGCCAGGGTTTGACCTCGCTCGCGGCAGTCTGATAGCGGGCCGCCTTGGCGATCCAAATGCCCAACGACGTGCCAAACTCGGCCAGCTGTTCGTTTGGTTCGCGCTTGTTAATAACCAGAATTACAAACTGTACCAAAGTCATCAGCCCCAGCACCGTTTGTGCCGCAGAAATCATCAGCGCAATCAGGATCATAAAGACCAGCCGCATCAGCAGCGTATCAGGGTCTTGCTGCTCAAACTGCTCCCCCGTGATGCGCCCCATCGCCTTGTCTTCATCATCGTGCTGCATCGTCTTTACCCCCTCGCCGCCTCGTAAATCATATCAATCATGCGCTGCGTGCCTTGGCTCAACTCTAGCGGGCAGGCATAGTCTTCCTCGCCGCGCATCGCCCGACCAAAGGCCTCGACTTGTGTGACATAGTGGTTCTCGGCGGGCCAGCGTTCGACGGTTTTGACCCCACCTTGCGTCTCTAGGATCAGTTCCGCCACATCGTGAACATTGGCGTTGTACGGGCAGGTTAGTCGGATCATCCCCGTCTCGCCCGTGATCGTCAGGTCTTGGCGGTTGTGCATCCGCATGGAGACAGTTGAGGTGTAAGAGAAAGTCTCGAACATCGCGCTGACTGTCGCTGTGACATCGACACCGTTCTCAAACCTGATGTTCGCATCACGGATCACCTGCGGCTCTTGGCCCGTGACAAAGCGGGCGGCCCCGGCCGTGTAGACACCGATATCGGGCAGCACGCCGCCGCCTGTTTCAGACCGGTTGCGGATGTTGTCGGTGGCCCCGCGATTGTCATAGCTGAAATGGCTGTCGACATGCACAACGCGCCCAATGGCACCTTCGCGCACCAGATCCCTTGCGCGTTGAAACTGCGTGTGATGCACGATCATGAACGCTTCGGCGGCCAACAATCCCGTGGCATCCCGCTTGGCAATCGCAGGATCAAAATCGGCGGCCTTGAGCGTCAGCGGCTTTTCGCAAAGCACAGCCTTACCCGCGTCCAGCGCCTTCAGCGTCCATTCCACGTGCAGGTGATTGGGCAGCGGTATGTAGACTGCGTCAATCTGCGGATCGGCCAGCAGCGCATCATAGGACCCATGGACCCGAAGGTGCGGCGCAATCGCCTGAAACCCGACCGCCTTCCGCGGATTGGATGTCGCAAGCGCGTCGAGCGATGCATCCCGCGCCGCGTTTATGGCAGGTGCCATGTGGTTGCGCGCAAAGTCAGACGCCCCGATGATGCCCCAGCGAATATGCGTCATTGTGACCCCGATGGTTGGTGATGTCCGAAAGATACGACGAGTTCTGTCGCATGAACAGTGGCAACGCAAAAAGGGAGAGCGTTTGAGCCCCCCCTTTTCTTCGATATACGCCCGCGCGCGCTCCTTAGGCGGCGGTGATCATGCCTTTTTCACGGGCCAGCTCAACCATCCGTTCTTGCAACTTTTCAAAGGCACGCACCTCAATCTGACGGATGCGTTCCCGGCTGACATCATACTGCGTAGATAGGTCTTCAAGCGTGATCGTCTCGTCCGACAAACGACGCTGGGTCAGGATATCTTTCTCGCGATCGTTCAGGACATCCATCGCCATGGTCAACATCTCGCGGCGGGTGTCCATCTCGTCGCGGGCCTCAAAGTCGGACGCTTGGTCCGCGTCCTCGTCCTCCAGCCAATCCTGCCATTGCATCGTGCCTTCGCCTTCGGACCCGACAGTGGCATTCAGCGAAGCATCGCCACCTGACATGCGGCGGTTCATCGACACCACTTCGGCCTCGGTCACGCCCAGATCATTGGCGATACGGGCGACGTTCTCGGGGCGCAAATCACCCTCCTCCAGCGCGCCAATCCGATTTTTGGCTTTGCGCAGGTTGAAAAATAGCTTTTTCTGCGCCGATGTCGTCCCCAGCTTGACCAGCGACCACGACCGCAGGATGTATTCCTGAATAGACGCGCGGATCCACCACATCGCATAGGTCGCAAGGCGGAAGCCTTTTTCAGGGTCAAAGCGTTTCACGGCCTGCATCAGGCCCACATTCGCCTCAGACACAACCTCAGCCTGCGGCAGCCCATATCCGCGATACCCCATCGCAATTTTGGCCGCGAGACGCAGGTGCGACGTCACCATCTGGTGGGCGGCATCGGTATCTTGATGATCGACCCAACGCTTGGCGAGCATATATTCCTGCTCAGGCTCCAGCAGTGGAAACTTGCGGATTTCCTGCATGTAGCGGTTCAGGCCCTGCTCTGGCGATGGCGCCGGAAGACTTGTGTAATTGGCCATGGGGTGCTCCTCGTTGGTCGTCTATGTTTATGTTCTTAACATTGAGATGGGCATTGCGCTGAGGCGTTTCAAGATCCCGCCCGTCTTTCGATCAGCATACACAGGCTTTGCGCGGCGAAAACGGTCATTGCAATACTCTCACGCGCTTTCGATCTGTGTTACAAAATACGAGGTTTCTCGAAAACTGCGCCAGCTTAAACCATTATTTAATCAAACTTGTCGCAACATCGGGGCATGACGCATGTATTTACAGATTTCATCACCCAAATCTCACCAGCCGGGCATCCCCCTTTTCCAGAGGGCGACGCAGCCGGGGACCAGCCGTATGACACACCGTCTTGCTTTGACAGCGCGCGTCATCGTCATCGCAGATGGCTGGCAGCCCTAAACAGACAGGTGGCCCGCCATGCGCAGGGTGGGTATTTGATCGCCGCCCCGCTGTGCCCCACAGTCTGTTCAGATGGTCCGGAGGCACGGTTCTTGCTCGATATCGGGATTGATCCCTTTGGACGTTGGAACATGATGTTATTTGCCAACAATGACCCGACGGCGGATCTGTTCAACACACTCGCCTACGATCTGGTGTTCCGCAGGTCGCTGGATGAGATCATCTGCGCCTATATCAAACAATTGCAAACCGGGTGGCACGAGGGCGCATCCGTCAGCTCAGTCCGTTCAGGGCTAACGGTCAACGCGCGCCGGATGGAGGATATGATCATGAGCAGCAGACGCGACGTGAATAGCCGCCATGCCGCGCAAGCTCAACTATTGGTGCCCCCCAAGGCGGAGATAAGATCGCGCATATCACCGGGTAAAGGGGCCGCGAATTCCATGTCACGCTCTTGAACCGGGTGCCAAAATGACAATGTGGCCGCATGCAGCGCTTGGCGGGAAAAGCCCGCAACAGCCGTCTGACCGGCCTCGGTCACAGCAGTTGCACTCAACTTTCGCTTGCCGCCATAGACCGGATCACCGATCAGTCCATGTCCGCAATGTGCCATATGCACCCTGATCTGATGCGTGCGCCCCGTTTCAAGCCAACATTCAATCACCGAAACGGCGGCAGGATGTCCCAATGGGTCCACAATGCGCACCCGCGTAACCGCATGCCGCCCGGTATCAAAAAACACCGCCTGCTTTTGTCTGTCGGTACGATGGCGGGCCAGATGAGTTTGAACACGCAGAATATTTCCCGCCTCAAAACTCGTCCCTCGAATCCCGCGCAAACGCGGATCGGTGGCGTCAGGCACACCGTAACACAGCGCCAGATATCGGCGGCCAACGGTGTGCTTGGCAAATTGCGCCGCCAACCCGTTATGCGCCGCATCCGATTTAGCCACGACAAGCGCGCCACTGGTATCTTTGTCGATCCGGTGCACGATACCGGGCCGTTTCGCGCCGCCAACACCCGACAAAGTCTCCCCGCAGTGATGCAACAAAGCATTGACCAGAGTGCCGGACGGCGTTCCGGGAGCGGGGTGAACAACCATGCCCGCAGGTTTGTTCACCACGATCAGGTCGTCATCTTCATAAAGAATATCCAGCGGGATATCTTCGCCCGTCATATGGCTCTCGACCGCTTCTTCGATCGTCACCTCAATGGCATCACCCTCGGATGCACGGTGGCGTGGGTCGGTGACGACGTGCCCGTTCAAGGCAACAGCCCCCTGCGTAATCAGCTTGGCCAACCGCGACCGGCTAAGCGATGCATCTTGCGGCACATCGCGCGCTATTGCCTTGTCCAACCGGGGGGGCGGGGCGTTTTGAATATCAAAAGAGACAATTTTTGAGAGCATCATACTAGGCTGCGCAGTCTGTCAGGGCGGTTCGCCCTTCCCATACGCCGCCCCGATCCCCATGTCACCCGGTCAGCGCCGCATCACAACCAAGGGGCCGCCGCCCGATTGAGCAAGTGCTGCGCGTTTGCGCCAGGAAACTGATCCTGAAACGAACCGGCCTCGATCTCATGATAAACCTGCGCGCATGGAATGGCATGCGGCAGCCGCGCATCAACGCCCCCGCACCACAGCAATGCCCCTTGCCCGGACATTATTCCGCGCGCAGACCCAAAACTCAGCACAACAATCGTCTCGTCGGGGTCCGGCTCGGTAAAACCCACACCATTCAACCCCGCCAGATCGCACGCAGTCACCAAGATCCCGCGCTCTTCTTGATACGGGCCCATATACTCAATCGGCAGTAAAATGCGCTGCATTGCCATGAGTGTCATCGGTTGCTGATTGCCAACAGCACCCTGCGGCAGATGCACCAGCTGGTTATTCGGGTGAGCAGCACCCTGCAATACTGGTAGCGCGTGATGCGAAACCGCGCGCACCGTCGACAGGCTGCCATCTTGCGCCAAGACATCACAGCCCTTGCTCAAACTGCTTGCAGCACGCCAACCATAGGGCGTGGCAATCCGCGTTGTGGCACTGAGACCCTCGGGTACCATCCGGGATTTTTGGGACATCGGAAACTGTGCGCGCGCTTGATCTGCGGCGACACCTTGCATCTGACTTTGAAATAAACCCATCGGAAAACCCTGCTTTCTAATATGCAGAGATAAAGCCAGAGTTTTGTGTCACGACAGGGTAAAGAATGCGGCAATGCCATCCAAATCCGGCGCAAGCCCAGCTCACCATGCGCGGTTCCCCGCCGACGCAACCCTATCAGGCGACGGCGATGCCCGGTTTCAGCTCGATTTGGGTGAGCCGCTTTCTGGCGTCAGCCAAGACCGCATTCGCCAGCAATCGCAGGACTTCACTGCTCGATTTGCTCGAATACCAATGCAGCGCCACATAGCTGCGTCGGTCTTCGATCAATTCGACCAAGCGTCCGTCTTTTAGGTATTGGCCAACTGAATCCGTGGGCATCATCCCCCATCCTGCGCCGTTCAGGCAGCATTCGAGATAGCCTTCATAGGACGGCACTTTGTGGCCACGCGTTGGGACTGCTTCCCCAAAAACAGAGAGCATCCAGTTCGATGGTAAATGGTCTTTGCGATCAAAAACGAGGCTTCGCGCGGCTTGCAAGGCGTCCAAAGTCACACCGCCCGCGAAATTCTCAGCCACATAGCGCGGCGTGGCCACGGCCGCATATTCCATCGACCCCAGCGCCAGACGGCGAAATCCTTGCACCGGGATATCGCTCGACGTGATGGCCGCGACAGCATCGCCAGACCGAAGCCGATCCAAGGTGTGATCCTGATCGTCGGCCGCGATATCGAAATGCACGTTCAAATCCTGCCCCGCGCGGTAGATCACTTCGGGAAACCATGTGGCCAGACTGTCGCTGTTGACGGCAATGCGCAGATTGGCGGCAGAGGTGTCACCGATATCCACATGCGTCCCGAGGTTTTTCTTCAACTCATGTTCCAGCAGCATGACCTGATCCATGTGACGACACAGCTGCAACCCAAACTCTGTCGGCACGCATGGACGGCCCCGCACAACGACAATCGCGCCCAAGCGCTCTTCGAGTTGTTTGATTCGTTGGCTAACCGCGGACTGGGTCACGTTCAGCGCACGTGCCGCACTCTCAAACGTCCCTTCGCGAACAACCGCCGAAACAGCCGCCAGAGAATCGTAGTCAAAACCTGTCATATCGCCACCTTAAAAATTAGACACGCTAATTTATTCTCCGAGTTATACACAGAAACACGCGTCGAACCATCAACTTAGCTTATTTATCCACAGGTAAAAGCAAATTCACTTATTGAGGCATAATTTTTTCTTACACAGCCTTAGGAGATGTAGTTTCAACCATCGTCCCGCAGTCACTACCTCATAGGTAGAAACCGGGGGAAAAATTATGTCAGGACAGACTTTACGACAAAGATATATGCGTCGTTTTTCGGGGCTGGAAAAGAATAGTAGACGCGCCGCGACTATTATCGTTGGTGGCTATGTCGCCCAGATTTTAGCCGCGATTGCTGCAGGTCATTGGGCGCTGAAGCTTGAGAGCACGCCTGCGCAATGGGTCGGTGTCGGTGCTTTGATGATCTTAATCGCGACACGGATGCGAGGGCTGAACAATATCGTGCATGAATGTAGCCATGCCACCTTCGCCAAAGAGCGCGCAGACAACGTCCTGTTGGGCAGTATTGCCGCGACTTGTGTTTTGGGCAGCTACACTGATTACCGCGAAGAACATCTGACCCATCACGCGCATTTGGGCGATTATGATCACGATATGGACCTGCACGGATTGCGCGATCTGCGCCTGCATGATCCGCTGACCATGCGCACCGTCTTGCGGCACCTGATCACACCGCTGATCGGGCGTCATCTACCTTACTATTTGTCCGCGAACCTGTCAGCGCGCGATGGACGTGGGTTTCAAGCTGCGAAATGCGCCATCATCGCGGCAGCCTTGGCCTACCTCGCAGTGGCACCTTTTTCCGCGGTGATGATGGTCTTTGTGCCGTTTGTCTTGCTCTATTCCAGCCTGAACTACTGGACGGATTGCTTTGATCACGCGGGCCTCGTGGCATCCGAGGACGAGCTGGATTCGTCGCGCAATATGCTAGCCCCGCGCCCGCTTCGCGTGATGTTCTTTCCCCGCAATGATTGCTTTCATCTGGTCCACCACCTGTTTCCGCATGTGCCCTCCAAACACCTAGAGGCCTGCCATAACGTATTGGAGCAAGACACGATTTACGCCCGCAAGCTGAATGCGTCGGTCACAACGATCATGCCACAGCCGAGCGGTGCTGTGATCCCAGCGGAATAGATCGAACCGGCGATATGGTCGCAGTCCAAACGGATTGCGGCCAACTTGAACAACCACGCTCAAATATCCAAAGTTGGGGGGGGTGGTACCACCTCCTGGTCTCGAACCAGGGACCTCTTGATCCACAATCAAGCGCTCTAACCTACTGAGCTAAGGCGGCACACGGGTTCGATTTAGCTGGGTCGTGTTTTGATTGCAAGAGGGGTTTACCGCGCCCACCGTAAGATGGCGCGCAAGACCACGATTGCCTTGCCGCCCCTTGCGTTGCGGTTTACCCATCACCCTAACGCCACCACATACGGGGATCGGACCATGGGTATCAATTCAGAGCACGACACAGAGGCAAATCTGCAAATCGGGCCGACAGATCGCGGTATGGTCCGCCTTTATGTCGAAGGCGACGGCATTGAAATTCCGATGGATTTTGATCCCGAAGAGGCTGAGGATATCGCCGAAGAGATCAAAGCTGCAGCCATGGCAGCCCGTGCGGTCAAACGCCCGAAAAACTAAGCCCCGGATCGTGGGCGGACTGCCAGCGCAGAGCGGCATGGCGCGCGAACTTATGGGTCATGACTTTGCGGCGCGGTGCAGCCAATTTGACCTCGGGGCCCATCCGCAAAATCTCGGCGTCATACCCGTCGGCGATCATCAGACCTGTACCCTCTGGCAGCAGATCGGTCGGAAAATCCTGATCAACCGCCCAAAAGAACCGATCACACCACTCTAGATAATTCTGCCATTTGTGATCCGCCATGAAATCGGCACGGCCTGATTTGCACTCAACGATCCATATTTCGCCCTTTGGCCCCAGCGCCATCACGTCGACCCGCAGCCCAGAGGTCGGCACCAGTTCTTCGACCGTGACGAAGCCATGCCCAAGCATATGACGGCACACCCCCCGCGCGAGGATTTGTCCGGGTTTTTGAAGGGGTGGCATCGTCTCGTTCATAAGTCAAAGATGAACAATAGGTGAACATTTCGCAAGACACTAAATCCGCGCCGCACATTCTGGATGCGATATCAAAATGGGGCATAGACCGTTAGCCTGCCTTATAGTTTCGACAGATGGGCACGATCCCGCCTTTTTTCCGCCATGGGCAGTCAACATAGTGTTAACAATATCACAATGCGGAGCGACCGATGACGACCTTGAATACCTTTGTGTCAGACATCACTTTTGTCGAAGTAGCCCTCAGCCTGTTGACCGTAGGCGCGTTAGAACACGCGATCAAGCGCCTGCCAGAAAGCGTCGTCGGCCCCGAAGGTTGGTTGATGCGCACAGATAACGACTAAGCCCCTTGCGGGGCGGCGGACACAGACCTAGGTAGTGTGTCGGCGGGCTTCTGCCCTTCTCGTTATATCCCGGACACAATTCCAGTGGCCTTACGCAAATCCGAGGGAGCTGGCTCTGTTCTGGTCCTGGCCATTTTATCTGGCGCCCACCTGTACTTACAGGTCCTCGGGAATAGCTGTCCCAACGGATGCGCGCGGTTCCCGCCACCACGCGCCACTTTCAGCTTAAAACGCGTCTGGACGCAGTTCTCGCGCCATATGGTCCAATACTGCATTCACAAACTTTGGCTCTTTTCCATCGGGAAAGAACGCGCGCGCCACATCTACAAATTCTGAAATGACCACTTTTGGCGGCGTTTGTTTGGCGTCTATTTCGGCACCAGCGGCCCGAAACAACGCGCGCAACGTGGGATCAATCCGCGCAATCGGCCATTTCGCCACCAACGCCCGATCTGTCGCTTGGTCTATCGCGGCCTGATTATTCACAGCCCCGTCCATCAGCCCACGAAACGTCTCAAGATCGCCCTCGGCCATTTCGTCGCCTTCATAGACCGCGCCAAACCTGTGATCTTCAAACTCGCGGCAGATCGCCTCGACCGTTTGACCTGCCGCTTCCATCTGAAACAACGCTTGAACGGCGTAGAGACGCGACGCGGATTTCATTTTGCGTTTTTGGTTGTTGGACAGGGTCATACAGATGTTCCGCCGCGGGCCAGCAAGATGTCGGACGTAAAGCCGATCCCTTTGCCGCCTTCGCCCCATTTGCGGGCCAATGCGATCAGATGCAATGCGGCTGCTGCCGCGCCGCCGCCCTTGTTCTGACCTGCGACCTCGGCGCGGGCTTCGGCCTGCGCCATGGTCTCGACCGTCAAAATCCCATTGCCAATGCATAGGCCCTGCAAACCGAGCAGCGTCAAACCGCGCGCGCTATCGTTGCACACGGTGTCATAATGCGTCGTCTCCCCACGCACCACGCAGCCGAGGGCGACGAAGCCATCGTAATTGCTCATCCGCGCCGCCATAGCGACGGCGGTGGGCACTTCTAGTGCACCGGGCACCTCGATCGTCTCATGGCTACCCCCTACGGCGTCAATCTCGGCCTGCGCGCCCGCGACGAGTGCATCCGCGATGTCTTTATAATAGGGGGCCACGACGATCAGCAACTTTGGCCCGTCATCAAATGTGGGTCGCTCTAGGGTGTAATGCGCTGCGCCAGCCATCAGCCGATCTCCGATATTTTCTGTGTGCCTGTGATCTCGAGGCCGTATGCGTCCAAGCCTACGATCTTTGGGCGCGGCGAATTGGTCAGTAGAATAATCTGGTTCAACCCAAGCGAAGACAAAATCTGCGCCCCCAAGCCATATTGCCGCAATGTCTGAGGCGAAGCCGCGTCTTCTGCCGTCAGCGTCATGTGCAGATCGCGCAGCAAGACGACGACACCCGATCCGTGCCCCGCGATCAACGACATCGCATCGCCAAATTCCCCCGCGCGCCCCTTTGGTCCGGCCCCCACAACATCAAGCATTGGGTCCATCGAATGCATCCGCACCAAAACAGGATCATCGCCTGAAATATCGCCTTTTATCAACGCGATATGCTCGGCGCCTTGGGTCTCGTCCGCAAAGACGCGCATGTCCCAGTCACCGCCAAATTCAGACGTTATCGTTTGCGTATTTTGCACCCGCACCAAATTATCATGACGACGACGATAGGCGATCAGGTCGCTGATCGTGCCTATTTTCAGACCGTGCAATTGGGCAAAGGCGACCAGATCCGGCAGCCGGGCCATTTCGCCATCATCGCGCATAATCTCGCAAATCACCCCCGAGGGGTTTAACCCCGCCAAACGCGCGATATCCACAGCAGCCTCGGTATGGCCGGCACGCACCAGCACCCCGCCGTCTTTCGCGCGCAGCGGGAAAACATGGCCGGGGGTCGCGATATCTTGCGGACCCTTGGCATGATCAATCGCCACAGCCACGGTGCGGGCGCGATCATGGGCGCTGATGCCCGTTGTCACTCCTTCGCGGGCCTCAATGCTGGTGGTGAACGCCGTCTCGTGGCGCGAAGAATTTTGCGCCGACATCAATGTCAGCCCCAGCGCGTCAATCCGCTCGCCCGGAAGGGTCAGACAGATCAAGCCGCGTCCATGAGTGGCCATAAAATTGATCGCCTCGGGCGTGGCCATCTGCGCGGGGATCACCAGATCGCCCTCGTTTTCACGGTCTTCATGATCCACGAGGACGAACATCCGCCCATTGCGGGCATCCTCGATGATATCTTCGATCTTGGAAATCGCGTCAGACCAGTCGCGCTCGACGGGTCCGGGGGTTTCATAGGGCTGCGTCATGGGGCCTGCCTTCGTCATGTTTCGCCGCAGATAGCCCAGAAACCACAAGGTTGCAAAGGGCCGTTACGCCGCGAAATAGCGATCGCCGCTGAGAAATCCCGCCATCTTACCCGCCGTGACCCATTGGCGTTCGTCCCACGTCTCGCCCACGATCAAAACGGCATCGGCGGGCAGGTTGCGCGCGCCCAGAATGTCGCGCATCGCAACCCTCGCGTCGGACCAAGAGGCAAGCGGATGTGGCGCGGCAAACTGCGCATCAAGTCCATCCAAGGGATGCCCCGCGAGACCACCCGACATCACCCCCACCCGGTCCGCATCGCGCAAAGACGCGAGCTGCATCACGCGATCGTCTGGTAAATCTTGGCCCGCCCGCATCACACGCAACGCATTGCTAGAAAACAAAAAGCCGATCACATCCCGGCCAGTGCTCGCCCGGACCGAGGCGTAGGTTTTATAGGGCAACCCCAGCTCCTTGGCACGGTTCACGCGACGGCGCAGGACTTCGATGGGCAAGGTCGGAAGCAGCGCCTTGCGTGCCTTGCCCCAACTGACACGCCGCCATGTCGCACCACTTTCCATTGTGGGGCCGTTGTTGTGGCCAATCCCTATGTTCATTTGCCGTCGTCCCAATCCCGCAACCTCGCCACATAGCGGGCCATCGTGTCGATCTCTAGGTTGATCACGTCGCCTTCGGCCACATCGCCCCACGTGGTCGCTTTTTTGGTATGGGGGATGATATTGACGCCAAATGACGCGCCATCGACCTCATTGACGGTTAAAGAGGTGCCGTTCAGCGCCACTGATCCTTTGGGGGCTATGAACTTTGCCAGCGCCGTGGGGGCTGCAAATGTGAACCGGGTGCTGTCGCCTTCATCGCGGACTTGGGCGACAGTCGCTGTGCCATCGACATGACCTGAGACAATATGCCCGCCCAATTCATCACCAACCTTTAGCGCGCGTTCGAGATTGATCCGCGTGCCCGGCACCCAACCGCTGTGCCCGATACTGGTGAGGGTCACCGATTCTGCTGAGATCTGAACGTCGAACCAATTTTGCGGCGTGGCCCCTAGGGCAATCACCGTAAGGCAGACGCCGTCACAGGCGATGGAGGCGCCGATGTCTATCGTCGTGGGATCAAATGCCGTGCCGATGCGCACCCGCATATCGCCCTGCTGATCGACCTCCAGCACATGGCCAATATCGGTAATGATCCCGGTAAACATGACACAATCCTCAATGATTTCGAGCCAGACCTAGCCCGAGAGCGCCTGCGCGACAAGCACTGCGATTCTCTGGCCACCTGCAAGCTAGATCAGCCAAGACCACCCCATAAGCTGTCGTTTTCGTAGGAGGAGGCACAGTATATGGCGATTTTGCGGCGAAAAAGAGGCAACCGTGCAACACATATTGCGCAGCATTGCACAGCGCAGGTGCAAATTCTGGTTTTCCAATCCGTCGCTGGATACCTTGTCTCCAAATTAAAGCAGACCAAAAAATGGTCGAGGAGTACGAGCAGTGACAACCACAATGACACGCCTTGCAAAAGGCACCGCCTCTATCGCGATTATCGCCGTAATCGCATCCTGTTCGGCCCTGCCCCGCAGCGGCCCAAATCGCAGCGAAATTTATTCGGGTTCAGTTGCAGAACAAGGTGATGCATTCGTCTTGTCAGTTGATGACCGCGTGAACATGATCGCCAATGTGACCCCCGGTCTCGGCTTCAACAGCGAATTCCGCAACGCAGGTCCACTCGCGGATCAGATCCTCCAGCCTGGTGACACACTGACGGTTCGTATCTGGGAAAACGTGGACGATGGCCTGCTGGTGCCAACAACCGCCAAGAACGTCCTGCTGGAAGACGTGCAGATCGATTCTGCTGGCTTTATCTTCGTGCCCTACGCCGAGCGTATTCGCGCCGCTGGCAATACAACAGAAGCTGTCCGTCGTATCATCACGACCCGCCTCGAAGAGCAGACACCTGATCCGCAGGTCGAAGTGGCTCTTGATGCGGGTGATGGCGCGACAGTCGCCGTTGTCGGTGCGTTGGAATCGCAGGGCGTATACCCGATCGAGCGTCCGACACGCACGCTGACATCTATGATCGCCCGCGCTGGCGGTATCTCGGTTGACCCGGAATTGGCTGTTGTCACAGTCGTTCGGGGTGGCCATTCGGGCTCCATCTGGCTGACAGATTTGTTTGACCACGCGGGTCACGACATCGCTCTGCGCGGTGGGGATCGGGTGTATATCGAAGAAGACACACGTACCTTCACAGCACTTGGTGCAACAGGTGTGCAGAACGCGGTCGAGTTTGATCATCGTGAAATCTCTGCAATCGAAGCGCTGGCCCGCGTCGGCGGTCTGAGCACAGCCGCTGCCGATCCAACCGGTGTCTTCGTTCTGCGCAACGAGCCTGCGGCAATCGCGAACCGTCTCTTAGGTCGCACAGATCTGACCGGCATGCAGCGTGTGGTTTACGTTCACAATCTGACCCGTCCGAACGGCATGTTCTTTGCACGCGACTTTGACATCCGCGACGGTGACACAGTTTACGTGACAGAAGCGCCAATCACGCAGTTCAACAAAGTTGTCGCGGCATTGACAGGTACATTGTCGGCTGTAGACGTCGCTTCGTCTGTTGGCAGCGAATAAGCCAACCGCATAAGACGAATGATATCACCGCCGCGGGTCAGTCCTGCGGCGGTTTTTCTTTGCCTGAACGCCCTTTGCCATTGATCTCGTTTTGCGGCACACCAACATATCAGCGAACAGGAGCCGCTCAGCATGACCATAGCCCCCGCAATCCACCACCCTGAGACGTTAGAATTTTTGCGCACGCGCCGGTCGCGGCCCGCGAAAACGCTGACAGCCCCCGTGCCGGGCCGTGCGGAAATAGCGGACCTGTTAGAGATTGCCGCGCGCACCCCCGACCATGGCAAGCTCGAACCGTGGCGGTTTATCGTGCTGCAAAAGCAAACCCTGACGATGCTGGCGGATTTGGTCCTAGCGCGCGGCTCTGCATTGGACCTCGCCAAGGATCAGATCACCAAGTCCCACGCCCAATATGCAAACGCAGACCTCGCCATCGCCGTTGTCTGTGCGCCCAAGGCCTCGACCAAAGTCCCCAACATCGAGCAAACCTATTCGGCCGGTGCTGTCTGCCTGTCACTGCTCAACGCCACATTGGCGTCCGGCTGGGGGGCCAATTGGCTATCCGGTTGGGCCAGCCACGACCGGACGTTTGTCGAGACAGGTCTCGGGCTATCGCCGCATGAGTCTATCGCGGGATTTATCCATATCGGCACCGAAACCAATCCGCCACCAGAACGCCCACGGCCAAATGTGCCAGCCCTGACAGACTGGCGCGATTGATGATTTTCGGGGACTTTCTCAAAGCACTGGGGCAGATGGGCGATCCGCGATTTCGCCGGGTGATCGGAATGGGGGTCGTTCTGGCCTTTGCGCTGCTCGTGGCGGTTTATGCAGCTGTGGTCGGGCTGATCGAGCTTGCCGATCCGGGCAGCATTTCACTGCCCTTTGTTGGTCCGGCCGAGAGCCTCAACACCATTCTCTCCTTCGGCTCGCTGATATTGATGCTGTTTTTATCGGTCTTTTTGATGATCCCGGTCGCGTCGGCCATTACATCGCTGTTTTTGGATGACGTCGCCCGCGCCGTTGAGGACAAACATTTCCCGCAACTGCCCGTGCCCCCCAAACCCGCGTGGCAAGAAGGGGTGCGTGACACGCTGATGTTCGGTGTCGTTCTGATCGGGGCGAATATCCTGGCCTTCATCGCTTATGCGATATTCCCCTTTGCCGCACCTTTCATTTTCTATGCAATGAATGGTTACCTCCTGGGACGGGAATATTTCTACCTCGTGGCTGTCAGACGCGAAGGGCGAACCGAGGCAATTGCGCTGCGCAAAGCCCATAGTGGCGAGGTTTGGTTGGCAGGATGTTTGATGGCTGTGCCCCTGTCAATTCCGCTGCTGAATCTGTTTATCCCGGTTCTAGGTGCCGCGACATTTACCCACCTTTATCACCGGCTTGCGGCGCGCCCCTAACCTGTTTCGGTCTCGTCACCCATAGTGTCGAACCAGTCAATATCGCGCACCGTGATTGTGCCCGAAAAGATGATGCCCGCAATGATCACCCATAAGACGATCGACACAATCGTGGTGATCTTTGCCCGTTTGCCGATCTGCGGGTTGGCCGGGGCGGAACTATGCGTGCCATGCACCACCTCGCCTACGTCGCCTTGGGTTTGCAGGCGCAGCGGCAGCACGATGAGAAACGTCATAAACCAGATGACGGCAAATAGAACGAGCGCGGATGTGATCCCCATAACTACACCTGCTCCAACTCTATCAAGCAGCCGTTAAAATCCTTGGGGTGCAGAAACAACACGGGCTTGCCATGTGCGCCGATCTTGGGATCACCAGCGCCGAGCACACGCGCACCAGACGCGGTCAAGTGGTCCCGTGCTGCCAAAATATCATCGACCTCGTAGCACATGTGGTGAATACCGCCCGAGGGGTTTTTGTCCAAAAACCCTTGGATCGGAGAGCCTTCGCCCAGCGGATATAACAGCTCAATCTTGGTATTGGGCAGCGTGATGAACACCACGGTCACACCGTGATCAGGCTCATCTTGCGGCGCACCGACCTGCGCTCCGAGCATATCACGGTATTGCGCCGAGGCCGCATCGAGGTCCGGCACCGCAATCGCCACGTGGTTCAATCGCCCAATCATCAGCCATCCCGCCCTCATTACTTCTCTTTGGTTATGTAGCGGCGATTTTTTCATGACAAGGCCCACCGGCACCACATCATGAAAATGAGAATAAAAGAGGTGCCTAATTAAGTGGCCGTTCACACCTGAGGCGCAAGGTATGGGCAGCCAACAAGGGAAACATCATGGATCCGCTGAACGACTTTTTAAAAGGTCGACCACCCACCGCTGCGCGCCCGCTACTCGGGATCACTGTGCTGTTGGTGGAAGACAGCCGGTATGCCTCTGACGCGTTCCGTATCATGTGCCTTCGGTCCGGCGCGCGCATCAGACGGGCGGACACATTGGCGTCAGCGCGCAAACACCTGCGCACCTATCAGCCCACAGTGGCGATCATTGACATAGGCCTGCCCGATGAACCCGGCACTGTGCTGATTGAGGAATTGTCACGTGGATCGCCCCGTATCGAGGTTCTGCTCGCGACCACAGGTGATCCTGAAAATGCCGCCTCTGCCATGCGGGCAGGTGCTGATGGCGTTATCGTCAAACCCATTGAACAACTGGCGCAATTTCATAACAGTATCTTGCAACATATGCCCCGCGATCGCCAACCCAGCGGCCCTTCCATTGTTGCCGATGACCGGATCACGCCCGACCCCATCGCGCTGCGCAATGATCTCGAACACGTCAGCGATCTGCTACATCAACCGGACAGTGTTGAGATCATCGACTACATTTTGCACTTTCTGTCCGGCGTCGCCCGCAGCTCGCGCGACACGGAACTACTGGATGCCGCCTCATCAACGTATGTTCCAGACACACCCGGCGATTTCGACACTGCGACGATAGCGAAGCTCGCGGCCCTTATAGATGCGCGCCTGACTGCCACGCCGCCCATTTGAATTGAGGGATGATGGAGCGGGCGACGGGACTCGAACCCGTATCATCAGCTTGGAAGGCTGAGGTCTTACCATTACACAACGCCCGCGCGCATAGATGCTGTCTAAGTCGCTGCGCAAAAAGGGTCAAGGCCGCACATTGGCGACATCACCCTGTCGTTTCTTGAAAATAATTCGGCGCGGCCTGCGTGTAATCGTCAGGCATCTGACCTCGTTAAACGGTACGCGCCATGACTGCACACCACATAGACGACTACGCCGAGACCCCGTTCCGCCTGACCGAACAGCCCAATTGGCTGTATCTGCTGCGCGAATTTGATGCGCTGTATCGATATGGATCAGCGGGTGGCAGTAAATTGATCCGCAGTCACCGCAAAAAAGTCCGCGACCGCCTGTCGAGCGTGATCACCGCAAACCACGTTATCCGCCACCGCGCCCCGTCGCATAAACCTGTCACTGCGCATTTTGCCCGCGCATTGGACGTGGGCGAACGCGCGATGATGCAAGGCATGGCGCGAGCCCTGCGCGAAGTACGCGACGAACTGGCATGGGAATATGGCTATGATCGCCTGCCAAAAGCACTGGCGCAGAAATATGCCTATTGCGAAATCCTCGGGCCGCGCGGCCCGATCTATGCGCCTGATCTGATCCTTGGGTTCGTGCTCTTTGCCCCCAATACCACCTACCCCCAGCACAGCCACCAAGAGATCGAGGAAAGCTATGTCTCGATTTCGGGCGCGTGGTCCGAGAATAATACCGCCGTCTATGCCCCCGGATCGCTGATCCTGAACCGCCCAGGTGACGAGCATCGCATCACGACAGGCACCCGCGAGCCGTGTTTGTTGGCCTATGCATGGGCCGGGCCTGCGGATCGGTTGGAAGAACCGGAAATGAAGCTCACGACACTACGTCGTCGCAG
>CALHAP010000185.1 GCA_937931795.1 uncultured Paracoccaceae bacterium
ATACCACCACCATCGAAACCCAAACAGCTAAGGATGGCTAATGAAAGAAAGGTAGGTGTAATTAATGACTGATACCGTGTGGATGCTGATGGCCCGCTACAAAGGACTGCCAATTGTTCCGGCAGACACCATACGCAAGGACTACTTCCCTCACCTTACCTTATCCAAGTTTCTCCGTAAGATTGCCGACGGCGCAATCAAACTTCCCTTGGTTAAAATGGAAAATAGCCAAAAATCTGCCAAGGGCATACATCTGCACGACATTGCTGACTACATCGACGAGCGCACCGAGCAAGGACGCCGCGAGTGTGAATTATTGCACGGCTGACGTCAGACACACTACACCAACACCTACAAAGCCCGCTGACGCGGGCTTTTGTCGTTTGCAGTCTATGTAAAAATATTTTTGAGTATGACTCAAGTATGACTCGCCAAGATAACACGCTTCAAGTAACTGATTTAAAACGGATAATATATATGTTCGTCCAATCCATCATCGGCGCGACTGACAGGCGGGCGTTGCGCTCTAGCGCTATGGCGGGATGTGTCTGGGTACTCATGCCGAGGGCGCATAATCGCTATCTGACGGGAAGTCTATCGCCGGGCGGCACTGGTCACGGGCCCAGCAATGCCGCATCATGGGCCGCGCGGATGAAATCAAAAACAGCGGACCAAAGAGATGACCAAGCACATGCACCCGGACGATATCCGCACGCTGTTTTCGACCGCGATGTCGCAGATGTACCGCGCCGAGGTGCCGCAATACGGCGCTTTGGTCGATCTGGTGCGCGACGTGAATGCTGCCACATTGGACGCCGACCCCGCATTGAAAGCCACGATGCAGGCCGCGGGCGAGTTGGACCGTTTGGACGTCGAACGTCACGGGGCCATTCGGCTGGGCACGGCGGATGAATTGTCAGCGATCCGCCGGATGTTTGCGGTGATGGGCATGTATCCTGTGGGCTATTACGATCTGAGCGTAGCGGGCATTCCGGTACATTCCACGGCCTTTCGCCCGATCAAACAAACCGCCCTGCGCCGCAATCCGTTTCGCGTGTTCACCTCATTGTTGCGGTTGGATGTGATCGAAGATGCGGGTTTGGTAGAGACAGCGCGCGCAATCTTGGCCAAGCGGCAGATTGTGACAGATGATGCACTGGAATTGATCGCCCGCGCCGAACAGGTCGGCGGATTGACACCCGCGCAGGCGAAAAGGTTTGTCGCGGCATCCCTAGAGACCTTTCGCTGGCATGCAGAGGCGACCGTAGATGCCGACACCTATGCGCAACTGGTCGCCGCGCATCGTTTGATCGCCGACGTGGTTAGCTTTAAAGGGCCGCATATCAACCACTTGACCCCCCGCACACTGGATATCGACGCGGTGCAATACCAAATGCCTGCGCGCGGAATTGACCCAAAAGCGGTGATTGAAGGTCCGCCGCGCAGGCAAGCGGGGCTGCTGCTGCGGCAAACTTCGTTCAAGGCGCTTGACGAGCCGGTGCAATTTGACGGGCAACCCGGCCAGCACACGGCACGTTTTGGCGAGATTGAACAGCGCGGCGTAGCCCTCAAACCCGCAGGGCGCGCGTTTTATGATCAGGCATTGGCACGCGCGCGCGCGGCGCAGGGTGATTATCAGTCGCAGTTGCACACGGCATTTGCCGCCCTGCCCGATGATTTCGAGACGCTACGCCAACAGGATTTGGCATTCTTTCGCTACCGCGTTGGCGCGTCCGTCGAGACACTGGCAAACGACATAGATGGATTGATCGCCCAAGGCGCGCTGATCGCTGATCCACAGATTTACGAAGACTTTTTACCTGTTTCGGCGGCGGGCATTTTCCAATCCAACCTCGCGTCCGACGACAGATCAAACTACGCGGCCAACGCGAACCAAGAGGCGTTTGAAGCGGCATTGGGCGTGCCGGTGATCGACGACATGACGCTCTACGCGCAGGTCGAGCGCGACAGCTTGGCCGCCAGCCTCACGGCTTTGGGTCAGGCGCATTTATTGCCCCCGACAGCGACGGTTTAGCGGGGCGTCAGCGCGCGGTAGGCCCCGATGATCTCGGCCAAGGTGGAAATGGCCAATGTGCCGCTGTCACGCGCTGATGGCAGCACCCCGATGGGGCCGTGAACGCGGGCGATATCAATGGGCGACAGACCCATATCTGCGAGCGTTTCCAATCTGTTACCTTGCGTGCGTGCGCTGCCCAATGCGCCAATGTAGAACGCGTCAGACCCCAGAGCGCGCGCCAAAATCAACGGTTCCCAGTCATGCGCGTGGAACATCAATAGCATCGCGGTGTAGCGGTCGGGCGCGAGATCAACAGGCGTGTCGGGCGAGATTAGGGCCACATGACGCTTGGCCCCGGCGGCCAAGGCAGCGCCTGCGTCGTGGGTGTCAGGTGACGCGATGATTGTGGGAATAGACAAGGCCGATGCAGCACGGGCCAGCGCAAATATCGGCGCCCCGATGCCGGCTGTGATGATATGCAGTCGCGGGATATGGCAGGCCGAAAATACGCCATCTGTCCAGCCGGTTCGCGATGTGCCTTGCGCACCCCCCGTTAGCCCGTTTTGCGCATCAAATCTCGCTGTGACGGGCTGTCGGTCGGTCAACGCGGCGGCAATATCTGCGCAGGTGTCCGCTGCGGGCGCGGGGTCCAACAGCAATTTCACCGTGCCGCCGCAGGGCAATTGCAGATCCATAAAGGGCGAGCCTGCGCCGTAGATCAGGCTGCGCGGCGTGCCTTGCTGCAACGCCTGCTGCGCCTGTGCGACGACATCCGCGTCAACGCATCCGTTCGACACATATCCCGCCATATGCCCCTGTGCTGTGACCGCAAAAACGGTCCCGCAGGCCCGCGCCGACCCGCCCGAGACATCGGTGATAACGCCCAGACAACACCCCTCGCCCGCCGCTTGCCGTGCGCGCACAAAGGCAAATACGTCTTCTGCGGTTTCTAGGAATTCTTGGGTGATCACGGTTGCTTTCTGATAGAAACAGGACATCCCCACCAGCGCTTGGGGTGGTACCCACGACTGGACTCGAACCAGCACGACCATACGGTCAGGAGATTTTAAGTCTCCGGTGTCTACCATTCCACCACGTGGGCACGCAGATTATTCGTAGGCGGTTCCACCCGACAGGACAATATGCAACCGACATCCCACGCATAGATTTCCCGTGAGCGGCGTCACGGATCGTGGTCCGCCGCCCGCCCGTCTTCGGTGATCGCCTGCATCGCCACATAAGTGCTGGTGTGCGAGATATGTGGCAGGGTCGATATTTCTTCTGCCAAAACAGTCCGGTAAGCGCGCATATCGGTCGTACGTACTTTCAACAAATAGTCAAACGCACCCGCGATCAGATGGCATTGCTCGACCGCAGAAATCCGCAAGATGGCTGTGTTAAACGCGGTCAGTGCCGCTTCGCGCGTGTCCGACAGCTTGACCTCGACAAAGGCCACGTGGTCGCGCCCCAGCCGCACCTGATCGACCTGCGCGCGGTAGCCCCGGATCACGCCGGACGCCTCCAACCGTTTCAGCCGCGCCTGCACGGGCGATTTCGACAGGCCAACGCGCTGTGCGAGATCAGTGATCGGCAAGCGGCCCTCGCGCGACAAGACATCCACGATCCGCAGATCAAAGGCATCCAGATCAGCAGTCTGTCTGAGTGGATTTATAGGGATATTTTCACGCATACGAACGGCCTATCTGATATTCTCAGGAAATATGCCTGTGAAACAGCCGCTAAGCTAGTCACAATTTAGATCTTGGGAGCCCGCAAAATGTCATCCATGTCACGCCATATCGACACAACCCCCATGTATGCGCCCGAAGGCCCCGCGTTGGAGAAACTGATCGCGCAGGCCGCCCTGACATCCGATGACCGCGCCGCCATCTGTGCCCGTGGCGCGGGCTTTGTGCGCGACATCCGCACAGCCGCCGATCCGGGCATGATGGAGGTCTTCCTCGCAGAATACGGCCTGTCGACGGACGAAGGTATCGCGCTGATGTGCTTGGCCGAGGCGCTGCTCCGCGTGCCAGATGCCGAGACGATGGACGATCTGATCACTGACAAAATCGCCCCATCCGACTGGGGCAAGCATCTGGGCCAATCAGCATCCTCGCTGGTCAATGCCTCGACATGGGCGCTGATGCTGACGGGCCGCGTCCTCGACGATCAACACCCCGGCATCTCGGGGCATCTGCGCGGGGCCATGCGCCGCTTGGGTGAGCCTGTGATCCGCACCGCCGTGGCGCGTGCGATGCGCGAAATGGGCAAGCAGTTCGTGCTGGGCGAAGACATTTCTTCTGCTATGAAAACCGCGCGCGGCATGGAGGCCAAAGGGTTCACTTACAGCTACGACATGCTCGGTGAAGCGGCACGCACCGAGGCCGACGCACGCGGCTATCATCTGGCCTATTCCAAGGCGATCTCGTCCATCGCCACCCATGCCAGCACCACATCAAACGCCAGCGTCGCCGACAATCCCGGCATATCCGTTAAACTCTCCGCCCTGCACCCCCGCTACGAGGAAGCCCAACGCGCGCGGGTGATGGACGAGCTGGTTCCCCGCCTGCGCGCTCTCGCCCTACTCGCCAAATCAGCGGGCATCGGTTTCAACATCGACGCCGAGGAAGCCGACCGTCTGGCCCTGTCGCTCGACGTGATCGAGGCCTGTCTGGAAAGCCCCGCGCTGCGCGGTTGGGACGGCTTTGGCGTCGTGGTGCAGGCCTACGGACAACGTGCGGGGGCTGTCATCGACGACCTCTACGCGCTCGCCACACGGCTCGACCGCAAGATTATGGTGCGTCTGGTCAAGGGCGCCTATTGGGACGCCGAGATCAAGCGCGCGCAGGTCGAAGGGATGGCAGGCTTTCCCGTGTTCACCTCGAAATCCGCCACAGATGTCAGCTACATTGCAAACGCGACCAAGCTGCTGTCGATGACCGACCGCATCTACCCGCAGTTCGCCACGCACAACGCGCACACCGTCGCCGCCGTTTTACACATCGCCAAATCGCGCAGCGTGACCCCGGCAGAGTACGAATTCCAGCGCTTGCACGGCATGGGTGAGGTCTTGCACCGGATCGTCATGCAGGACGAAGGCACCCGCTGCCGCATCTACGCCCCCGTCGGTGCGCATGAAGACCTGCTCGCGTACCTCGTGCGTAGGCTATTGGAAAACGGCGCAAATTCCTCCTTTGTCAACCAAATCGTCGACGAGGACATCGCGCCTGAGATCGTCGCCAGCGATCCTTTCGACGACCTGACGCCTGCCAATTTGCCCACTGGCCCCGCGCTGTTCGCGCCCGAACGGGTCAACTCTGCGGGCTGGGATTTAACCGATAGCGCGACGCTGAAACGGCTGAACGAAGGCCGCGCGCCCTATGCCGAGGCCACATGGACCAGCACGCCGATCCTCGCCGCCGACCGCACGTCCGGGGCCGCTACCCAAGTCACAAACCCCGCCATCCCCGACCAGATCGTCGGCCACGCAGAGGCCGCCACGACAGGCGATGTCGCAGCAGCTTTTGACACTGCCGAAACGTGGGACGCAGATGCCGCAACCCGCGCCCAAACTCTCAACCGCGCCGCAGATCTCTACGAAGAAAACGCCTACGAAGTCTTTGCGCTGCTCGCCCGCGAAGCCGGAAAAACCCTGCCCGATTGCGTGGGCGAAGTCCGCGAAGCCGTTGATTTTCTGCGCTATTACGCCGCCCAATCCTTGCTCCACACAGACCGCAAACCACGCGGTATCTGGACCTGCATCAGCCCATGGAACTTCCCCCTCGCGATCTACACCGGCCAGATCAGCGCAGCACTGGCGGCAGGCAACGCGGTGCTGGCGAAACCTGCGGGGCAAACCCCGCTCATCGCGGCCCTCGCGTGCCGCTTGCTCCACGAGGCGGGCGTGCCACGCAACGCGCTGCAATTGCTGCCGGGCGAAGGCGACATCGGGGCAGCCCTGACCAGCGACGCCCGCGTGTCCGGCGTGGCCTTCACCGGCTCAACCGGCACAGCGCTGCGCATTCGCCAGACCATGGCGCAGCATTGCGCACCTGGCACGCCCCTGATCGCCGAAACGGGCGGGTTGAACGCCATGATCGTCGACAGCACCGCCCTGCCCGAACACGCTGTGCGCGACATCGTCGTCTCGGCGTTTCAATCGGCGGGCCAGCGGTGTTCGGCGTTGCGCTGCCTCTACGTGCAGGCCGATATCGCGGATAAGGTCGTCGCGATGATCAAGGGCGCTATGGACGAATTGGTCGTTGCACCGTCATGGAATCTGTCCACGGATGTGGGCCCCGTGATCGACGCCGCAGCCCGCGACAAGATCGCCGCGCATGTCGCCCGAGCACGGGCCGACGGTCGGTTGATCCACCAGATCGCGACACCGGATCAAGGCATTTTCGTAGCTCCCGCCATGCTGCGCGTGAACAGCATCCACGACATGAAGGAAGAGGTGTTCGGCCCCGTCCTGCATGTGGCGACATTTGAGGCGTCCGAGCTGGACGACGTGATAAGCGACATCAATTCAACGGGCTACGGGCTGACATTTGGCTTGCACACCCGTATCGACGACCGCGTCCAGCACATCATCGACCGCATCTCAGCGGGCAATATCTATATCAATCGAAACCAAATCGGCGCGGTCGTAGGCTCGCAACCG
>CALHAP010000186.1 GCA_937931795.1 uncultured Paracoccaceae bacterium
CATGTCAAAATCTTCGCGCAATCCGTTGACCAGATAGCGGCTGTAACTCGCGGGCACCTGATCGGGGAATGTGGTCATAACCACGAAATTCGGGGGCCGTGTTTTCACCTGTGTGGCGTAGCGCATTTTGATCCGGCGGCCACCGGGTGCGGGTGGCGGGTGCTGCTCCAACATGCCAGACAACCAGCGGTTCAACTGTGCGGTCGTGACACGGCGGTTCCACACGTCATAGGCGCGCATGATCGCCTCGTTCAGACGGTCGAGACCCCGCCCGGTTTTCGCCGAAACCGTGATCATTGGCGCGCCACGTAGCTGCGGCAACAGGCGGGCAAAGCTCTCGCGTAACTCTTTGAGCTTGATCTGCTTTTCGTCTTCCATGTCCCATTTGTTGACGGCAACGACGACGGCGCGTCCTTCACGTTCGGCCAGATCAGCGATGCGCAGATCTTGTTGTTCGAACGGGATTTCAACGTCGAGCAGAACGACGACGACTTCGGCAAATTTCACCGCACGTAGACCATCAGAGACCGATAGCTTTTCCAGCTTTTCTTCGATCCGGGCCTTTTTGCGCATACCCGCAGTATCAAAAATCCGCATCGGCACGTCACCCCAATCGGTCTGCACCGAAATCGCGTCGCGGGTGATACCAGCCTCAGGGCCAGTCAGCAGGCGCTCTTCGCCGATGATCTTGTTGATCAGCGTGGATTTACCCGCGTTCGGGCGGCCCACAACGGCGATTTGCAGCGGTTTGGTGCGGGTTGGCACACGCGCCTCATCAGGGTCGTCTTCGCCCACTTCGACGTCCACATCGGGCGCATCTTGTTTGGCGCGTTCGGCGAATTCGTCTGACAGAGGGCGCAACAGATCGTACAGCTCGTCCAGCCCTTCGCCATGTTCCGCAGACAATTGCACCGGATCACCGAGCCCCAGCGAGTAGGCCTCTAGGTAGCCCGCTTGGCCCGCGCGGCCCTCGGCTTTGTTGGCGGCAACGATGACATTGGCGTTTTTCTTGCGCAGGATATCGGCGAACACCTGATCGGTGGGCGTCACACCCGTGCGCGCGTCGATGAGGAACAGACAGACATCGGCCATCTCGACGGCGCGTTCGGTCAACCGCCGCATCCGCCCTTGCAGGCTATCGTCCATCGCGTCCTCTAGGCCCGCGCTGTCGAGCACCGTGAACCGCAGGTCCATCAAGCGCGCAGCCCCTTCGCGCAGGTCGCGCGTTACCCCCGGCTGGTCATCAACCAAAGCCAGTTTCTTGCCCACAAGGCGATTAAAGAGGGTCGATTTGCCCACATTGGGGCGGCCAACGATGGCGAGCGTAAAGGTCATGGTGCGGGTGCTTTCAGATGCATCAAGCGCCGCACGTACACCTATTTGGCGTCAACGGAAAGCGTGCAATTGCCCATCGCCACTGACCACGTAGAGCACGCCACCCGCAACCACCGGATGAGACGCCGCCCCACCGGGCAAAGCCACCTCACCAAGTGCGTCCCCCGTTGCTGGATTAAACTGGCGCAGCGCCCCGTCAGACGAGGCCACGATCAACCGCCCGCCTGCCAGCACTGGCCCGTAATGCACATGTCGCGCGGCACCGCGTTGGTAAAACCGGCGTTCAATCTCATCGGGCATCGCGACCCGCCAGACAACGGCACCAGTGGCGGCATCCAGCCGGATCAGCTCGCGCAAGTCGTTGATTGCAAACAGATCATCTCCCACAGGCCAGACAGGGCTGGTGGCCCCTTCGGTCGCGGTCCAGAGGCGGGTGCCGTTAAAGATATTCATCGCGACGATCCGCCCGCCCGCATTTCCGACATAGATGCGATCGCCTGAGATAACCGGGTCACTTGCGATATCCCCCGCCGCCGGAGACGCCGCCTGCCCCAGCCGTTCGCCTGCAATCACTGTCGACCAGCGGCGTAAACCACCCTCTGGGAATGTCGCGATAATTTCACCCGATGGGAACGGAATAACCGCGAAATCACTGGTGACAGCCGCCCCCGCGCCGCCGATCATATTGGCCGTGGCCGGAGTGCCATCCAGCGTCCATTGCACCCGCCCGTTGTCTGCATCCAGCGCCCAGGCACGCCCATCGCGCCCAACCACATAGACCAAACCGCCTGCGATTGTGGGGGCTGCACTGCCCGGCGCATCGAGGTCTTGGGTCCAAATGGTTTGCCCCGTCACGGGGTCCAGCGCCAGCGTATCTCCAAAGCCAGTGTTCACAACGAGCAGCCCGTCTCCGTAAGCCAAACCGCCGCCCGATGCTTCGCCCGCCGCGTCGTTGGCCGGGGTCACGTCGCGCTGCCATAAAATGCCGCCAGCGGTGCTCAGCCCTGTGACCGTGGCCCCTGCATCCATCGCAAAGATACGGCCATCCGCGACCACTGGGTCGGCTGTGATCCGCGCGCCACGGCTATTGCCTGCGCCAATGTCAGTGCTAAAAGCGCGGGTCAGCGTCGCGCCCAAAGCGGGATGCGTGATCGCGTGATCCGCCTCGCCACCCCGATGTGTCCAGCTGTCGTTCTGCCGCGCGGCAGGCAAAGCGACCGGTGTAATCTGGACCGCGTTTTGTGTCACAGCACCGGGTGCGCCATCGCGCAGGCCGACACGCTCACCCGCTAGGATCTCTTCGTTTTCGCCGCACGCCACCAGCCCCATAAGGCCAGTGATCAGCACCATCGGGCGGGCCTTTGCAATGCGTATCATAATCTTAGGCCCCTACCCGTCACGTCAGTGTTGTTTTGCCCAAACCCTATTGGCTGGCGGGCAGATCGGAAATGTCGCCACCCAATGCCACGATCATGCTGAGCGCCCGTTCGCGCAAATTGGTGGTCACTTCGGCATCTTGGGCAATCTCGCGCAACCCGGCGGTTGCACCATCCACATCCCCGATATCGAGGTCGATCATCGCGATCTGTTCTTGCGCCAACAATCTGTACGGCCCGCCCGCTGTGGCCAAAGGCACAAAAGCGTCGCGCCGTGTTGCGTCATCCATCAGGCCGCGTGCCAAAACCAGCGCTTTGAACTCGGCCAATTGGCGGTATTCTATACGCGCATCCGACATGGCAGCGACTGATTGCAATGTGTCAACTGCGGCCTGCGCGTCGCCTGCGCCTTCTTGCTCGGCGGCGAGCAGCATCGCGATCACGGCAGCACTCTCCCCGCTGGCGTCAAGGCCCGCCAATGCGGCCCCACGGTCGGCAGGGGTCTCTAGGGCGAGCGCCTCTAGCACAGCATCCCCGCGCTCTTGCGCCGCTGCCTGCGCTGTTGATTTGCGCCATTCGTTATAGGCCGCCCCGCCGACAATCGCGACAATCGCCAGTGCGGCGATCCAGCCGTATGTCTTGAGATAGCCGAACAGCTTTTCGCGGCGTACTTCTTCGCTGACTTCGTCAATAAAGCTATCACTATCGCTCACGCGGGCCTCCCCCTTTGGCCTGTCAGCCAATCTTTGTTTTGCAATCCTTATCCGATGCCCGCGCCCCTGCCAAGACCGCGCGGCAGCCCATTGGACAGACCCCAATGCTGCGCCTGCAAACAGACCTTGCCGCTGGACCTGTATTTTTGTAATCTGAACTGGTCAGTTTAGCGTATTTCTCACCATGTCGGTTCACTCAACAACTCACCCGAGGCGCACACCATGAAGTTGATCCCCCTCTTGCTCGCCGTTTTCGTCGCCGGGGCCTTGTATTTGTTGGTATTCGAGCGTGACACTCTGACCGCCTATACCCAAGCAGACGAAGACCCAGCACCACAAGAGGTCGCACAAGACGCCAGTGACGTGGTCGACGAGACGTCCGAGCAGATGACCGATGCCTCAGGCGTGCGCGTGGTCGTCCTGCGTTCGACCGCCGAACAGGTCGATAGCGCCGTGATCCTGCGCGGCCGGACCGAAGCGCTGCGCGAAGTGACCGTGGCTGCTGAAACATCAGGCCGCGTTCTGTCCGAACCACTGCCAAAGGGCACATTCGTCGAGGCAGGTGACGTGATGTGCGTGCTAGAACCGGGCATCCGCGAAGCGTCCCTAGCCGAAGCCCGCGCCCGTTTGGCCGAAGCCATGGGCCGCGTGCCAGAAGCCCAATCGAGCATCGCCGAGGCCAGCGCCCGCGTGCGTGAAAGCGAGATTAACCTCAACAACGCCCGCCGTTTGAACACTGATGGTTTCGCCTCCGAGACCCAATTGGTCAGCGCCGAAGCCGCGTTTGAAGCCGCCACCGCAGGTCTCAGCCGTGCGCAAACAAGCGTGGGATCAGCCGAAGCAGGCATTGAGGCCGCCGAAGCCGCCGTAGCCGCCGCCGAACGTGAAATCGAACGCCTGACCATCCGCGCGCCCTTCGCGGGTCTGTTGGAAACTAATACGGCCGAGCTGGGTAGCCTGATGCAACCCGGTGCGCCCTGTGCCACCATCATCCAGCTTGATCCTATCAAATTGGTGGGCTTTGTGCCCGAGGTGCAGGTCGATAGCATTCAGGTGGGTGCGCTGACGGGTGCGCGCCTGACATCGGGGCGCGATGTGCAAGGCACGGTCACCTTCCTGTCACGCAGCGCAGACAACAGCACCCGCACTTTTCGCCTAGAGGTCCAAATCCCGAACCCTGATCTCGCGATCCGCGATGGACAGACGGCTGATATCATTGTCGCCGCCGAAGGCCGCAGCGCGCATCTGTTGCCGCAATCCTCGCTCACCTTGGATGACGATGGCGCACTGGGCGTTCGGACCGTGGATGCCGATGACATCACCACCTTTGCCGCTGTCGAGATCATTCGCGACACGGTCGATGGCATCTGGGTCACGGGCCTGCCCGAGCAGGCCGATGTGATCACCGTGGGCCAGGAATATGTGATCGACGGCGTGCGCGTTGATCCGACCTATGTCGCAGATCAGGAGGCCACCCAATGACCGGTATTATCGACTGGGCCGCGTCGCGCGCGCGGATGATCATTGCCTTTGTGATGTTGTCACTGATCGCGGGGGGTGCCGCTTATATTGGGCTGCCCAAAGAGGGCGAGCCGGATATTGAAATCCCCGCGCTCTTTGTCTCGGTCCCCTTTCCCGGCATCTCTGCCGAGGACGCAGAAACGCTGTTGGTGCGCCCGATGGAAACCGAGCTGGCTGATCTCGATGGGTTAAAATCCATGTCGGCGACAGCGGCTGAGGGCTATGCAGGTATGGCCCTAGAGTTTGAGTTCGGCTGGGACAAAACCCGCATCATGGCGGACGTGCGCGACGCGATGAACAACGCCGAAGGCCAATTTCCCAACGGGGCCGACACCTATTCGATCAACGAGCTGAATTTTTCCGAGTTTCCCATCATCATCGTCAACCTGACGGGCGATTTGCCCGAACGCACGCTGATCCAAGTCGCGAAAGACCTGCAAGATCGCTTGGAAAGCATCGACGCGGTCCTAGAGGCCAGCATTACAGGCCAGCGCGACGAGATGGTCGAGGTGGTGATAGACCCATTGCGCCTAGAGGCCTACAACGTGACCGCCGCCGAGCTGATCGGTGTGGTGTCCAACAACAACCTGTTGATTGCCGCAGGCACCGTCGAGACCGAACAGGGTGCGTTTGCCGTCAAAATCCCCTCGTCTTTCGACGAACCCCGCGACATCTACGACCTGCCTGTCAAGGTTGAGGGCGA
This sequence comes from uncultured Paracoccaceae bacterium, assembly GCA_937931795.1. Classification (GTDB taxonomy): domain Bacteria; phylum Pseudomonadota; class Alphaproteobacteria; order Rhodobacterales; family Rhodobacteraceae; genus JALZWD01. The sequence goes on from CALHAP010000186.1 coordinate 5,649, forward strand.
CCGGGTTGTGACATTGGGCGATCTGGCCACGATCCGCCTGACGTTCGAGGACCGTGCCAGCACCGCGCGTTATAATGGCGAGACAACGATTGCTCTCCAAGTCGTCAAACGCAAAGGGTTTAACCTGATCGACACCGCCGCCGCCGTGCGCGAAGCCGTGGCCGCCGAGGAAGAAACATGGGCGCCCGAACTGCGCCAAGCGATCAATGTGGGCACCTCTAACGACCAGAGCCGCGAAGTGGGAGCGATGGTTGGCCAGTTGGAGGGATCGGTGCTGACGGCGATTGCGCTGGTGATGATCGTGGTGCTCGCGGCTCTGGGACTGCGGCCCGCTTTGCTGGTGGGCTTTGCGATCCCCACGTCATTTTTGCTATGCTTTGCTCTGCTTGCGGTCATGGGGATCACCATTTCGAACATCGTGATGTTCGGCCTGATCCTCGCTGTGGGGATGCTGGTCGATGGGGCCATTGTGGTCGTCGAATATGCGGACCGCCGTGTGCAGGACGGCGCGGGGCCGATGCAAGCCTTTACCGAAGCCGCCAAGCGGATGTTCTGGCCTGTCGTATCCTCGACCGCCACGACGCTCTGTGCGTTCCTGCCGATGCTGTTCTGGCCGGGCGTGCCGGGGCAGTTCATGGGAATGTTGCCGGTTACGCTGATCTTCGTTTTGTCTGCATCGCTGGTTGTCGCTCTGATCTATTTGCCCGTGTTGGGCGGTGTGATCGGGCGGTTGGCAGGGATCATCGAGCGTATCTATGATGGCGTCAAATACGGGCTGCCGCGCTGGGTGCGGATGATCCTCGTCGTGCCCGCATTGGCCGTGGCGGCCGCAGGTGTCGTGCTGGCGTTTCGGCCCGGAATGTTTGGCCCGCAACCCGTAGGCTCAGGCTGGTTGGCACAGGCGCTTCCGGGGTTGTTCTTGTTCGCGTTCGGCGTGGTTCTGGTGACCCTGACGCTCAGCCTCGTCAGTCGCACATCGCGGCGCGGCAAGGTCAGCTCTGGGTACAAACGCTCAGCCTTCGGGTCGTTCATCGGCTTTTTGACCGGCAACCCGATCATGCCACTGGTGACCGTGGGTCTTGTGATCGTGTTTGTGATGGGTACCTTTGGCTATTTTGGTCAAAACAACAACGGCGTTGAGTTCTTTGTCGAAACCGAACCCGAGCAATCCATCGTCTATGTGCAAGCGCGTGGCAATTTGTCGATTTCTGAGAAAGACCGTCTGGTCCGTCAGGCCGAAGATCAGGCGCTACAAGTCGCGGGCATTCGCTCGGTCTTTGCTTTTGCGGGTGCGGGTGGGTTGAACCAGAACACCGCGGGCGCGGGCGGGCCTGCGGATGCCATCGGACAGTTGCAAATTGAGATGGTGCCGTGGGAAGAACGGTCGGCCTATGCACGCGACAATGATCTCGATATCGCGGATCTGGGTGGCAACGCTATTATGGCCGCTCTGCAAGAACGTCTTGATACCATTCCCGGCATTCGCACTGAAATTTTGAACCTCGCCCAAGGGCCCGGTGCATCCAAACCCATTCATCTGCGCCTGATCGGCAATGATTGGGATGATCTGGAAACCGCTGCTGTCGCTGCGCGCGCACAGTTTGAAGCAACCCCCGCGCTGCGCCTGATCGAAGACACGCTGCCCCTGCCCGGTATCGACTGGCAGATCGACGTCGATGTCGAAGCCGCCGGACGCTATGGGGCCGATGTGGCCACAGTGGGGGCGATGGTGCAGCTGGTCACACGCGGCGTGATGCTGGGACAAATGCGGGTCGATAGCTCGGACGAGCAGGTCGATATCCGCGTCCGCCTGCCGCAAGAAGATCGTGTTTTGTCCACGCTCGATAGCCTGCGCGTGCGCACACCATCTGGCCTGATCCCACTGTCGAACTTCATCACCCGCACACCTGTTGCACGCTTGGCCGAGATCAACCGCGTCGATCAACAGCGGTATTATGATGTGCTGGCGGATGCGCGGCCGGGGTTTGTAAACCTGACGTTTGCGCAATCCATTGACGAGGCGGACGCCGATGCCGACACCCTCGCGCTGCTGGAACGGATGCGCGCGGGCGAAGATTTGACGCTGGATGACACCCTGACGGATGCGCCCACGACCGAAGAAGAATTACTGTCGGAAACGCTGGCCTCTGTCTTGGTGACCGAGATTGATGCAGCCACAGCGCTAGGCGCACCGAACGCCTATGATCTGGCAGTCACAACACCTCAAGGCTTTCCTCTGAGCCTGTTTGTCCCCGATCAAGTCGCTTATTTCGACGTGGTCGATACCACCGATCCACAGGTCTTGGCACAATGGCAGGACTACACAACCGAGGCGTCGCGCGATGCAGGCATCACCGCGACCAAAGAAATCGTCAATCCCAACGAGCGGATTGAACGCCTGACGGAATGGCTGGACACCGATCCCCTACCCGCCAGCGTGTCGTGGGAATGGACCGGCGACCAAGAAGACCAAGCTGAATCGGGTGCGTTTCTGGCCAATGCCTTCATGGGCGCGCTGGGGTTGATGTTCATTATCCTGCTGGCGCAGTTCAACTCGGTCTATAACTCGATCCTCGTGCTGCTCGCCGTGATCCTATCGACCACCGGCGTGTTGATCGGGATGTTGGTCATGGATCAGGCCTTTTCAATTATCATGACCGGCACGGGGATCGTAGCCCTCGCAGGGATCGTGGTGAACAACAACATCGTGCTGATCGACACCTACCAAGAATACAGCGCCTATATGCCCCGCACCGAGGCCGTCGCGCGCACGGCACAGGACCGGATCCGGCCCGTGTTGCTGACAACGATCACGACCATGGCGGGTCTGGCGCCGATGATGTTCGGGCTGTCGCTGAACTTTATCAACGGGGGCTACACCATCGACGCGCCCACGGCGCTGTGGTGGAAGCAGTTGGCCACAGCCGTGGTCTTTGGCCTCGGGATTGCGACGGTCCTGACACTGGTGTTCACCCCATCAATGCTGGCCTTGCGCATCTGGGCCACGACCTATGCTGTCTGGGGCGCGCGCGTTTTGGCCGCTCTGTCGTTCGGGCGGGCCAGCCAATCCGCCCGCGATTGGGCCACAGACCGCAAAGCCGCGCGCATTGAAGCCCCCACATTGATCTGGGAAGAACCGGACGAGCCGTTCCGCGCACCACCTCGGCAAGAGCCACTGCGCGCGGCGGAATAGGTCGTTCGAGGCACGCATTGATGGGTGGTTAAATGCAATCACAAACCCGCGATTGGGTATCAACGACGCTCTTTCAACACAATCGTGGCACAATGACCTACGACTAACCCCCAAAGAGGGGACAATGAGACCAAACAGCCGCAATTGCCCACTTCATTAAGGGGACTTTTTCACTATTAATCCCATTAATTGACGTTATCGGAAAGTAGTACTTTCTTCATAGAAAGACGCACCGGTTCTTAGTATCGTGTTTATGAGTTAGCGTCTTTGCCCACCTCAGTCGGTCGGGCATAATGAGTGCCTCGTCTGGGACGGAAGTTCATGACGACGAGATTGGTGGGGTGATGGTGTAGCCAAGTTAGGCACCACACCCCATCAGATTTTTCCGCCATTACAGTCAACGGGCCTAAGCCGCGTCGTCTTCGACCTGTCTGTTCCACAGATGCGCATAACGCCCATCGCGGCCCAGCAGATCGTCGTGCTGCCCCTGCTCCACAATCACCCCGTCTTCGAGAACCACGATCTGATCGGCATCGGCAATCGTGCTGAGACGGTGCGCGATGGTGATCACTGTGCGGCCTTGGCCCATGGCTTTCAACTCGGCCTGAATTTCCATTTCGGTTTCGGTGTCCAGCGCTGACGTCGCCTCGTCGAGCAACAGAATGGGCGGGTTTTTAAGCAAGGTCCGCGCGATGCCGACCCGCTGTTTTTCGCCGCCTGACAGTTTCAATCCGCGCTCGCCCACTGTCGTGTCATAGCCGTCTGGCAGTGACATGATGAAATCATGGATGCTGGCGGCACGTGCGGCGTCTTCGACTTGCGCCTGCGTCGCCCCGGCCCGCCCGTAGGCGATGTTGTAGCGCACCGTGTCATTGAACAGCACTGTGTCTTGCGGAACGACGCCGATCTGCGCGTGCAGGCTGGATTGCGTCACGTCCCTCACGTCTTGGCCGTCAATGCTAAGCGTGCCATCCGTCACATCGTAAAAGCGAAACAGCAGCCGCCCGATGGTGGATTTGCCCGAACCAGACGAGCCGACAATCGCCACCGTTTGGCCTGCGGCAACATCCAGCGTGACCCCGTTCAGGATCGGGCGCGCGGGATCATAGCCGAAATGCACGTTTTCAAGCCGCACACGCCCGCCGTCTACGCGCAGCGCAGGGGCATTCGTTTTGTCGATCACCTCGGCGGGTTGTTCCAGCAAATCAAACATATCGCCCATGTCGATAAGCGCCTGCCGGATTTCGCGGTAGACGGTGCCTAGAAAGTTCAGCGGCATGGTGATCTGGATCATATAGGCGTTGACCATGACGAAATCGCCCACGGTCAGCGCACCGTTTTGCACGCCCATTGCCGCGAGCACCATCACAACGACAAGGCCCGTGGTGATCAGGAACGACTGGCCAAAGTTGAGAAACGCGAGGCTGTAATTCGTCTTGATGGCCGCCTCTTGGTAGGCCTTCATAGCAACGTCGTAGCGCTCGGCTTCGCGGGTCTCGGCGCCGAAATACTTGACGGTCTCAAAGTTCAGCAGGCTGTCGATGGCCTTTTGATTGGCGTCCGTGTCCTGCTCGTTCATCACCTTGCGGATTTTGACGCGCCATTCCGTGACCTTGAAGGTGAACCAGACATAAAGACCAATGGTGACGAAAACGACGGCGAGATAGCTGAAATCGAACAGGAAAAACAGGATACCCATGATCATCAGCAGCTCTAGGATCAGCGGCCCGATGGAAAACAGCAAGAACCGCAGCAGAAACTCGACGCCTTTGACACCCCGCTCAATGATCCGGCTGAGGCCACCTGTCTTGCGGGTGATATGATAGCGCATCGACAAGCGGTGAATATGGGTGAACGTCTCATGCGCCAGTTTGCGCAGCGCACGTTGCCCGACGGGGGTAAAGATCACGTCGCGCAATTGTTGAAAGCCCACGTTCATCAGCCGCGCCATGCCGTAAGCGACCGTCAGACCCACGGCCCCCATCGCCATAAAAAACGCAGGGCCCGTCGCCTCTGCGCCCAACCGGTCCACGGCCCATTTGTAGAACAGCGGCGTTGTGACCGCGACGACCTTGGCCAGCACCAGCATCGCGACCGCCAGCACCACGCGTACCCGCACGCCTGTTTCGCCTTCGGGCCAGAGGTAGGGCATCACTTTGCGGATCACCCGCATGCCGGAAACTTGGTCGTTGTTAAGATTGGCTTCAGTTTTGGCGAGGCGGCGCATTTGGTCTCCGACGATCAGTGGCCCCTACCACTTAGGCCCCTGACCCCCTGATGACCAGCGCTCGCCACGCCAAATCATTCGGCAGGCGCATCCCCCTGCGGCAAGCGCAAAATCTGACCCGGATAGATCAGATCGGGATCGCGGATCAGGTCGCGATTGGCCTCGAACACCTGCACATAGAGCGTCCCTTCGCCGTAGCGCTCACGGCTAATCCCCCAGAGCGTATTGCCGGGTTGGACGGTGCGCACAGCGATATCCGCCCCTTGCAAATCTTCGGCCAGAACAGCGGCAAGTGTCGCGCGCTCTTCGCGGCGGAACGGGGTTTCGATGCGGCTGACAACGGAGCCTGCGCTGTCCACTTGGTCGATGCGCATGGTGTAGACGCCTGTGTTCACGTCCTCCAGCTTCATCTGCCAATCGCCGCCCTGGGACGTGGTTTCGGCCACCAGCGCGTTGTTGAGATAGACGCGTACCGTTCCTTGGCCGCGCATCCGGCCTGCCACCAGAACTTCTCCGCTGGCATCATAGCTGATGGTGTCGAGCGCAACGGTGCTCAGGACTTCGGCCTCTGATCCTTCGGGCACGGCGGGTTGCAGCACGCGCACGCCCTGCTCGCCAGCGATCAGGATCGGGAGTTGTACCTCTGCGGTCGGCGCGGCGTCATTGGGCGTGTCGAGCGCGGCAATGCTCGCGTTAACGTCCGGTGTTTCAGGCAATGTTGAGGCGGCGAGCGCGCTATCGGCGGGCGCGGGCGTGGTCTCTGTGCCCGGTGTCGTCGCTTGGGTCGTGGGATCTATCGTGACCGAAACCTGAGGTGCGCTCGACAACGCCGGGATGCTGAGGTCAACGCCGGGGGTCGCATCCGCCACGTCGATGGGGGTCTCGGGGCCCGCTTCTTCGAGGGCGGTCTCATCGGATACGGCCTCTGCAACATCAACAGGCTCGGTCTGAGGGGCCACATCTGTTGCGGCAATTTCGACCTCGACGTTTTCAGCGACCGGGGTGTCCACGGACGTGACCTCGGGCTCTGGCTCGGGCGTAATGGAAACAGCCTCCGCAACACTGTCTTGGCCGGCGGTCTCTGTCGTCGCATCCGCGACACGCACCTGATCCGGCGGTAGCACCACATCTTGCTGAGACACCGCCTCAACCCCATCGGTTTCGCTGACCAAAGACATGATCCGGGGGCGCGATGCGGGGCGGATCGTCACGAAAGCTGCAAAAGACCCGCGCGCATCGGCCTGAGTTTCGGCCACTGTTTCACCTTCGACGACCACCGCGATCTCAGACCCCGGCAGCGCACTGCCCGCAATAATTCCGTTGCCATCCGGCTCAATCCGAACGCTGTCAAACCGGGGGGCATCGGGATCAATGTCCGACGTGTCTTGCGCTTGCGATGTCTCGACGTCGTCAACCGGGGTCTGCGGCACGGGCTGCGCATCCGCCGCCGTCAGCACGGGTTCAGGCGCGGCGGAGGCGCGCGATGACGTGTCCGACAGCAAATATGCGCCAGCCGCGCCCGCGGTGCCCAGCCCGAGAAAAAGCAGGATCATTGTATGTGATCGCGTCACAATCTTCCCCATATCGTTTGGTTGCCCACAAGATAGGCCCGTTCAGTTGAGTGATCATAACAACACCTGTACAAGGGGTCAAAACACCAATCCGAAAGGCTGCCCCCCATGTCCACTATACCTTCGGTCTGTGTCTATTGCGGATCACGTGATGGCGCGAACCCCAGCTATGCCCAAGCCGCCGTTGACACCGGCACCATGCTCGCGCGCAACAACTGGCGGCTGGTTTACGGTGCGGGCGATGTGGGGCTGATGGGGCGCGTCGCACAAGCAACCGAACTGGCGGGCGGCAAGACGTTTGGGGTGATCCCGCAGCATCTGATGGAATGGGAAGTCGGGCGCAAATCGCTCGATACGCTGATCGTCACCGAGACGATGCATGAGCGCAAAAAGGTGATGTTTTACAATGCACAAGCCATTGTGGTCCTGCCCGGCGGGGCGGGTACGATGGACGAGATGTTCGAGGCCCTGACATGGCGGCAGCTCGAATTGCATGCAAAGCCGATCTACCTGCTGAACACAGGCGGCTACTGGGGCCCGCTGCTCGGATTGCTGTATCATATCGTAGACCAAGGGTTTGCCGATGCGGGCATTTTGAAGTTCATCGAAACCGTGCCCGACATCGCAACTTTGGAGGAAAAGCTGCAAGGCGCGTTGGCGGAAAACGGTGCCGATGACGTTACCCACAAAGAGCAAACCTAATTCTATATTATCTATCCTAATGCATATTGTTGCCATAGACTGTTCAATTCATTTACTTTTATGACTGGTAAGTTGCGAAATTTTTTCTAAACTGACCTATAGGGCACTTGCCCTTATTTGAAAATCTGGGTGGGAAACATGAAAACACATACATTTATACCTCTTTGCGTCACGGCCATCGCGCTATCAGCAAGCGCTACTTTCGCAGAAGATGCGTCGGTCGCGGATGACGTTGTAGAAGCGCAGCGCGTGGCATTGGCGACATCGACATCGGGTGCCGGTTTTGGCCCTCAATCCCCCCGCGACATTGATGCCGCTGGTGGTGCAAATGGCCGGGTCTTTCAGGCGTCGCCACCATCGGCACAAATGAACCTGTGCAACATCCATTTCCATGAGAACGCCGAACACCGCGGCGGCAATTTCACCACC
>CALHAP010000187.1 GCA_937931795.1 uncultured Paracoccaceae bacterium
CTGAAGCGTGAGCCGGGGTCGGTGAGCTTTAACGACTTCAACTCGTTTGTCGCCGCCGAAGCTGGGTCACCAGTGTTGGTCGACATGTTGACCGTAGGCAATGACGATGATGTGGTCATGTACGTCGGTCAGTTCAACGGCAGCGTCGGGGTCGTCGATCCGGCTACGGACACCAACGATCTGCAATTGGCAGTTCTAGATCAATGCGGACAGCCCAGCCTGCCCACAGAATTTGCCATCCAATCCGGCAGCTACGCTTTGATGCGGTCGCTGGTGGCGGTCCATGACGCGCCCGCAGTGCCTGACCGGGTTGTGGCGTTGTTTGACGAGGCGGTCACAGGCCAAGCGGCTGACACGCTGCAAGCCTTTGGATACGTCCCGAACGCTGGTTTGACGATCACCCCGAGCGATAAAACCGCCCGGATTGATGCGCTGTCTGGCGGGTCATACGACGGTGCGCAGTCGGATGCTGCAGGCGAGTTGTTGTCGCTGATGTTCACTTCCACGCGCCTGTCACACACCTTCCGGGGCGGCGATTTGGATGCCATTGATGCAGCATGGAACCGCCGCACGTTGATTGCGCTCGCGGATGAAATCGAAGCTGGCACTTATGATGATCGAGAAATCATGCTTGTCGGCTTTTCTGGCCCAGACGTCGCCTTCGCCGAAGGTTTGAGCGCATCGCAATCGCGCGCTGACGAATTTCTCGCCGGTTTGAATGTCGAAATCGACGATCGCCGAACAACCGGGGCTGTCACAGCACAGATCGACACCAGCGCCAAAGGCTTTGGCACATTCTCAGAAATTGCATGCCCGGTTCAGGGCGCTGCAGAGACGATTGAAGTCTGGACGCGACCACGCAGCCAGTGACCCAAAACGGGTCGGCAGTTTTGCAACAGATACCTCATAAGCGCTTCTAAAGGTGGCGTAAAATTTGAAAGTCTCAATATCTACAGGTTAGAATTGTATATACGATTTAGATGCGATTGTCCCTGACCTGTAGACCTACCGCGTGGGCATTTTACGCCCAACAGCATTGTTATTGATTGACCTGTTACTCCTGAAATCTCTGTCGGTCATGGTCGAAAAGCGAAGCTGCTTTTGACCCCCATGACGACAGTCTGACCGGTATTTGGGGATCGGCGCGCCACACGGGTGGGGCCACAACCAATCGCCATAAATGAGGACACCTCAGGGCCAAAACCCGAGGTCTTGTCTGGGACAAAACAGAAAATGCGGTGCTCATCTCTGACAGAGCATCCGAGAGCGAGGATACATGAACGTCAGCCAAAAACTCAGTGCACTGTCGAGACGCGACGTGCTGAAGCTGTCTACACAATACGGGTTATCATCCACCTTGCTGGGGGCGTCTGCGTTCACAGGTGCGATCTCGGCAGGCTCGATGGCGAGCGCCGTTGAATCAACCTACGAGCGCCGTCTGCGCAAACCCGCACGGCACACGCTGCGCTTCGGGGCCTCGGGCTTTAACGCGCAAAACCTGCTGATCGAACGGGCCGGTGCGATCCAATTCGCGCTTGACCTCGAAGAGCGCACGGACGGCGAAATTCGCATCGAATTTATCGGCTCGAACCAGATCTGTGGTCAGCTGAGCTGTGTGGAATTGGCGCAACTGGGTATCATTGATATCTATGCCGCCTCTACACAAAACTCGGCAGCGGGTGCGGCCTATCTCAACGTGCTGGACTACGCCTATATGTTCCCCAGCCGGGCCTCGCAGTACCACTTCTTCTTTAGCCCTGAATCCAACCGTTTGCTGCGCGAACCATTGGAAAAACGTCATGGCTTGAAATTCTTGTTCACGCATTGCGAATTGCGCGGCATCCAACTCGGCCAGTCTTTTGCGGACAAGCCGACGGTGACAACACTCGAAGAACTGTTTGGCACCCGCAACCGTGTCACAGGCACCCGTTTGGGCCGGATCGCGATGCGTCTGTTGAACCTGAACCCCGTACCAGTGGCCTGGGGTGAAACGCTCGAAGGGTTGCGGCTCGGCCTGATCGACGGCGCGGAAACTTGGGCATCAGCGGTGGCCTATGCAGGCATGTCGCCTGTCGTGTCGCAATCGGTTGACCTCAAGTTCTTCTGCGGCACCGAGCACACATCCATGTCGACGCAATCCTTCGACGCGCTCAGCGGCGAATTGCAGGACGCAGTGATGGAATCGTCGTACCTCACACAGGTGCATGTGCAATCCGCCAACGAGGCCGCGCTGAAAAACACAGTCGGCTTCTCGGACCCGGTCCTGCCGGGCACATTGTTTGACGTCAACGACGTGCGCCCTGCCTTCCTGCCCGAAGAGCAGATCCGCATGGCCGAAGAAATGTGTTCACCAGAGTTCAACCCCGACCCATGGAACGAATGGCGTGATCGCCTGAATGGTTGGGCCGGTGGCGTCGATACCTACCAAGAAATCTACGATGTCGCGCGACAAATTCCGCAAGATACGCTGGCGGAGAATGTCGAACCACGCCGCTGGTGGAGAGGTTAAATTTATGAACAAAGCCACTGGCCACCCGTCTGAAAATCTAAAGCGTCGAGCAAACTTGAAGGCTAAAAAGATGACCTGCCGAATTAAAACAAACCAAATACACAAACGGACCGCCCAATTGTCGGCGGTTCCACGTGCAACCCTGATGGCCGGTGTGGCCGCCTCCAGCTTGGTGGTGGGCGCAGGTGCAGCGATGGCTGAAGATGTCACGCTGCGCGCGCTGGACGGATCGTCCGACATCACCGCGAAATTGCTGGATTTTGACGGCAATCGCTACACGCTGGAAACCACAATCGGTCAAATTCAGATCGACGCGCTTCAGGTTGAATGTATCTCGGGCGCCTGCCCCACCCTGGCCTCAGCCGAGGTTGAAACCGAAGCCTTTACCGTCAGCGGCAATGGCTATCTGACCCAAGGACTGCTGCCAGAATTGTTCAGCGACTTTGCGACAGGAACAGGTGGAACGGCCGAAATGTCTGGCAACAGCATTCAGATCTCGGCCTCCAACGGTACGGATTTGGGCGGCATTGACCTTGCAAGCAGCGACCCGAACGCAAGTATGCGGAGCCTCGCTGATGGCTCTTCACTTTTGGCGGTAACGGACAGCGCGCTCACAGCCGATCAGGGCCGCGTGTTCGAGTTGGCCAACCGCGCCAACCCAACGGAAGACGACCGTCAGGTCGTTCTGGCCCTCGACGCGCTTGTGATTATCGCAGCCCCCGGCAACCCGGTGAACGCGATTTCGGGGCGCGATATTGCGCGCATCTTTGCAGGCCGGATCACCAACTGGGCGCAGTTGGGCGGACCAAACGCCGCGATCAACCTCTATGCTCCCAACGCAGACAGCTCGATCGCCGTGAACTTTGCCGAACAGGTGATGCAGCCAAACTCCATGCGTATGGCTGGCGGTGTCACGGTTTTGGACGGTGACGAGGCGGTATCGCAAGCGGTCGCCGAGGACCCCTTTGGTATCGGCTTCGTGAATTACTCGGGCCAGTCAGCTGGCCGCACATTGTCGATCCTCGGCAGCTGCGGTATTCAGGTGCCCCCGACCGAATTCACCATCAAAACAGAAGAATACCCGTTCACACGGCGCCTGTTCTTCTACCGGGCCACCGACGAGCTGCCGACATTGGCACGTGATTTCCTCGAATATCTGGACACGCAAGACGGCCAGAGCATCGTGGCAGACAACGGTTTTGTCGACAAATCTGTGGCCCTGATCAGCAGCGACGAACAGGGGCGCCGATACGCATCGGCCATGTGGCCAACAGACGCGCAAACATCTCTGCGTGAGTTGGGCGAAATGGTCCAAGAGCTGCTGCCAGCGCAACGGGTGTCCCTGACATTCCGTTTCCTGCCCGGATCCGCACAATTGGAAGCCCGTGGTTTGGAAGATTTGCAGCGCTTGGCTGATCTGATTGCCGAAGGCGAAGTCTTTGCCAACAAAGAGCTGTTGCTCGTAGGCTTCACAGATTCCGCCGGGACAGCCGCTGCCAACCGGACGCTCAGCCAGCAACGGGCCGCGCGGGTCTCAGAAATCTTGCAGTCCATCGCATTGCCGGGGTCCATGGACTCTACGCCCGTGCGCAGCTTGGGCTACGGCGAGGCTTCACCGCTAACATGTAACGATACAGATCTCGGACGGTCGACAAATCGCCGAGTGGAAGTGTGGGTGCGCGATATCGTAGCGCAGAATTAATCCGCTTTTCCATGACGCAGGACGTGCCTGCACATGGGCCTTGCATCACAGACGTGATGTGACGGCGGACCCCCCAAACTCCTACTCGAACAATTGGATAAGAATCATGAAAAATACGATCCAGATAGGTGCTTTAACGATTTGGTCGATTTTTGCCCTGCCGATCGCCGGTGTTACACAAACAACCGATGGTGCAGGCGCTGTGACCCTCACCGCGAGCGAAGCAACCGCGCGCATTGATCTCGCAGCACGCCAACGTATGCTGATCGAACGGATGGCAAAATCAGTCTGTTTTGCGGAAAACGGAACGCATGTGTGGGATAACGAGCTTTATCTCCAAGGCGCGCGCGTCAGCTTTGAAATCGCCCACAATGCGATCTCGGGTGGCGACGAAAACCTCGGCATTGCTGCAGAAACCGACCGGAACTTCCGAGAAATTTGGCGCGAGCTTGATCTGACATGGCGCACGCTCAACCGGGTCTACACGCGCTTTGTCGAGCAAGAAGAGCTGACCGAGCAAGACATGCTGAACATTATCAGCCTCACGGAATCGGCGCATGAGCAAAGCGACGAAATCGTGATCCAGATGCGCAGCAACTACGCACAGTTCATCGGCGCAGGGGGTCTGGGCACAACAATCCTGATCGACCTCTACTCCAAGCAAAAAGAGCTGCTGCAAGAGATCTCGAAAGACATCTGCATGACGGCCAATGGTTTGGACGCCGACGAGAGCATCGTGCGGTTGAACACCAGCCTGTCCTACTTTCAGGCGTCAATCGACGGGTTCCGCACTGGCATCCCAACCTTGGGCATCCCTGCCCCGCCAACCGAGCGCATCAGCATCCAGTTGGACCGCGCGGATGAACGCTGGGAAGAAATCCGCCCTTTGGCTGAAACTGTCGCCGCAGGCAACACGCTGACCGCCCAAGAGCTGTCGGCCCTAGAGTTTGGCATCGACGAAGTGCTGCGCGAAATCGACCGGGTCGTGTTCCTGCTGGTGGATCACATCTCGAACCCCGCGCAATAAGCGACAAACACATGACATGGGGCCGCGAGTTGGCCTCATGTCCTACGCAGTCTTTGACAACCTGTGGCGGGCGATATTTCACCACAGCCCCCAAGGACACCCCCCACAGTTACCGCTAGAAAGCAGGCCCCGGCGCGCCTATGATGGCTAAAATAGCCTTCAAAAAGAGATCAATATGCAATTCGTGAACTTCTCCG
>CALHAP010000188.1 GCA_937931795.1 uncultured Paracoccaceae bacterium
GACAGCGTCGGTCGGTCACGGGCTTTTCGCGCGCGGGCATAGGCTGGATCGTAATGCGTCTCGATCAAGGATGCCGCGACCGCCTCAAACGCCCCGGCACGCGCGGACGCAACCCACCCATCGACGGCGTCATGGCCACGATGCACGCGCAACGACTCAAGGGACTGCGTAAAGGCGTCAACGGTTGTCGCACCATCTGCAGTGTAGACCTGTGCTAGGTATGTGGCACGGGCTGCCACGCTCGCTGTTACCTCAATACGTGGGGCGGATTTCATCGAAGCCCAGAGGCTGGGGGGTATGGTGATCTGCCCGATTTTGCTGCTTTCAGCTTCGATCAAAGTGGGCGTGTTCGGGTCGAGCCTGTTCAAGCGTTCTGCCAATTGGCTCTCAAACCATTTTTGGCTGGGTTGTCCGCCGGGCATTTCGCCCAAAACAGACCCTCGGTGATTGGCCAACCCTTCGAGGTCAATCATTTGAATGCCATCAGCAGCCAAACGGTGCAAAATCTCGGTCTTGCCCGTCCCCGTGTTGCCATCCAAAATCACCAAATTGTAGTCTATTGGGCTTTCATAGAGACTGTTTTGCACCAAGCGGCGATAGGCTTGATACCCCCCGCTCACCACATCTGCGCGCCAGCCGATTTGTTGGAGTATCCCGGTAAATGACCCCGATCTTTGACCGCCACGCCAACAATAAACCAGTGGTTTCCAGCCGCCGTCATGCAGCGCCAGCGGTCCTGCGATATGATCTGCTGCATTGCGCGCGACCAATGCGGCCCCCAGTTTACGCGCTTTGAACGGGCTGTCTTGGACGTATATCGTGCCAACTTCGGCCCGCTGGGCATCTGACAGCACGGGCAGGTTGATCGCACCGGGGATGTGATCATAGGCAAATTCCGCTGGCGAGCGCACATCGATCACCGTATCGAAGCCGTGGTCGAAACACGCAGCAAGGGTCGTAAACGGATGGGACATGCCCCGCCCTTACCGCGCCACCTCGAAAGGGTCCAGCCTATGTCATCCGTTCATGATCTGGTGGTGTCTCCGCGCGGCCTGCGGTTTGCCGGGCGCCATTTTGCCCGGACGATTGGGCGGGGTGGGATCACAGGCGACAAGCGCGAAGGCGATGGGGCGACGCCGCGCGGGGTGCATGATTTGGTCGGCCTGCTCTATCGACCCGACCGGATGGTCCGCCCGACCGATTGGGCTGTGCCGATCACTCCGGGCGATCTATGGTCTGACGACCCCGCGCATGAAGACTACAACCTCATGGTGCGCGCGCCCTATCCCCATAGCCACGAGGCGCTGCGCCGGGCGGATCCGATGTATGATCTGGTGCTGATCACCAACTGGAACTGGCCGCGTGCGGAACGTGGCGCGGGGTCCGCGATTTTCGTGCACGCGTGGCGCAGGCCGGGGTGTCCCACGGCGGGCTGTATCGGGCTGGACCCATCTGATCTGCGTTGGATCGTGCGGCGTATTCGGATCGGGTCGAAGTTGGTCGTCCTATAGCGCGTTCATTTCGGCGCGCCCCTTGCCCTCGTCTCAATCCGGCGTATGTTCTAGTTGCGAATGGTTCGCAACTAGACCGAAGCGAGGATAAGATGAAGACGTTAGCCTGGTGTGCATTGATGATGAGTGTGGCGTTGCCTGCGGTGGCGCAAGACCGGATCAAGGTCGTCACAACCTTCACCGTGATCGCCGATATGGCCCGCAACGTCGCGGGCGATGTGGCGGACGTGGTCTCAATCACCAAACCGGGTGCGGAAATTCATGGCTACCAGCCAACCCCACGAGATATTGTGGGGGCTAGTGATGCGGATCTTGTGCTCTGGAACGGGCTGAACCTAGAGCTGTGGTTCGAGCAGTTCATCAATAATCTGGGCGATATCCCGTCCGCCACGATCACTGATGGCATCGACCCGATTGCCATTGCCGAAGGGTCGTACGAAGGGCTGACAAACCCCCATGCATGGATGGGTCTAGAGAATGCGCTGATCTATGTCGATAACATCGCTGCAGCCATGGGCGATGTCGATCCGGCTAATGTAGACACTTATTTGGCGAATGCAGAGACCTATAAGGCCCAGATCACAGAAACGATTGCACCGCTGCGCGATGCTGTTTTGGCGATCCCGGCGGACCAGCGGTGGTTGGTGACCTGTGAAGGCGCGTTTAGCTATCTTGCCCGCGATTTTGGGATGCAAGAGCTGTACCTTTGGCCAATGAACGCCGACCAAACCGGCACCCCGCAACAGATCCGCGCCGTGATTGATGGTGTGCGTGCCAACGATATCCCAGCGGTGTTTTGCGAGAGCACGGTCAACACCGACCCCGCCGAACAGGTGGCACGTGAAACAGGTGTGGCTTACGGCGGTGTGCTTTACGTCGATAGCCTCAGCGAAGCGGGCGGCGTTGTGCCCACATACCTCGACCTGTTGCGTGTTACCTCCGAGACCATCGTTGAGGGTCTGAATGGGGAATGATCCGACGTTTGATGGGTTGATCGCCGATGATGTGACGGTGACGTATCGCAACGGGCATACGGCCCTGCGCCATGCCAGCTTTGCCATCCCGCGCGGCACGATCACGGCGCTTGTGGGTGTCAATGGTGCGGGAAAATCGACCCTGTTTAAGGCGATTATGGGATTTGTGCCCGCCGCCGCAGGGTCTATTTCTATGATGGGTCTGGGCGTGAAAGAGGCTCTGAAACAGAACCTCGTGGCCTACGTTCCGCAATCCGAAGAGGTCGATTGGGCCTTTCCCGTGTTGGTCGAAGACGTGGTCTTGATGGGTCGCTACGGGCACATGGGGTTCTTGCGGATCGCTGGCGCGCAAGACCGTGCGGCGGTGGACACCGCATTGGCGCGCGTCGGCATGACAGACTACCGCCACCGTCAAATCGGAGAGCTGTCGGGCGGCCAGCGCAAGCGCGTCTTTCTTGCCCGCGCGTTGGCCCAAGATGGCAAGGTCATACTGCTCGATGAACCGTTCACAGGCGTCGATGTCAAAACCGAAGATCAGATCATCGCGCTATTGCGTGACCTGCGCGACGAAGGGCGCGTGATCCTCGTGTCGACCCACAATCTAGGGTCTGTGCCTGAGTTTTGTGACCGTACGGTCCTCGTCAAAGGCACTGTGTTGGCGCATGGGCTGACCGAAGATACCTTTACCCACGACAATCTAGAGGCGGCATTTGGCGGGGTTCTGCGCCATTTCACCCTATCCGGCGACGAGCTGCATGACGACGACGACCCGCGTGAAGTCCGCATCATCACCGACGACGAACGACCATTCGTGCGCTACGGGATCAAGCGTGAGGATCCTGATGATCCTGCTTGAACCCTTCACCTATGCCTACATGGTCAACGCGATCTGGGTGTCTGCATTGGTGGGCGCTGTCTGCGCGTTTCTATCCGCTTACCTGATGCTCAAAGGCTGGTCACTGATCGGTGATGCGCTGGCCCATTCGGTTGTGCCGGGTGTAGCTGGGGCCTATATCCTCGGGCTGCCCTTTGCCCTTGGCGCGTTTTTGTCTGGCGGATTGGCGGCACTTGCGATGCTGCTGCTCAGCGGCAGGTCGGGGCTGAAGATCGACGTGATCATCGGGATCATCTTCACCTCGTTTTTCGGGCTGGGGCTGTTCCTGATCTCGATCTTCCCCACGGCGGTCGACATCCAAACGATCACCATGGGCAACATTCTGGCGATCACCCCCGAAGACACAGCACAATTGGCGATCATCGGTTTGGTCTCGCTGGGGGTTTTAACGCTGAAATGGAAAGACCTGATGGTCGTATTTTTTGACGAGAACCATGCGCGGTCCATGGGGCTGCGGCCTGACTTGTTGAAGTTCATGTTCTTTGTGCTGCTGTCGGCGTCTATCGTGGCGGCGCTACAGACCGTCGGCGCGTTTTTGGTGATCGCGATGGTCGTCACGCCGGGGGCCACCGCCTATCTTCTCTGCGACAGATTCCCGCGGCTCATCATCACCTCAGTGTTGATCGGGGCGCTGACCTCGGCGGTGGGGGCCTATGCCAGCTATTTTCTCGATGCGGCCACCGGAGCCTTGATCGTGGTGTTACAGACACTGATTTTCCTTGCCGCATTTACCTTTGCGCCCGTTCACGGGATGCGGGCGGCGCGGCGGCGGGCGGCGGAGGCTTTGGAATGACGTGGATCACGCCGTTTCAATTTGCCTTTATGCAGAACGCCTTTTTGATCGCGGTGATCATCGCGGTGCCCTGCGCCATTTTGTCGTGCTTTCTGGTGCTCAAAGGCTGGGCGCTGATGGGCGATGCGGTCAGCCATGCGGTACTGCCGGGCGTCGTGCTCGCGTGGATCGCAGGCATCCCGCTGCTGATTGGCGCCTTCCTCAGCGGCATGGTCTGCGCGCTTCTCACGGGGTTCTTGTCGGATAACAGCCGGGTCAAATCAGACACGGTGATGGGGGTGGTGTTCTCTGGTATGTTTGCCAGCGGGTTGCTGCTCTACACCTCGATCAACACGACCGAACACCTCGATCATATCCTCTATGGCAACATGCTGGGCGTCGGGACGAATGACCTATGGACGGCTGGCAGCATCGCTTTGGTGGTCACAATTGTGCTGCTGGCGAAGTGGCGCGATCTGGTGCTGCACACCTTTGACGCGGCCCAAGCGCAGGCGATCGGCTTGCCCGTCAACCTGTTGCACTACGGTTTGCTGACCGTGCTGTCGCTGACCATCGTGGCGACGCTCAGCTCGGTGGGGCTGGTTCTGGCCGTCGCCTTGTTGATCACACCGGGGGCCATTGCGTTTCTGACAGTCCGCAGTTTTGGCTGGATGATGATCGTGTCGGTATTGGTCTGTGAGATCGCCATGGTGGGTGGTGTCTATGCCAGTTTCTGGCTCGATTCCGCGCCTGCGCCCACAATCGTGCTGATCCTGACGGCGATCTTTCTCGCAGCCCTCGCGCGGAAATTGATCGCCACGCGCCGCGCGAGTGCAGCGCTAGGGTCGCGCTAAACCCATTTGATCGAACATCCCATAGATGGCGTTTGTGCCTGCGGCCCAGCCCCTGTTTTGGCGATCATCCGCATGGCGTTGAGCAGTTCTGGGACACGGTCGGTGGGGGTGCGCATGGCGGCGTCGTCCAATCGGCCCCGGTAGTGTAACTCGCCCTTGGCGTTCAGACCGAAAAAGTCGGGCGTACAGACGGCGCCGTAGGCCTTGCCGACGCTCTGGTTTTCATCGACCAGATACGGAAAGGACCACCCATGTTTTGCGGCGAACCGCGCCATTTCGGGCGGGCTGTCGGCGGCATAGCTTTTGTAGTCGTTGGACATGACAGCCAGCGTGGGCACGCCCTCTGCCGCCAGTACCGCACAGTCCTGCGCCAGCCGTTCGGCCACGGCGATGACATAGGGGCAATGGTTGCAAACAAACGCGATCAGCAGCCCGCCCGGTCCGATCTGATCCGACATAGTGACGGAGGCACCCGATGGATCGGACAGGGTGAAATCAGGGGCCTTCCAGCCGAAATCACAAACGGGGGTGTCGAGCAGCATCGCGCAATCCTTTGGGTTTAAGGTGGGCCTATGAGTCGTTTGCATAGCCTTCGAGGATATCGGCAAATTGTGCAGGCGGCAGGATCGGTGGCAGGATTGTCAGGAAATCGCCATCGCCCGACAGCACGTAATAGCTGCTGTCATGCGCGTAGATCGGCCCGTATTCTAGATCATCGAACAGATGCTCGATGTTGATCTGATAGGCGTCATAGACACTGTTTAACTGGTCTTGCGTCCCTGTCAGCCCGATCAAATGCGGGTGCATTGCGGCCAGTGGCTCGGCCATCGTCTCGACCGTATCGCGGTCGCCGTCGATGGTTATCATCACGGTGCTGAGGGGTACGCCACGTTCGGCCAGTACCGCCTGAATATCGCCCATCTGCGGCAGGGCCATGGTGCAAATCGCATCGCAATTGGCATAACCGAAAAACACCAGTTGCAGGTGCCCATTGGGGTCTGCTTCGGTGCGGGTCTGCCCGTGTTGATCGGTGAGCGTATATGGCCCGCCCAGATCAAGCGGCAGGCCGGGAAAGGGCAGCGCCTCGCCCTGTGCCCCACCCGCCAATATGGCGAGTA
This sequence comes from uncultured Paracoccaceae bacterium, assembly GCA_937931795.1. Classification (GTDB taxonomy): domain Bacteria; phylum Pseudomonadota; class Alphaproteobacteria; order Rhodobacterales; family Rhodobacteraceae; genus JALZWD01. The sequence goes on from CALHAP010000188.1 coordinate 6,125, forward strand.
GGGTGGTTTTCAGCATCAGTTTCATTCGAAAACTTCGGCCTTGATCTCGGCATCCCGCTCTAGTCCCAGACCAAAGTACCCGGTGCTGTCGAGTTGTGCGCGGATGTCTTGATCGCGGCGATACCAACGGCCATCACCGGCCCAGTCGGGATTGTCAGCCTGCCAGCCGACCTGCCATTGGTTTGCTTCGGTCCAGTCCTCGGAGCCAGTGGGCCGAACGAATTGCACGAGGTACATGTTCACAGCGCCGAGATCTTCGTCGGTGAGCAACAGCCCATCGACGTCAACCTCTTGGCCGCAGAACGGCAGCAAATCACGGGCACCACCGGTGAAGACCTGCTGAGCGTTCTTTTGCACGTTCACCAACACGCCATCAGAGGCCCGCAAAATGCCCAACTGCCGTGCGCCGTCGCCGCAATTGTCGACGCAGTCGCCGGTGACTTCGCAGGTCAGGTCAACGACCGTGCCTGAAAATGTCGCGTTAGATTCGGCAAATAGGTTCCAGCTGCGCGCGTTTGAGCCTTCTTCAAAACGGTAGTCTTGGGCTGAGGCTGTGCTTGCCAGCGCAATTGCGCCGAGTGTGACTAGAATTTTCATCTGACTACCTTTCGCCCGGTGGGATGGCAAAGCCGGGGATCGTCCCGAAATCGAGGTGGTTTTCGTTCACGATCCCCATGTTCTCGACGATTTCTTCGACGACGATGTAGTTCAAACCGTCGCGCTGGTAATAGGTGCCATTGGCTGTGACAGTGTCCGAGGCCAGCGACAGGATCGTCTCGCCGCCGGTGTTGTTGTCATCGCCTTCGATCTTGAGGACCATGTAGATGGTGCCGTCTGGGTCGAGGATGCCCACAGGAATACCGCCTGCCGAACACCACATGGCACAGGTGTGGTGCGCGCTGCCCACGACCGCATCGGGGCCGCCCATAACCCCGGAAAAGTAGCACCACGTGTCAATAAATTCGCCTGTGACGGTGATTTGTTCACCATCTGCCGCAGCAAAGGCGGGCGTGGCAAAGGGCAGGGCTGCCAATGCCATTGCCCCGAGGGATAGTCGTCGCATGTTTCAATCTCCCAATTATCTGTGCTTACTGTGTCTCAGAATTTCCTAAACGGGGAGTCACTTTGCAGTGACAATCGCGCAGGGTCACATTTGTGAGACAGGTCGTTTTGTCCATGTGCGCGTCGGCGTGGCCCGGCTAGGGTGTGCGTAACCCGCTGCCAAAAAAGGACAGTTCATGAAATATCTTTCGACCGTTTTGGCCCTCGCGGCAGGACCTGCTTTGGCCGAGTGTGACGCATCAGGCCTGTGTGACATTGCGCAGGGCACCTATCATATCGCTGTGCCCGACGGGGTCGATAGCCCGCCGATGGTGTTGTGGCTGCATGGGTTTGGCGGCAGTGGCGCGGGCGCTTTGCGCAATCGCGGGATGGTCGATCAGTTTTTAGAACGCGGCTATGCTTTTGCCGCCGCTGATGGGCTTGCCCGCAGCGAGACCGACGGGCGTCGCAGTTGGTCGTTTCATCCCGAGCGGGCAGAGCGTCGCGATGAGCCTGCGTTTTTTGCCGCGATTGTGGCGGATGCGGCTGATCAGTTCGGCGTTGATCCGGACCGCGTGGTGCTCGCAGGGTTTTCCA
>CALHAP010000189.1 GCA_937931795.1 uncultured Paracoccaceae bacterium
GCACAGTCCTCACCGCGCAGTACCCGGCAGCGACACGCCACCGGATCGCCACGCTCTTGGTGCCCTACAAACTCGACGCGCCAAAGCGGATTTTCAACTTCATGGACGATCAGGGCTACGACGCTGATCTCTACTTCACCGATCCTGAGGAACACACGTTCAAGGTGGTGATGAAGAAACTCGCCAACACGTGAGGACACTGAGATGACCGTCAAAAACCACTTCCCCGATGCCGAGAACACGCTGGAGCGCGTGGCCGACGGGCTGTCGCGCAAAATCGGCGCGCATAACGACAACCTGATGATCGTCGAGGTGCATTTCGAGGCGGGCGTCACAGCCCCGCTGCACCACCACGTCCACGAGCAGATCACCTACGTTATGTCGGGCAAATTTGAGTTCACCGTGGGCGATCAGACCTACATCGTGGGCGCGGGCGACAGTCTTTACAAACAACCCAACATCGAACATGGCGCGACCTGTCTAGAGGCGGGAACACTGCTGGACGTCTTCACGCCGCACCGCGAAGATTTCCTTTAATTTAATGAAAACAACACCTATCACATCGGAGCATACATCATGACCAAACCCGTCATCGGTTTCATCGGCCTCGGCCTCATGGGCGGCAACATGGTGGAAAACCTGCAAACCCGTGGGTTCGAGATGGTCGTGATGGGCCGCAAACCTGAGGTCGTCGCCAAAGTGCTGGATCGCGGTAACGCGCGGCAGGCGGCCACACCAAAAGAATTAGCAGAGGCCAGCGACATCATCATGCTATGCGTGACAACATCTGACGTCGTGGAGTCGCTGATCTACGGCGATGACGGCATCTTGGCAGGCATCAAAGAGGGCGCGGTGGTGATCGACTTTGGCACCTCGATCCCGGAATCGACCCGTAAGATCGGCGCGGATTTGGCGGCCAAAGGCGCAGGCATGATCGACGCGCCCTTGGGCCGAACCCCTGCCCACGCCAAGGACGGATTGCTCAACATCATGGCCGCAGGCGACAAGGCGACCTATGACAAGGTCAAGGACGTGCTCGACGAACAGGGCGAAAATGTCTTCTACCTCGGCGCGCTTGGCGCGGGTCATGTCACCAAATTGATCAACAACTTCATGGGCATGACCACCGTCACCGCGATGAGCCAAGCCTTTGCCGTGGCCGACCGTGCGGGCGTCGATCGCGCGCAGCTGTTTGACATCATGTCCGCAGGCCCGTCCAATTCGCCCTTCATGGGGTTCGCCAAGAAATACGCGGTCGATGGCATCAGCGATCTGGGATTTTCGATCAACAACGCCAACAAAGATCTGGGTTATTTCCTACAAATGGCCGCAGACATGGGCACCCGCGCCGAGATCGCCGAAGGCACGTCAAACAACCTCCAAGCCGCTGTTGACGCCGGCATGGGCGACGGCAACGTGCCTGAAATCTTCGACTACTTCATGAAATTACAAGCCAAGTAAGGCCGGAAGGAACCACCATGAAACTCAGCGGCAAAACAGCCATCGTCACAGGCGGCGGGCGCGACATCGGGGCCGCTGCGGCCAAGAAACTAGCCGCCGAGGGGGCGAATGTCGCTCTAAGTTATTTCGAAAGCTCGAAGGGCGCTGACGCCGTGGTGGCAGAAATCACAGATGCCGGTGGCAAAGCCATTGCCGTGCAGGCCGATCTGAACACTCAAGCGGGCGTCGACAAGCTGCTGGCCGCGACCCTCGGCGCGTATGGCGGCGTCGATGTGCTGGTGAATAACGCAGGCGGATTGGTCGCGCGCAAGACGATGGCCGAGATGGACCTCGACCACTGGAACACGGTCATGACGCTGAACGTGACCAGTACCTTTATGATGACAAAGGCCTGCCTCGCGCACATGAAAACCGGCGCAATCGTCAACCTCGCCAGCCAAGCCGGGCGAGATGGCGGTGGCCCCGGATCGCTGGCCTATGCGACGTCCAAAGGCGCTGTAATGACCATGACGCGCGGCCTCGCAAAAGAGGTCGGACCAGATATCCGCGTCAACGCGCTCTGCCCCGGCATGATCGACACCGATTTTCACAACATCCACACGCCGGACGCAGGCCGTCGCGGATTTGAAGCCAATGCGCCCTTGAAACGCCAAGGCCATGTGGACGACGCCGCCAACCTCGTGTTGTTCCTCGCTTGTGACGACAGCGCGTTCTTGACCGGCACCAACATCGACATCAACGGCGGCATGTTGTTCTCGTAGAAAGGCCCCTCGAAATGCGCGTTTTGGCCATTGGCGAATGCATGGCGGAACTGGCCCCGACCGGATCCGATGGTGATTTTCAGCTGGGGTTTGCGGGCGATACCTTCAACACCGCGTGGTATCTGGCCCGCTGCGCCCCGCAGGCGCAGGTGTCCTATCTGACGGCAGTGGGCGATGATGCGATATCGGCAAAAATGCTGGCGTTCATGCGCGGCAGCGGTGTTGATGTCAGTGCTGTTCAGGAAGTGCCGGGCAAGACCGTGGGCCTCTATTTGATCTCGCTCGACGCGGGGGAACGCAGCTTTTCCTATTGGCGCGGGCAATCGGCGGCAAAGAGCTTGGCCGATAATCCGGCAGCTCTGGATGCGGCGATGGCCCGCGCTGATCTTATTTATTTTTCCGGCATCACCTTGGCTATTCTCGCCCCAGCCGCCCGCGCGACCCTGCTTGACGCGCTGCGGCGGGCGCGTTCTACGGGAAAAACCATCGCCTTTGATCCCAATCTGCGGCCCCGTCTCTGGGCATCTGACCGCGAAATGACAGATGCGATTATGGAGGCCGCCACCGTCTGCGATATCGCCCTGCCCTCGTTCGAAGACGAGGCCTCTTGGTTCCGCGACGCCACCCCGATGGCCACAGCCGAGCGGTATCTCGCAGCAGGCGCGCGCAGTGTCATCGTCAAAAACGGGGCTGACCCGGTGGTCTACGTCGACGGCACCGATACTGGCGAAGTACCTGTAATACCCGTGAGCACGCTCGTGGATTCCACGGCAGCGGGCGATAGTTTTAACGCTGGCCTCTTTGCCCGCCTCGCTGCAGGGGACACGATTGCGAACGGCATCACATCGGCCTGCACCCTGTCGCGCGAGGTCGTCCAACACCGGGGCGCATTGGTCGCGATTGAGCCTATATAGACACTGATCAGGAGCCAGACAGATGCGTGAGACATGGCGGTGGTTCGGGGAATTTGACCCCATTTCGCTGGGTGAAGTGGCGCAAACGGGTGCCGCTGGTATCGTCAGCGCCCTACACGCCATCCCCTACGGCGAGGTCTGGCCGCGCGACACCATCGCCGCCCGCCGCGCTGAGATCGAAGGCGCGGGTCTCACGTGGGACGTGGTCGAGAGCCTGCCGGTCCATGAGGACATCAAACGCGGAACGGGCGATCTGCCCCGGCTCTTCGCCAACTACCGCACATCGCTCGCCAATCTCGCGGCGGAAGGCATCACGACGGTCTGCTACAACTTCATGCCGATCCTCGATTGGACCCGCACGGAGCTGAACGCCCCCGCCCCGCGCGGCGGCAATTGCCTGCACTTTTCAGCCGCAAAAATGGCCGCGTTCGAGGTGCATATGTTGGGGCGCGAGGCGGCTGTCGAGGACTACCACCCCGATGCACTGCGTGACGGGACGGCTTGGTTTGATTGCAGCACCGAAGCGGATCGCGCAGAGCTGCTCGCCACTATCATGGCAGGCCTGCCCGGTGCTGTGGACCGCTATGACATCGCAGGGTTGCGTGGCGTTTTGGACAGCTACGCTGGGCTAAGCCATGATGACCTTCGCGCCAATCTCGCCCGTTTTCTGACCGAGGTGATCCCCACGGCGAGTGAGCTGGGGATTAACCTATGCATCCACCCTGATGATCCACCCCGCGACATCCTCGGGCTGCCTCGGATCACGTCAACACAAGACGACATCGCTTGGATCATGGGCGCGGTCGATGCACCCGCCAACGGCCTGACGCTCTGCACCGGGTCGCTGGGATCGCACCCGGACAACGACCTGCCCGCCATCGCGCGCGCCTTCGCATCCCGCACCCATTTCGTTCATCTGCGCAACGTCACCAAGGCGCTGGATGGCTCGTTCACCGAGAGCGCGCATTTAGATGGCGACGTCGATCTAGTCGCCGTGATCGACGCGCTGCTCAGCACCCAACACCCTGCCCTGCCGTTCCGCGCAGATCACGGGCACGCGCTGCTGTCAGACATCGGCAAGACCTATCAGCCCGGCTATTCGCTGTTCGGGCGCATGCGAGGACTGGCAGAGCTGCGCGGGATCATCGCGGCCCTCTCAGCCTCGCGTTAATTCCACAACAGGTTCGGCAAGGTCATCGAGATCGCCGGGACGAATGTGATCAGCATGAGCGCCACAAAGATCGCCAGATAGAACGGCCAGATCGTGCGGATCGCTTTCTCCATCGGCAACTTGCCCACGGCACAGCCGACGAACAGACACGAGCCCACAGGCGGCGTACACAGCCCCAGCCCGAGGTTCACCAGCAAGATCATCCCAAACTGCACCGGATCAATCCCCAGCGCATTGGCGACGGGCAAAAAGATCGGCGTGCAGATCAGGATCAGCGCCGCCATGTCCATGATCATGCCGAGCAGGAGCAACACCGCGTTGATCATCAAGAGGATCAGAAACGGGTTGTCGGTGATGCCGGTCAGCAGCGTCACCATCTTGGTCGGTACGCGGTAGTAGGTCAGCATGTAGGCGAAGGCGGCGGCACAGGCGATCAGGATCATCACCATCGCGGTGGTTTTCACCGATTGGTTCACAGCTGTTTTAAAGCTCGCCCACGTCAGCGAGCGGTAGACAATCAGCGTCACCAGGAAGGCATAGATCACCCCAAACGCGCCGGATTCAGTGACCGTAAACACGCCCGACAAGACGCCGCCCACGATGATCACTGCCGTCAGCAAACCGGGGATCGCGCCGATAAAGGCGAACATCAGCGCGCTCCAACCCGGAAACTGCTCGGCCTGATAGCCGCGCTTGACCGCCACGATATAGGCCGCCGTCGCGAGGCAGATGCACATCAGGATGCCCGGCACCACGCCCGCCAAGAACAGTTTGGAGATCGACACAGCCCCGCCTGCCGCAATCGCGTAGATGATCATGTTATGGCTGGGCGGGATGATGATGCCCGCGATAGACGATGTGACGGTGACATTGACCGCATAATCCGCATCATAGCCCTTGTCCTTCATCACCGGGATCAAGATCGACCCCAGCGCCGAGATATCTGCAATCGCCGAGCCTGAGATGCCGCCAAACAACATCGACGACAACACATTCACGATTCCGAGGCCGCCGCGCACAGCGCCGACGGCGGCTTGGGCAAACTTGACCAGACGGATCGCGATGCCGCCGTGAAACATCAATTCGCCCGCAAAGATGAAAAACGGGATGGCGAGCAGGGAAAAGACGTTGATCCCCGATATGATCCGCTGGAACCCGACCATCAGCGGCAGGCCCTCGAACCAGAACGCTGTGATGGCTGAAATGCCCAAGGCGAAAGCCACCGGCGCGCCGATCGCGACA
>CALHAP010000190.1 GCA_937931795.1 uncultured Paracoccaceae bacterium
CGGCGGATTTTCCACGCGGGGCCATTCTGCGGGGACATTACGTGCGCCAAGATGGATTGGTCGGGACGGCATTGTCCTGTCCGCAAACGACATGACGGAGGCTTGTGCCTACTTCGGACACAGTCCGTTTCCGTCAATACACGGCTGGGATGTATCAGAATCGCTGATGCCTTGCTAAATGTGTCGCATATGTGACGAGGTCGGGGCGCGGACCTTTCTGTGCGGTGCACGGCAAGAACGAGTTTAATGGTGTTCCGGCTCAAAATGAGCTGGGGTTAAAGGAGAAAACAGTGGGTCATTTTTTTACACCCCGTAATCTATTTCTGATCGCATGGCGTCGCCTGCCGATCATCTTGCTTGTGCTTATTATTGGACTGCCGCTGGTGCTGTTGTTCGCGCAGAGCCGTGACAAGATGTATGAAGCCCTCGCGGTCATCCAGATCGAAGCCCCGCAGATCGTGCAAACAGGTGCGATGCCTGTGATGCCTGCCTCGGATGGTCAGATCGAGCTGATCCAACAAAAGCTGGGCTCGCGCAACAACATGGAAGAGGTTGTGCGTCTGTTTAACCTCTTTCCTGAAGAAGACAGCATCAACGAGCGCGTCAGCTACCTGCGTGGTGCTGTTGAGATCGTCAAACTGATTGATCCGTCTCAGCAGTTTCGCCCTGATGCCACGCCGTCTGGTCTGATTATCACCGTACAAATGGGGGATCCCGAGCAGGCCACCGAGGTCGCGAACCACTTTCTCAATGCGATCTTGGAAGAAGCATCCCGCCGCGCCGAGGCCCGTGCTGAAAGCACGCTCGCGTTCTTTGATGAAGAAGAGCGCCGTGTGTCTGCTGAAATCCTGACGCTGGAAACGCAATTGGCGGATTTCAAAGAAGCCAACCAAGGGTCTTTGCCCACCGAGATCACAGCCCAGCAGTCGCGTGTCTCTACGCTGCAAGAGGCCAAACTGGCCATTGATCAGCAATTGGTACAGTTGCAGACAGGTAGCGAGCGTATTCGTGATGACGAGTTGGCCCGTCAGACCAATCTGTTGATTGAGCAGCAGTCGTTTTTCCAGAGCGAAATCGACAAGGTGCAAGCCGCCCTTCAGGCCGCCCCAACCGTTGAGCGTCAGGTGAACGGTCTTCAGCGCGAGTTGGACCAACTTGAAGCCGAATACGTCGAGATCACCAGCAGCCGCACCGAGGCCGCGATCCGCGAACGTCTGGAAACTCAAGACCAAGCACAGCGCTTCGAGGTTCTGGAAACCGCCGTTGTCCCCGACTATGCCGTGTCGACCAGCCGCACAAAAATCGCCATCGCTGGTGGTTTGGCTGTGGGTATGATGGCGCTGGGTTTGGCGTTCTTGGCCGAACTGATGCGCCCTGTGATCCGCAACTCTGCACAGCTCGAAGCACAGCTGGGTCTGTTGCCTGTGATCACAGTGCCGAACCTGAATGGCCGCGTGAAACGTCGCCGTCGCATCATGGGCGTGCTGGCGCTGGTGCTTGGTGCTGGTGGTGCCGTTGGGTGGTTCTTTGGTGGCCTGCGCGACCTAGTCATGCGCAGTGGCGGTGGGTCGGCAACCCCGACCTAACCCCCCAAAACTGACTTGAAATGAGAAAAAGGGGCGCTCAACCGAGCGCCCCTTTTTTTATCAGTTAAACCCGCAGGGACCGTTCAGCGAAGTTCAGGTTCATTGGCTCAGGCAAGCGGTTACCCCCGAAGGACGTGGTGGTCGCATCTGCCGGGGCCTGCGACAGCGCAAAGCCGCGGGCTTCGCCATGTCCATCTCCTTTGAGAAAGAACCCAAAGTGGATGCTCTCGGCGGTCTTGGGCACCTCCAAAATTATCTGCCGCTTCGACCAACCTTGCGTGCCGCTGATCGTGCCCTCGGCGTTGCGCAATTCCATATTGTCAAACGATAGGGTTTTGGCGCTGACATCATCCACGCGCATCCAAATGGTGACATAGCCGGTCGTGTCAAAACTGCGGATCTCAGCTTCTAGCATCACCCGGTTGCTGACATAATGTGCCGCCTCAATGCTCTGCATCAATGTCGCAAACGCGGCGGGGCTTTCGCTGGGTTTGGTCGAGATAATGCGCGCCGGGCTGCCGGGTTCGTCTGGGGAGACGCCGATCCGGTAGTCTTGGGCCTGCGTTCCAGAAATCTGCCAGCCGGTAGGAATAACCAAGTTAGGCGATTGTGCCGGGTCACTGGGTTGGAGCGACGCCGACAGCGTGTTCCAGTCCGGGTATCCCCACTGGCGCGCGACCATTTCCAGACAGGCGCTGTGCGATGTTTCGATCCCTTGGGCAGCCAGCGACGCGCGCAGGGATTTTGCCATCAGTTTTGGGTTGGGTGTTTCGTTCGTCATCGAATTTCCTTTTGAGGGCAAATCCAACAGGTCGGTGTGCGCATTGCTGACAGGGATCGCCCGTTCGGAAAGTTCGATATGAATAGTCGTCTGATTTTCACCAACCCAAAAACGGGGCGCACGGCAGGCAAACAGCGGCCTTACCCATAAGGATAAGACCGCTGCGCCGTGCTTGTCAAAATCTATTGTATGGCTTGCGCCGATCAGTAGGTGTTGTCTTCCTGATCTTCGGCCATGTTCAGCACAACACCAAGAACCGGCTTGTCGTCGCCCAGACGGCGGTGGACTTCGCGGATCTCTTTTGCGGTGCTGATACCGCCGCCCACGACCATCAACACACAGTCGAAATATGGGCGAAAGGCCATGACATCGTCCTGGGCCAAGGCAGGCGGCAGATCGTAGAGGATCACGTCAGGGGCCAGATCGTATTCCATGCGCCCGAGCGCTTCTTTGGTGGATTGCTGTTGGAACAATTCGGCGGCGTAGTCTTCGGCTTTGTCGTTCAGACCCAGCGCGAGGTTTTGGCCGATCTTTTGGTCCGTGCTGCTGATCCGGCGTAGATGTTGTGTCATTGTGGTCTCGCCGCGCAGAACATCGCCCAAACTGCCGGGAGATTTCACGCCGAGATATTTGGCCAAGGCAGGCCTGCGCATGTCCATATCCATCAGAACTGTGCGGAAATTATCATAACGCGACAGGGTCACCGCGAGGTTCATCGCGGTAAAGCTTTTGCCACAACCACCGCTTGGCGATGTGATCGCCACACGCCGCCAGCCCTTTTCGGCCAGCGCCTGCACCAATCGCGTGCGCAAGACGTCAAAGGACGCATGGGCGGGGTCGATCCGGTTGGCGGTGATCACGAGGCTTTTGTCGAGAACACGGCTGGCCACATCGACCGTCGCCAATCGCTGCCAACCCACTTGCGATTCTGATCGCGCGGGGACTGGTAGGCCAGCGGCTGGGGCTGGCGCGGCGGCGGGTTGTTCAACAGGGGCCACATAGGGTGGTGGTGCGGGGGCTGCCTGTGGTTCAGGTGCGGGTTGTTGTACGGGTTGTGGCGGCGGCGGGGCCGCGGCTGCCGGTTGCTGGTGTGGGACAGCCTGCGCCGGCGTCAATTCCAGCACTTCTTCTGCATCCTCGATGGGTTGCAGCAGGATATCACGCAGCTCATCCGTGGTTTTGGTGATCTCAGACGCATCCTTGCGACCAACGCGCTTGACCTCGGCAATAATGCGTCGGTGTGCGTCCTTGTCCATGCGGGCGCGCCGGGTTTGGTATGTCGGTTGGTTGGTCATAGATAAACTTTCATCACTAAATCACAGCCGGGCGTATTGTTTCGTCAGACCCGGAAACCTTGGCAAAACTATGCCATTATCTTGGTTTTGCGAGCCCCTAGAACCCAAACATGCCCGCTTCATCAATGGCGCGGCGCAAAAAGGCGTCTTTGTCAGTCTCGGGCTGCCAGCCCAATTGCTCTTTGGGCAGCGTGTTGTCAAAGCGTGCAAGGTGCCCGCGTGACTTCCAGTCTGCCAGCGACGGGCGCACCGCATCCTTGCGGCCCAGAGCGTAGTATTTCAGCACCCACTTGACGCCATCGGCGGCCCACATGCCCGTCAGATTGCCCGACCCGATACGCAGTTTCGCACCCAGCCGCTTGTGCACTTCGCCAAAGTATCCGCGTCCCGACAGCATCGGCTCGCCGATCAGATTGTAGCTGTTGCCCACGGCCGCGTCACTGTCCATCATCGCGATCAACCCGTCCGAGACGTCGTCGGCCAGAACAAATGGCAGGATGTTGTTGCCATTGCCCCAAAGCTTCAGCGCGCCAGCCCCATGCCACCGCCCGATGCCCCAGTGCTGCAATGGACCGCCATGCCCGACCACGATACCGGGGCGCGCGATGACCAGAGGCAGGTCGCGGTCATAGTGCATTTCCATCAGACGGCTTTCGCATTCCGCCTTGGACCGCGCGTAGAGATTGCGCTGTTCAATGTCGCCGAAATCGGTGTCTTCGGTGATTTTCGATCCGGGCACCGACATGTCATAGGACGCGATGGTGCCTGTGTAGATCAGGCGTTTGACGCCCGCGTCCAGCGATGCTTCGGCGACGCGCACGGCTACACCCACGTCGTTCTCCAACGCGGCTTCCCACGTATTGTCCATAGATTTCGCGAGGTTGAACACAGCGTCCATGCCGCGCATCGCCTCTGTCAGCCCTTCTTTGTCGCGAAGGCTCACGGCGACGGTTTCCACGTGATCCGCGATATCGGCGAACGGCCCGGTCTTGCCCCGGCTGAGGACACGCACGTCGTGGCCCTGCTCGACCAAGCGGCGCGTCAGGTTGCGCCCGATAAAGCCTGTGCCTCCGATGACCATCACCTTGGGGTTTGGTGTGCCCTTGGCGACCACGGGGGGCGCAATCTCGGGCATCAGGGCCAGCGTGTCGTCGATGCCCTGCATGACGGTGATCGCTGACGCGCCCGAGAACCGGTCGTCCATCGGCGCACCCGTGGTCAGCGCGCCATAGATCGCCGCGTTCATGCCGCGAAAGCTGAGGCCATAGGGGTTTTTCTGGTTCAGCGACGTGGTCTGACGAATGGCGTTCACCGCCCCCTCGCGGAAATGCGCCCAGGATTGCCCCATAGAGCGACGTAGAGGGTTCACGACCAGATCGGCGGTGCTGTCGCGGCGCACGGTTAGCACGTCATTGGCGTAGTCCAGATGCGCCATGCCAGACGAGCCGCGCAAAGTGACGGACCGGTCATCGAATGTCTCGACCATCGACAGGTTGATGTTGATATCAACCTCACCCGCGCGGGCCAGAATGCGCCAGCTTTGATGCCGGGTGCCGCCACCGGACAGCTCGACAGGCTGCCCCAGATCGAGCGATATGATCTCCAGTGGGCCAAACAGGTCCACAGCAAACGAGAACGGATGCGCGCCCAACTCCAACAGTAGGTTCTTTGGCTCGCGCAGCAACCACAGACCGAACGGGCCGGACCGCAGCGGTGACAATGGCAAACACCAGTTGATCTGCGCGCCAGACACCCGGCCTAGATCGCCCGCGTCGCGCATGGCTTTCATCTTTTCGTAGCCCGGTAGGCCGAGGAAGTTGTGACCTGCGGCAAAGCTCTTGCCCGCCGCATCCGCTGCGGCGACGATCTCGCGTGTTTCATCCGCGGACAGGGCAACTGGCTTTTCAACGATCACGTTCAGGCCTGCGTCCAGACATTCCAGCGCCAGCGATTTGTGCAGGTTCGGTGGTGTCAGGATATGCACCGCGTCACAGATGTTGGCAGCGGCCAGATCAGCGACCGAGGCGAACGCACGTGCTCCGTGGGAGGCTGCCAGCATCTCGGCGGCATCCATCGCCGGGTCCACGACCGCGACCACTTGCGCGTCTTTGGTCGCCTTAAGGGCGTCTGCGTGCCACGTTGCGATGTAGCCTGCGCCGATGATGGCGACGCGTACGGGGGAGGGGAGTGTCTGGGTCACGTTGATCGTCCTCGTCTCATTTATACTCGATAATGGTGGCGGCATCGCCGCGCAGCCTGCGTTTGTGGTAGGTCAGCAGCCCGATCATGTTGGGGATTTTGCTGATCGTTAGAAAGAAAGCGTGATGGCGGGCCTGCCATTTGCGCAGGCCTTGGCCCAGCAATCCGTCGGCGGTGCGCGACCAGTTGTAATAGTAGATCGCCAGGACTGCGATCACGCCCAGCCACACGCCAAACAGCGCAGATAGGATCGCGATCAAAGGCAACACCCCGCCGTAAACCCAGACCCGCTGGCGTTCACGCTTGAAATGCGGATCATGCATGCGGCCCACTTCGGCAAAACCATGGCCGTTGCGGATCGTGCGCCGCCACCATTCGGTAAAGCGAAACATTGCGGTGTCGTGGCGTGTCATCTGCTCGGGCAAGCGCAGCAATTTGTGCCCCGCTTTGCCGACGCGCAGACAAAACTCGTCGTCTTCGCTGGCGATCACCGTGGGGTTGAACCCGCCGAGCGCGCGGAAAACGCTCGCGCGCACCATCATGTCGCCGCCGCAGGCCGCAATCTCGCCAGCCGGACGGTGCCATTCGACCTCGGCCATCGCGTTGTAGACGCTGGCATCGGCCGCGATTTCGCTGCGCCAGCCGGTGACAATCGCCAAATCAGGATCACTATCCAGCGCCTCGACGCCCTTTTCGATCCAAAACTCCACAACACCACAATCGCCGTCGATGAATTGCACATAGTCCGCGTCGCGCACCGCGTCGAACCCTTCGTTACGGGCGCGGGCTGCTGTGAACGGGACGCTGGTGTCGAGTTCAACCACTTCGCACCCGAGCGCGCGGGCAAATGCCACGCTATCGTCGGTTGATCCGCTGTCAACGTAGATGATCTGGTCCACTTGGCCTTGGAGCGAGGTCAAACACCGCTCAAGCCGCGCGCCTTCGTTGCGCCCGATGACCACTGCTGCGGCGCGGCCCGTCATGGTCGTTTCCCCATGTCTGCGCGGGCCTCGGGACTGGCCGCGATCAACTGACCCAGCCACGCGGCTTCGGTCGCGATGTTAAACTCTGCCGCCACTTTGGCCCGACCAGCAGCGCCCATCGCAGGGCTTGCGTCGAGTACGTCCAATATGCCCACGGCCAATGCCACCGGATCACCGGGGGCCACGGTAAAGCCCGACACGCCGTCCTCGACCAGTTCGGCCACACCGCCCACGCGGGTGGCGACAACGGGGCGGGCGGCGGCCATGGCTTCCATCAAAACAACCGGCACACCTTCGGCAAAGCTGGGCAGGATCAGCGCGTCGGATTGCGCGAGGGCGTCGGCGACTTCTGCCTGCGATTTATAGCCTGCAAAGGTGACAGCGCCGTCTAAGCCGATCTCAGCAGCGCGCGCCTCTAGGGCTGTGCGCTCAGGGCCGTCGCCGATCAGGGTCAGATGCATGTCCGGGTGCTGCGCGCGGATCGCGGCCAGCGCGTCGAGCAGGATCGGCACGCCCTTCACAGAGGCCAAGCGCCCGACGAACAGCAGGTTTTTTCCCGTTGTGGCGAGTGTGTCCGCGTAGACCGCCGGATCAATGCCGCAATGGACGATGTGCAGTTTGTTCCAATGGTCGGTCTCGGACCACAGCATCGCCTGCGAGCGGCAGAACTCGGAAATGCAGGCGACAAAAGACGCGGTCTCGATCTTTTTGTCCAAGCGCCAATGTTCGGGAGCGTAAAAGATGTCGGGCCCATGCAGGGTAAAGCTATAGGGGACGCCACTGAGATGACTGGCGAGCATGGCGACCGTGCAGCTGGCCTTGGCGATGTGGTTGTGCAGATGGGTGACGCCGTTGTCCTGCATATGGGCGGACAGGGCGGCGGCTTCGGCCAGATAGATCATGTTGTAAAGACGACCTTTGACGCCCTTGGGCGCGCTTTGCCACGCGAGCCGCAGCGCACCGAAGTAGCGTTTCACATCCCGCATCGCGCGAAACTGCGCCTTTAGCCCCGCGCCCGTTTTGACGGCGGGCAGCACGTGATAGGTCTGTGCTTGTTCGGCCTGTTGTTCGGGGCCTACGATATGTTCCGGCCCGGTTTTGCGGATCGAACAGGTCAGCACGTCAAAGCCTTGATCGCGCAGCGCCGCCACTTCGCGCTGGATAAACGTATCCGTCGCGCGCGGGTATTCACCCGTCAGATAGGCCAGTTTTCCGGGGATCGGCGATGTCATGACAGCGCCTCGGTCATTGCGGCATCAAAGCCTACAACAGGTGACCAACCGAGGCGGTCGTGCAATTTTGCGTTGTCATAGCGCAGCGGCATGAGGCGGGCGTTCACGACAGGTTTGCGCAACAGACCGGGTGCGCGCGGCAGGCGGCCTAGCACCGAGGCGGCGGCAGACATGACGCGCCAGCCCACTGGTAGCGCTATCTTTGGCCATCCGCCGCGTTTCATGGCCGCCACATAGGCCGCTCTGGTAGGTCGTTCGTCGTCCAACACGTTCACCACTTCACACCCCGAAACAGGGGTCACTGCCGCCAAAACCAGCGCAAGTGCTGCGTTGCGCACATGCGCGAGCGGCACTTCGCCATCACTGCCCATCTGGATCAACGCCGGCCCTAGCCCGACACCCAGATGACCGTTCCACACCCGACCGGGGCCATAGAGCGCGCCGATCCGTGCAATCCACATCTCACCCTCGGGACAGGCGGCGCGGGCCGCTGCCTCTTGGGCCAATTTCGTTCGTGTATATGCATCCCGCAGCGCAGGTCTAGATTCGAGCGGTGACGCCTCCGAAATCAGCGTGTTTGGCGCACAATCGGCCCCATAGACCGACATTGATCCCGCCAACACGACACGCGGTGGCATTGTTTGGGCGCTGACCGCCTGCATCAGGCGTTGCGTCGCTGCGACAGTGTCGCGCTGCATCTGCGCTTCATCGCCTTCCAAAGACGCGGCAGCGTGGATCACGGCATCAACCTCTGCCAGCGCCGTATCCAGATCCATATCCGCCAGATCACCGCGCTGCGTGTCCTCGCATGGGGCATCCCCGCCGCGCACAATGGCGCGTGGAATGTGGCCCGCTGCAACGACGGCCTCTACGCAGGCGCGCCCGAGAAAGCCCGCAGCACCGGTGATCAAAATGCGCATCAGCTCCAGTCCATCGGGGGCAGGGGGTCACATCGGGTCGTCATTGTTTGGGCGCCTGTATCATCGCCCGCGTTTTGAATGGCCAATGTGACTTCATTAAGGTGAAGCGCATAGTCGCCCGACAGCATGCTGCGCTGCCCTTTGCCGATGGCCCGCAGCATCTCGACCGGCCCCAGAGCAAAGTTCATCGAGGCAGCGCCCCAGCGTCCGACCTTTGGATGCGCGGCACCTGTGGGCTTTTGTTTGATCCCCACGGGGCTGTCGATCAGACGCCGCCGTACGCGGAACCGTTTGTGGAACTTGACCGGCGCGCCATTGTCCCATGCCTTGTCCAGCTTCAAGAGACCCTTATCCCCGATCACCCGGATTTGGTGGTCGTGCGGGGCGGCGATGGAACAGGTCAGGCGGGTGACGGGGCCATTGTCGAAAAACAGGGTGGCTGTGGAAAAGTCTGGCGTGTTGGTGTCCACGCCGCGTTTGTCCGTGACGACAGACGCCGAAGCGGCGGTGACAGAGCGCACAGCGCCAAACATCCCGATCAGCCAACTGAGGTAATAGCCCGCGTGCTCAAGCGTGCAGCCCACGCGGAACTCATCCTCATAGGGCCAGGGCGCGCCGCTTTCGCTGCTCCATGCTTCCAGCGGGGCTTGGGGGATATAGCCGTCGTCTAGCTCGGCATAGATCAATTGCGCCTCGCCCATGACCTGATCTGCGACACTGCGTTTGAGGGTTTGGGCCGCTTGGCCCAACACAGAACAGGGGGCCGAGGCCAGAGACAGATTGCGTGACCGCGCGAGATTATAGACCGAGCGCGCCTCATCCATCGTCATCGCCAACGGCTTTTCCGACCAGACATGGAAGCCCGCCTCAAGGCAGGCGGTGTTGATCTCAAAATGTGACGCTGGGTTGGTCAGGTTGAGAATGACGCCATCATGGGGCTGCACATCAAACAAGGCCTCCAGTGACGACAGCTCGGGGATTTTCCAATGCGCGCAAAACGCGGCCCGGCGCGCGGGGTCACGATCATAGGCGCCCAAGACCTGTATTTCAGGAAAGGTTGTCAGGGACCGCATATACAGGTCCGCGACAAATCCACATCCAACCAAAGTGATTCCGCTCATGACGATTCCTTAAATCGCTTAATTCAGGGCACTCTTTCGCCGTATTTCGTCTTCAATTCCAACAAAATCGAAAGATTGGCCTCCAAACAGCGGCAACAGCGAAACAAACCGAGGATTGTTTTGCGTAATACGGCTTTGCTGGTAGGACGCACAGTGTAAGTACGAGTGAACAAGGGGCTGCATCGCAGTGGAGTTTAGGACAGAGGGCACTTCTGTTACGGTCAACGTAACGAATGAGGCGGCGTTGATTGATGCCGTGGGCAGCCGTTTGGCTGGCAACATCGGGTTTGCGCTCGCGACCTTGAACCTTGACCATTTGGTCAAGCTGAAGTCAACCCCGTCTTTCCGCGACGCCTATGCCGCCCAAGATTTGATCACAGCCGATGGCAATCCAATTGTCTGGTTGTCCGAGCTGGCCCGGCAGCCGTTGGATTTATTGCCCGGTGCTGATTTGGTGATCCCGCTGGCTTGCATGTGCGCCGAAAATAACCGTCCCATAGCGCTAGTCGGCAGCACCGAAGAGAGCCTCGCGAAAGCGTTGGAAACTTTGAAAAAAGCGGTTCCCAACGTGGAATGCGCCGCCATGATCGCCCCGCCTATGGGCTTTGATCCTGAAGGCCCCGCCGCTCAAGAGATTTTGGAAGAACTGGCGTCGCATAACGTCGGGATCACATTCGTGGCCCTCGGCGCGCCCAAGCAAGAACGGTTCGCAGCATTTGGGCGTCGTATCGCGCCACAGTGCGGCTTTGCCTCGATTGGGGCAGGTTTGGATTTTCTGTCGGGCCAACAAACCCGCGCGCCGTATCTGGTGCGGCGCATGGCGCTGGAATGGTTGTGGCGGATTTTGAACGATCCGATCCGTCTGACCAAGCGCTATGCAAAATGCATCATGATCCTGCCCGAGCAGGTGCGCAATGTGCTCAAGAGCCGTCAGACGCCAACGTCCTAACGACGGCTTTGCGCATCAAAACCTTGTCTTTGATCCGTGATTTTAGCCCGCGTGGTGCTGGTATTTCGCGGTTCTCTTCCCACGTTGTCCCGCTGATCGACCGGTCGTGCCATAGCGCGAGCGTTGCCCCCCATGTCGCGGCCTGCGCGGGGGCGATGCCGTCCGGAATACCCATCTCTGTCGCCAACATGCCGGGCATCCAATCGTTGATCACGATGTCGGGGAAGCGGTCTGCGATATCAGCGACCAAAGCACGGGTCAGAATACGCTGCGCGCCTTTTGAGACCGAATAGGCGGCGCTGCCGGGCAATGGGGCTATATCCGCGAAGGTCGAGACGTTGAGGATGCGCCCAGTGCCTGTGGCCACGAACCGCGCGAGCGCCATCTGGCTGGCCGCAACTGGCCCCCCGAGGTTCACGGCCACTGTCTCCATAAAGCTGGCGGGGGTTTCCTCTAAAATGTCACGGCGCGGATAGACCGCTGCGTTGTTGATCAGAATCGTCAATGGCCCGAGGGTATCCGCCACCGCAAAGGCCCGCTCCACAGCGCCCGCATCCGCGATATCGGTCACGACGGGGTGGAATTGATCCCCGGCCAGCGCCTTGGTCTCGTCCAACGCATCGCTGCGCCGCCCGAGGCCCACGACCGTGCAACCGCGTCCCACCATTTCAATGGCCAGAGCCCGGCCCAAACCGCCGCTGGCCCCTGTGATCATCACCACATCACTCATCAACTTGTCCTATCATCGTCTGCGCCACACGCAGCGCATTGGCCGCAATCGTTAAGCTAGGGTTCACCCCCATAG
>CALHAP010000191.1 GCA_937931795.1 uncultured Paracoccaceae bacterium
GGAAGAATTCGACAAACGCTATGTCTCGGGCGAGATGAAGGTGATGAAGCCGGATCCCGTGATCTTTCATAGAGTGGAAGAAGATTGTGGCGTGGCCCCTGCGGATCTTTTGTTCGTGGATGACCGCGCTGACAATGTTGAGGCCGCCGCCGCCCGTGGCTGGAAAACCCATCTGTTTGAAGACCCCGCTGGCTGGGCCGACTGCCTCGTTGCTGCTGGTGTTTTGACCGCCGAGGAAGCCGTCTGATGGAGATGATCCCGTTTGAGGGAGAGGCGCATTTGAATTGGCTCGACCTATGTGCCGCCATCGAGGCCGGGCATCGCGCCCCCCGCGCGCAGGTTGAAGACGTGTTTTTATATCAAGGCGACCGCACCCTGTTGAACCGATCCGCCTGGATTGAAGGTTTGGGTGTTGCTGTGAAAGCCTGCACGATTTTTCCCGGCCAAGAGCCGATGATCAATGGGGCTGTGACCTTGTTTTCGGAAACGACGGGCGCGCTGGATGCGGTGATTGATTTTCATCTGGTGACCAAATGGAAAACCGCCGGTGACAGCCTGTTGGCCGCGACCAAACTGGCCCGTCCTGACAGTCGCAAATTTCTGATCGTGGGCGCGGGCACCGTGGGGCGCTCGATGGTGGAGGCGTATCGCGCTGTTTTTCCGGATGCTGAGTTTACCGTGTGGAACCGCAACGCAGAGCGCGCGCAGGCCTTTGCCCAGCAAACCGGGGCGCAGATTGCGGACGATTTGGAACGCCACGTACGGCAAGCCGATGTCGTGACCTGTGCCACGATGGCAACGACGCCGTTGATCGACGGGGATTGGTTACAATCTGGCCAACATATTAACTTAATCGGCGCATATCGCCCTGATATGCGTGAGGTGAACGACGCTGCAATGACGCGTGCGCGTGTGTTTGTGGACAGTCGTGAGACGACCCTAGGGCATATTGGTGAGTTGAAGATCCCTGTCGAGGCAGGTGTGATACAAGCGGATGATATTATTGCGGATTATAATGACCATGAGCTTTTCGCCCGGCGTTCTGACGAAGAGATTACTCTTTTCAAGAACGGTGGCGGGGCCCATTTGGATCTGATGGTGAGCCGTTATATTTTGGAGGCATGGCGCGCAAGATGAGTGTGATTTGGTATATTATTTTGGGGCTGGCCGCCGTGATCGGTTTGCCCTTTTTGCGCGAGGCCCTGAAACCGGGTGCCAAGCTGGACGAAGCCCCCGGCTCATTTGCGGATCTGCCGAGCGGGCGTACCCATTATGAATGGAAAGGTCCCGTGCGCGGCCCGGTCGCCGTCTGCGTTCACGGTCTGACCCATGCTTCGCCTGTGTGGAATGACATTGCCGAAGGTCTGGGTGAGACCGCCTACCGCGTGTTGGTCTATGATCTCTACGGTCGCGGGTATTCGCAAGCGGTGAAAGGTGAGCAAGACGCTGACTTTTTCTGCCGCCAGCTTGAAGAGTTGTTAGCGCATTTGGACCTGTCCGAAGACATCACACTGGTGGGATATTCCATGGGCGGCGCGATTGCGACGGCCTGTGCTGCCAACCACCCCGAGAGCATCGCCCGGCTGATTTTGATCGCGTCGTCTGGTGTGGATACCCGCGACGAGACCGAAGGATACCGTGGTTTGCGCGTCAAGCCGTTTATTGGCGATTGGCTGCACCGTGCGATTGAACCGTTTCGCCGCGAGGGCTACGTGCCTGACAATGCTGAATTGGCCAAGTCGCTGCGTAAGTCGATGAAGCGAAAAGGCTTTTTCCCCGGTCTTTTGGCCAGTCGTCGTGGGATGCTATACGAGTCGCAAGAAGAAGCGCATCGTTTGCTGGGCCGTGAAGACATCCCTGTCATTGCGATTTGGGGTGAACAGGATGAGGTCGTGCCGATTTCGTCACTTGGGACATTGGCCCAATGGAACCGGTTTGCCCGTCAAGATACCATCCCCGGTGGTGGTCATGGTATTGCCTATACTTACCCCGAGAAAGTGGTGCAGTTGATCCGTGAGATGACGCGCCACTGACGGGTTTTCCTATCGGTGCTGTCGCGGTAAGGCTCTGAAATGACGAGTGTTCAGCAGGCATATGAGACGTTGGTGGCTAATGGCGCATTGGTCGCTGATCCTGTGCAACAGGCGATGCTGCCGGCCCTAGACCGTGTGCGTACCGATCTGGCCATGCCCCCGAAGAAGCGCGGATTTTTTGGGAAAGCGCCGCCGCCTGTGCGCGGGTTATATATGTGGGGCGGTGTCGGGCGCGGGAAATCCATGTTGATGGATTTACTCTATGCGCAGGTCGATGTTCCCAAAGATCGCCATCATTTTCATGCCTTTATGCAATGGACCCATCAGCGCATGGCGTTCCACCGCAAGACCGGTGTGGACGATGCAATTGCCCCCGTCGCAGATGAGCTGGCGGCGCGCATGCGGTTTCTCGCTTTTGATGAAATGCAGATCACCGACATTACTGATGCAATGATCGTAGGTCGGCTATTTGAGCGCTTGTTTGCGGCGGGTGTTGTGATTGTGACCACCTCGAATCGCATCCCTGATGATCTGTATAAAGACGGGCTGAACCGAGCGCTGTTTGTGCCGTTTATCGAGATGATCAAGGACCGCCTAGAGGTGGTAGAAATGGTGTCGCAGACCGATCACAGGCAGGGCCGTTTGAAAGGGGCTGCGCGGTATTTCGCCCCGATTGATCCCGCAGCCCGTGCCGCGATGGCCGCGATTTGGGCGGGCCTTGGCGGCGAGGACGCCCGCCCAGAAGCCCTGCGCGTGTTGGGCCGCGAGGTGGAAATACCGGCGTTTATCAACGGCGCTGGGCGTGCCAGTTTCTATGATCTTTGCGGTCGTCCGCTGGGGCCTGCGGATTATCTAGCTTTGGCGCAGGCCGTGAAGGTGCTGTTGATAGATGAAATTCCACAATTGGGGTCGGAGAATTTCAATCAGGCCAAACGGTTTGTGACCCTGATAGATGCGCTCTACGAAGCCCGCGTACAGGTGTTTGCCTCTGCTGCGGCGCGCCCTGAAATGCTCTATATCGAAGGCGAAGGATCGTTTGAATTTGATCGTACCGCCAGCCGATTGGAAGAAATGCAAAGCGCTGAGTGGGGCGTTTGACGGCCCTAACTATCATGGCTGCTGCCTGTCTGGCGCTTGTTTTTCTGGGCCTCTGGTTTGGGCGTAGCGGCACCCGCGCAGACCCCGTTTCGCCGATTGTCGTGGACGGCTCGAACGTGATGCATTGGGGCACGGGGGCGGCGAATTTCACCTCGCTGAGGTTGGTCCTCGATGATTTGATCGCGCGGGGACTGACCCCGATTGTCTATTTCGACGCGAATGTGGGGTATAAATTATTGGACACACATATCGACGCGCCCGACCTCGCGCGGCTGTTGTCATTGCCGCGATCGCAGGTGACTATCGTGGCGTCGGGCACACCGGCGGACCCGGTTTTAATCGAGCGGGCCATTGCATTGCGCGCGCAGGTGGTCAGCAATGACCGGTTCATGGATTGGCGCGCCGCCTACCCGGTTTTGCGCGGTAAAGGGTTTCTGGTCAAAGGCCGTTTGCGGGGCGAGACGGTTGAATTGCGCGGGGTGAGGGTGGCGGTATGACAGATCATTTGCGGTTTTCTGGGGTGGCGGCTGATGTGCAATTGGCGCAGCTGCGTCAGATTATAGGGGCCTCGCCCGTGCTGATGGCGGCCCTGCGCGCGGTGCGGCAGGCCGATCTGCCCGATGCGTGGATCGTCTCGGGGGCGATTTATAACCAGGTGTGGAATGCGTTGACCGGGCGGGCAGAGATGCATGGCGTCAAGGATGTAGATGTGTTCTATTTTGATACGGATGCGTCATATAAGGCAGAAGATGCCGTTATTCAGACTTTTGCCGCACACGATTTGCCCGGCCCACCGATTGAGGTGCGCAATCAAGCGCGTGTGCATCTGTGGTATGAGACGCATTTTGGTGTGCCTTGCGCTCCAATAAAGTCGAGCGCTGATGGCGTCGATCATTTTGCCAGCCGCACCCATTGCGTGGCGGCGCGATTGGTCGGCGCGGATGAGATCGAGATTTATGCGCCCTTTGGTCTGGACGACATTTTCAGCTTTCGCCTGACGCCCAATCCCGTGCGTGATAATCGCGAAACCCACCATCGCAAAGGCGCGCGGCAACAAGCGGTCTGGCCAGAATTGACCGTGGTGCCCTGGCCTAGCCCGTGACGATTGCGCCGCAATCGCGGAATTTGGCGACCTCGGGGGCGGCCCCCTGCAAAGACACCTGAACAGCCATGTCGCCGAGCAGGGCCGTTGCCGTATCGTTGAATTGCACCCCGTCGAGCACGTTGCCAAAGCCGCGGTCGACCACGCTGAGCGTTGTGCCGCCGTTCGTCACGCTGTGCTGTGTCGTGCTAATCTGGAGCGGCCGCGCGCCGTTGAACGCCAGCGAAAATACTTCTGCTGCGTCCCAGCCCGCGTCGCGCGTCATGTGCAGCGCGTAGAGCGCTGTTTGGGGGTCAAAGGTGACGCGGACCTGGACGATTGCATCCGGCGCATTCCCCAGTGTGCAGATGGGCAGGGGGGTGAAAGACCACGCCTGTGCTGTGGTCGCGGTGAGGAGGAGGGCGATGAGGCTGCGCATGTTTTGAGGGTAGCATGGGGGGCTGCTTAGGTGAAATCTTTTGAAGATTTCCATTTGATTTCTTTTGAAGAAATCAGGTCAGGACGCGGATCGGTTCGCGGTTGCAAAAGATGACGAGTTGCCCGCCGTTTTCAATCACTTGAAATCCACGTCTGTTTATTTCAGTCCAGAAGGCCTGCATCCCGCAGAAGCGTTCGACGTCACGCGCCTTGCGCCTGATGACGCTGCCTTGTTGGACAGCTTTGCTGGCGAAGAGGTCATGGAGCCAAACGTCGGGAGAGAGTGGGGATTGGGTTTGCATTTGGGGAAGATGTGGGAGGGGTGGTTAATTTTGGGTGAATTTCGTGCTTTTGTATGTTTCGTTCTAAGTGCCTTTTTCAGCTCCAGGCACGTTCATCGTCCACCATAGATCCTTGGGAAGTGCCTTCTCTATGTTAAATAAACATTCTTCATCGGCGGCATAGCCCGTGTAGTTTTCTGTCCAACACGGATAGTCATGCGAAATGAGTGTGTTTGGTATCGCAAGAAAGCCAGAGTTATGACCATTTAGCTTTCTGTCAAACCCAGTTTTGATTTCTTCCAAAAGGGCCATTGGTCTTTGCTCAGTCGCCAAATTTGGGTGTAAGCCCAACTTTGCCGAACTGTAGAATCCATTTTCCGAGCGTTCTGTGATTGTCTTGGCAAGTGCCCAACTTTGGTCGTTCGGGGCATAGCTGGGATATTCCGCACCGAAATAGATGTGCTCATGAAGGTTGCCTAAAACATAGATCCCGTATGCGGTTGCTAAGTCACACTCGTCCTGTTCAGCAATCCAACGCAAAATTGCATATGTATCTGGATGATCCCAATTTACAGCAAATGCAATTTCATTGAGGATGAATCTATCAGCTCTTCCTGAAATTTGACCTGGTAGATCGCTATCAAGCGCAACAAAGTCGGGTAAATCGTATGTTCTAGCCACAAACTAATCCTCAATTGACCTCTTTAGCCATTAACTCCTAAAAGTAGGTCAGATTTGTGGCGCTCACTTCTTCCCCCCATACCTCGACTTCCCGCCCCGCTGCCCCGGTCTTCCGCTCGTACTCCGCCCCGACATCTTCTGCGCGTCGCCGACCGCTTTCTCCACCGCTTGCTGTCGCGCCAGTGGGTCGTCGCTGACCACGAGGTCGACGGTCTCCAAGCGTTTGACCTCGTCCCGCAGGCGGGCGGCTTCTTCGAATTCTAGGTTTTCGGCGGCTTTGCGCATGTCGGTGCGCAGGCCTTCTAGGACCGCTTGCAGGTTCGCGCCGGCGAGCGGTGCGTCGACTTTGGCGGTGACGCGGTTCATGTCGACGTCGCCTTTGTAGAGGCCTGCGAGGATGTCTTCGACGTTCTTTTTGACCGTGGCTGGCGTGATGCCGTGTTTTTCGTTGTAGGCCATTTGTTTGACGCGGCGGCGTTCGGTTTCGCCCATCGCGCGCTCCATACTGCCGGTGATTTTGTCGGCGTACATAATGACCCGGCCGTCGGCATTACGCGCGGCGCGGCCGATGGTTTGGACCAGCGATGTCTCGGACCGCAGAAAGCCCTCCTTATCCGCATCCAAGATCGCCACGAGGCCACATTCGGGGATATCCAGCCCCTCGCGCAGCAGGTTGATCCCGATGAGCACGTCAAAGGCCCCAAGGCGCAGGTCGCGCAGAATTTCGATCCGCTCGATGGTGTCGATGTCGCTGTGCATGTAGCGCACTTTGATACCGTGTTCGTGCAGGTATTCGGTCAAATCTTCGGCCATTCGTTTGGTCAGAGTGGTGACCAACGTGCGGTAGCCACGCGACGTCACGAGGCGGATTTCGTCCATGACATCATCGACTTGGGTATCTACCGGGCGGATCTCGATCACAGGATCCAGCAGGCCTGTGGGGCGGATGACTTGTTCGGTGAACACGCCGCCTGCTTGCTCGATTTCCCACGCGGCGGGGGTGGCCGACACGAAGACGGACTGCGGGCGCATGGCGTCCCATTCCTCGAATTTCAGTGGGCGGTTGTCCATGCAGGACGGCAGGCGGAACCCGTGTTCGGCCAGCGTCATTTTGCGGCGGAAGTCGCCCTTATACATGCCGCCGATTTGCGGGACGGAGACGTGGCTCTCGTCGGCAAACACGATGGCATTGTCGGGGATGAACTCGAACAACGTGGGCGGTGGTTCGCCCGGCGCGCGGCCTGTGAGGTAGCGCGAGTAGTTCTCGATGCCGTTGCAGACCCCCGTGGCCTCCAGCATTTCGAGGTCAAAGTTACAGCGTTGTTCCAGCCGCTGTGCTTCGAGCAGTTTGCCGTCCCCGACCAGTTGGTCGAGCCGCATTCGCAGCTCTTTCTTGATGCCCACAATCGCTTGGTTCATCGTCGGGCGCGGCGTGACGTAGTGGCTGTTTGCGTAGATGCGGATGCGTTCGAAGGTGTCGGTTTTTTCGCCTGTCAGGGGGTCAAATTCGGTGATCGCCTCCAGTTCTTCGCCAAAGAACGACAGTTTCCACGCGCGGTCATCGAGGTGGGCGGGCCAGACCTCTAGGCTGTC
This sequence comes from uncultured Paracoccaceae bacterium, assembly GCA_937931795.1. Lineage (GTDB taxonomy): Bacteria > Pseudomonadota > Alphaproteobacteria > Rhodobacterales > Rhodobacteraceae > JALZWD01. The sequence continues at coordinate 7,206 of CALHAP010000191.1, forward strand.
GCCGCGCACCCGGAATGTGCCGCGCTGGAACCCCATGTCGTTGCGTTTGTAGGCTTGGGCGATGAGGTCTGCCATGACCTTGCGCTGGTCGTATTCCTGACCTGCGTGCAGGTCTTGGGTCATGGCGCCGTAGGTTTCGACCGAGCCTATGCCGTAGATACACGAGACCGAGGCCACGATGATCACGTCGTCGCGTTCCAACAAGGCGCGGGTGGCCGAGTGGCGCATGCGGTCGATTTGTTCGTTGATCTGGCTTTCCTTCTCGATGAAGGTGTCGGACCGCGCGACATAGGCCTCGGGCTGGTAGTAGTCGTAGTAGCTGACGAAATATTCGACGGCATTGTCGGGAAAGAACCCTTTGAACTCGCCGTAAAGCTGGGCTGCGAGGGTTTTGTTGGGCGCGAGGATTATCGCGGGGCGTTGGGTTTCCTCGATCATTTTGGCCATCGTGAAGGTCTTGCCCGTGCCGGTGGCCCCCAGCAACACTTGGTCACGCTCGCCGTTGCGGATGCCTTCGGACAGCTCGGCAATGGCCGTGGGCTGGTCACCTGCGGGGTCAAACTCGGTGTTGAGACGGAAGGCCTTGCCGCCCTCCAGCTTGAGCCGCGCCTTAACCTCGGCGGCGGTCGAGCCTGTGTCGGGCATGGCGGTGGGCGAGTTGTTGTGCATGGGCGAGGCTCCGGGATGGCAGAGCCTTAAAGTCTAGGTTTGTGGGCTGGGTTTCAAGGGGGGATGGTGGTGTTGGATAAGAGCGCATGCGCCAATCGCCTCGCTATTGCACCAAAACCAAACGTCATCGAGTGCCTGTTGTTCGCCAGCTGATTTGCGTCATTTCGCCGTAATACGATGCAACAAGTGCGGAACACTTATTTGTAGGAGCTTAATCTATGGCGCTTTGGGATGATCTTATCCGGCATAATTCTGACACTGAGAGAGATATTCTAATTTTGCAGGAGGAAATTCAGGCTCGGCAACGAAATGGGTTTGTACAGCAGACTGACTGGTGGAGCATAAACAAGCAGCGGAACGCTCCCGAATTTGAAGAGCTTGAAATTGAGAGTTTCAGTGAGTTCTTGATGGCGGCAACTATAGATGTTCGACACGTCGCCGTCCTTTTAAGCGAAGAAGCACACCTCGATCCATATGATCTTGAGACACTCTTTCAAGCGGTTCAATTTGATGGGTCCAGTTACCTTGCGCACTACGTTAAGGGCATGAACTTTATCCTCGAAGGGTATTACACTAGCAGTTCTAAATCACGGGATAGGTTTTTCGTTAAAGACGGCGCAGTAGATTGGGGAATGTCTTCATTTGGTGAGGAAGATTTGATAATAGCTGCGCGGCACGTCGGGAAAACTGAACAGACATTTTCGTTCGATTGTGGGCGTATGCAAACACTATACGCTGCGTTGGAAGAGGACCTAACCACGCATGGATTGCTCCCGGACTGGTTTATCCCCTCAGCAAGATTGCTTCCGTTTCACGGGGTTGAGCCAGATTGTGAGTTCACCTTTTGGGACCTAGAGGTTTACCGTGAACCAAACAACTTTGTACGACCGTTGCTCGGTGATGTTGTTCTACCGACTACAATGCGTAGCA
>CALHAP010000192.1 GCA_937931795.1 uncultured Paracoccaceae bacterium
TTTTCAACGTCGAAAGCCCCGCTTGAACACCCGCCACCGAGGTTGCCGCGATATCCGCTAGATATTCTGCCCGTTGGCTGTCTGCGAATATCAATCGCTCGAAGCCAAACATTGTCACCCGGATCAAGCCGCCGAATATGATACCAAAAGCCTGATCAATGATCCCTCTATCGTCCATATAATACCGCGTTCTGGTGTCATGATCGATCAGTGCGGGTGGGTGAGATAAATCATGCCAGCGATTGAGCGTCTCAAGAGCCCGGAGAGAAAGAATACCTCTCGCAGGGTCGCGATTTATGAGGTGCGCAATTTCGTGTGCCAAGAGCGACAATCGTTCGGCAGGCGAAAGAGCCAACCAAAGAGGCGCGCCAATCCCTAGTATATATTGCGATTTGCCGAACTCAGCCATGTATGCGTTGATTTCTGGGACCACGTGCAGCCCGTCGATCAACGGTGCATCCAGCGTATCGGAGATCTGATCAAACAAGGCAAACATGATAGGTGCGTCTGCCCGGCGGAGCGTTGTTCGTTCATTCTTTGGTGCTGGGGTTCGAAGGTAGTAGCCAGTTGCCATCAGCAGAAGGCCCAATACGGTCGCCGGGAGGCTCCAGAAATTGACGGTGATGATGCCAAAACCCCACCAAAAAATGGCGTAAGGAATAGCAATGATCACCACTGAGATAATTTTGGTGATTGTCCGCAGATCATTCGGGCCGATCTCGCGATTATGCGCGATATCCGAAACGACCTTATCGCGAATTCTTTGTCCAAACCGTGTTTGAAGCTCTTCTAAGTATTTCATGAATGAGCAATAGGTCTATTGCTATGTTTGGTCAAAGCCAAACGCCTTGATGAGAGCGGTATTCTTTACAAACGGTTATAGTGAATTGACCCCTAAATCCACTCCCCCTCAAACCCCTTCGGCACCAGCAGGATATCCCGATCCACCTCCGCGATATCCCGCCGTCCGCAGAGCGCCATGGTCGTGTCCAGCTCGGCTTTGATCACCCGCAGCGCCTCGGACACACCCTTTTGCCCCATCGCCCCCAGCCCGTAGATATAGGCGCGGCCGATCATGGTGCCTTTGGCGCCCATGGCGATGGCTTTGAGCACGTCTTGGCCCGAGCGGATGCCGCTATCCAGCCATACTTCGCATTGATCGCCAACGGCTGCGACAATCGAGGGCAGCACGCGGATCGACGACAGCGCTCCATCCAGCTGCCTGCCGCCGTGGTTCGACACCACAATCGCGTCCGCACCGATCTCGGCGGCCATGCGTGCGTCTTCGGCATCGAGGATACCTTTGAGGATGATCTTGCCGCCCCATTTGTCGCGCAGGCGGGCGACGGTGTCCCAGTTGAGGCGGGGGTCAAACTGCTCGGCGGTCCAGCTGCCCAGCTGGCTCATGTCCTCGACCGATTTCGCGTGGCCCACGATGTTGCGGAAGGTCCGGCGGTGGGTGCCCAGCATCTCGAGGCCCCAGCCCCATTTTGTCGCGAGGTCCAGCATCACGGGCAGGGTCAGCTTGGGCGGTGCAGACAGGCCGTTTTTGATGTCCTTGTGCCGCTGCCCGAGGATTTGCAAATCGAGAGTGATGACCAGCGCATCGCAGCCCGCGTTCTTGGCGCGCTGGATGATGTTGTCGGTGAACTCTTCGTCGCGCATCACATAAAGCTGGAACCAGAACGGCGCGCGCGTCGCCTTGGCCACGTCCTCGATCGAGCAGATCGACATGGTGGATAGGGTAAAGGGCACCCCGAAATCGACCGCCGCGCGGGCCGCTTTGATCTCGCCATCAGCGCTCTGCATCCCCGTCAGACCCACGGGGGCGAGGGCCACGGGCATCGCCACATCGCGCCCGATCATCGTGCTGGCCACGGTCCGGTCGGACATATCGACGGCCACACGCTGCCGCAGGCGGATATCGTCGAAATCAGAGGTGTTCTCGGCGAAGGTCTGTTCGGTCCAACTGCCGCTTTCGCAATAGTCGTAGAACATTTTTGGCACACGGCGCTGATAGATGCGGCGCAGGTCTTCGATCTCGGTGATATGGGGCATGGGCGCGTCCTCGTAACCTTTGTGGAAACGCTACCGTAGCCTCAGGTCAGGCGCAAACGTGCTGGCCCAAAGATCTATTCTTTGCGTGAAATTGAATTGAAGAAACCTATGACCCCAATGATCGGTAAGGAAACAATCGTGCCCAGCCCGAGAAAGGTCGATAAATAGAAGTCGTACCAAGCCACTTCCAAATTCCGCCCGCGATCGTCGAAAAAATACTTTCCATCTTCAATATATCCGTTGAGGGCGCTACCGCCCATCCAAACCGTGAAGAGTACAAACGGCGCAATGAAAGAGATCAAAAGGAACTTTACGACCCTGCCTCCCTTCATTGGTGGCTTGTCCTTCATGCAAACGCCTCCGATATCACGCGCTATGCGCCCCGTCTGCCAGCGTTTTCACAAACGCCAGCACGTCTTTCACCGATTTGCCGTCTGCGATCTCGGACACAATCGCTGATCCCACGACGGCACCATCTGCAATCGCCGCGATGTCGCGTGCCATCTCAGGTGTGCGGATGCCAAAGCCTACGATGACGGGCAGGTCGGTGCTGGCCTTGATCCGCGCGACCTCGGGGGCCACGTCGACCGCTTCGGGGGCGGCAGCACCTGTGATGCCGGTGATCGAGACGTAATAGACGAAACCGGACGTGTTGGTCAGCACCTTGGGCAGGCGTTTGTCGTCCGTTGTGGGGGTGGCGAGGCGGATGAAGTTGATGCCTGCGGCTTGGGCCGGGATACACAGCTCGTCGTCTTCCTCAGGCGGCAGGTCCACGATGATGAGCCCGTCGATGCCAGCCTCTTTCGCTTGGGCCAGAAATGTCTCGACGCCGCGCGAATAGATCGGGTTGTAGTAGCCCATCAGCACAATCGGGGTCTCGTCGCCCGTGGCGCGCAGGGCGCGGGCGATGTCGAGGGTGCGGTCCAGCGTCATACCGCCTTCTAGCGCGCGTTGGCCTGCGAGCTGGATCGTACCGCCGTCGGCCATCGGGTCGGTAAAGGGCAGGCCCAGCTCGATGATGTCGACGCCCGCAGCGGGCAGGCCCAACACTATGTCGCGCGAGGTCTCGAAATCAGGATCACCTGCCATGACATATGAGACAAAGGCCTTGCGGCCTGCGGCGTTCAGCTCTGCGAATTTGGCGTCGATACGTGTCATGGTGGCCCCGAATTTATTGCGCCTTTGGGGTTAAGCGGCCCCTGCGGTGAATGCAAGATGCCGCAGGGGGCATGGTGCGATAGTCACAGGTGGCATTTTCTATGGCAGGGCGGCGCAGAAATGAATTGCGCCGCGCGCCGCGCGTGTTTCATGCTCGGCCCCGCAAACCAGATAGAACAAAGGATGAGTATCATGGGTCTTGGCGATATGATGGGTAAAGTGGCTGGCATGGCTGGCGGTGGTGATTTTGATATCGCCGAGAAGATGGGCGAACTGGGCGTTGATCCATCAATGCTTGAAGGCATGGGTCTGGACAAAGCCAAAGAATTCCTCGCCGAAAAAGGTCTCGATCTGTCGATGCTGGAAGGCATGGGCCTGAACGTCGAAGATCTGATCGCGAAATTCACAGGTGGCGGCGAGGGCTAAACCCCATTTCTCCGACCACAAGAAAGGCCCCGGCATCTGCGCGGGGCCTTTTGCGTTTGAGGGGGCAGGGCGTCACCGCTTGCCCATCGCGCCGAGGCGGCGTAAGGCGTGTGCGCTGACAACGAAGGGATGCGTCATGGGTTTCAAGATGGGAATTGTGGGTCTGCCGAACGTGGGGAAATCCACCTTGTTCAACGCATTGACCCGGACAGCCGCGGCACAGGCGGCCAACTTTCCGTTCTGCACCATCGAGCCAAATGTGGGCGATGTGGCCGTGCCCGACGAACGCTTGGACAAACTGGCCGCGATTGCCACGTCCAAACAGATCATCCCGACGCGCATGACCTTCGTGGACATCGCAGGCCTGGTGAAGGGCGCCAGCCAAGGCGAAGGCCTCGGCAATCAATTCCTCGCCAACATCCGCGAAACCGACGCCATCGCCCATGTGCTGCGCTGCTTTGAAGACGGCGATGTCACCCACGTCGAAGGTCGCGTTGATCCCGTGGCTGATGCCGATGTGATCGAGACAGAGCTGATGCTGGCCGATTTGGAAAGCCTCGAGAAACGCCTGCAAGGCATCGTGCGCAAGGTGCGTGGAGGCGATAAAGAAGCGATCCAGCAAGAGCGCCTTATGAAGCAGGCCGTGGCCGCCCTCGAAGACGGCAAGCCTGCGCGCACGGTTGAGGTCGACGAGGATGATCTTAAGGCGTGGAAAATGCTGCAAATGCTGACCTCCAAACCGATCCTCTACGTCTGCAACGTCGAAGAAAGCGCCTCGGCCACTGGCAACGCACATTCCGCCAAAGTAGCCGAAATGGCCGCCGCCCAAGGCAATGCGCATGTAGTGATCTCGGCACAAATCGAGGAAGAGATTTCACAGCTGTCGGACGAAGACGCCGAGATGTTCCTGTCCGAGATGGGGCTGGAAGAGGCTGGTTTGGACCGCCTTATCCGCGCGGGCTACGAGCTGTTGAACCTACAGACCTACTTCACCGTCGGCCCCAAGGAAGCGCGGGCGTGGACGATCAAAGAGGGCACCGGCGCACCGCAGGCCGCAGGCGTTATCCACGGAGATTTTGAGCGAGGGTTCATCCGTGCCGAGACGATTGCCTATGATGATTTCGTCAGCCTCGGCGGCGAGAGTGCCGCCAAAGAGGCAGGCAAAATGCGCGCCGAAGGTAAGGGCTACATCGTCAAAGACGGCGATGTGCTGCACTTTTTGTTCAACACCTAAAATCAGGGGCGGGCCTTAGCGGTCCGTCACTGCCACAAACCGCGCGCCAAGATCGCTGCGGGGATCGGGCCGGAACGACCGGGTGGGGCGCGACCGGGGGCTTGCGACAAACACACCGTCGTTTTCGGCCAGCTTGGCATAGAGCTCTTCCAGCGGCGCAGTCAGCGACGTGCCCAAAGCGACGGGCTGGCTGTTCATTTCTGCCTTGGCCGAGATCACAGACGCGATCCGCGCAACACCGTCTTCCATCACAAAGATCGGCGACCCGGACGATCCATAGTCGATGATGCACGAAATCACGATGGTGCCGGTGCGGGTGCCCAAAACATCGCAGACATTTTCCAGGGCTGGCGCTTCAGCGCGGTCATAGGCGTAGCTCACCACAGCCACCTCGTCACCGTAGCCGACGGCTTCGCGGGTCTCAAACGGAGCGATTTGGCTGCTGAGGATCGGTTGGGTCAATTCGAGCAGGGCGACGTCGTTGTGTGTGGTCGCGGATGTGACGGACGCCTCTAGGATGTAGTCGTCCGGGATCACAGCGCGGCGCACGGTGCGGTAGGCGGCGGCACGGCCGTCACGGTAGCCTGCTAAAAACTGAAATCTTTCTGCATCCATGCGTTCGCCAGTGTTGCGATCAAAGATACAATGGGCGGCGGTCAGGACCAATGTTGGGGAAATCAACGCTCCGGTGCAAAAACCGCGTCCGTCGATATCGATTCGTCCGACCGCTTCCCAGCCTCTCAAGTCGTCTGCAGTGCGCAGGCTCGCGAGGGTATTCCCCTCAGCAACCGCTGTAAAAGCAGTGAAAACAGCTAGAAAAAATGACAGACCCAAGGTTCTCATACACAACGTCCCATACCAACACTCATTAACAACTCCCCCAGTTAGAGCGACATTCCGCCGATGCGCTACTCTAAAGTTGGCGTCGCAGGTCCGGTATGCGGTCTGCAAGGTGCGTTTCTCCAGAGAGTGCAGGCGGTTTTGGTCCCCCCGTGGCCCAATCCAGCAGCTCGACGGTGTGCACAATCGGCGTGTCCGTCCCGCTGCCTATCTGCATCATGCACCCTATATTGCCCGCCGCAATGATGTCTGGGTTGATCGCCTCAATCGTGCGCAGCTTTCGCGCCTTTAGCTGCCCTGAAATCTCGGGCTGCATCAGATTGTAGGTGCCCGCCGATCCACAGCACAGATGGCTGTCAGCGGGTTCGGCCACCGTGTAGCCCGCGCGTTTGAGCAGGGTCTTTGGGTGGGTCTTGATCTGTTGGCCGTGTTGGAGCGAACAGGCCGCGTGATAGGCGACGGTGATTTCTGCATTGGTTGCTTTGATCTCATCCGTGACCGCGCCGTCATCCATCAGGTCCATCACCACTTCGCTGACGTCCCGCGCCAGTGCGGCGACGGTCGCTGCTTTGTCCGCGCGGCCGGTGCCCTTGAACATATGCCCGTAGTCTTTGACCGTGGTGCCGCAGCCCGAGGTGTTGATCACGATGGCGTCCAATCCGCCGCGCGCGATCTCTGCGTGCCAAGCGTCGATGTTTTTGGCCGCTGCCGCGTGGCTCTGCGCCTCTTTGCCCATGTGATGCGTCAGCGCCCCGCAGCAACCGGCACCTTCGGCTACCACCACTTCTGCCCCCAGCCGCGTCAGCAGGCGGATGGTCGCGTCATTGATGTCGGTGTTCAGCGCTTTTTGCGCGCATCCGGTCATCAGCACGACACGCATCCTCCCCGGCACTTCGGGGGCAAAGCTTTGAGGGTCGTCGTTGCGGCTAACGGGCGGGATTGTCGCGGGTGCCATTTCCAGCATCGCGCGCAGGCGGGCATCTGGCATGAACCGGGCAAAGGGGCGCCCGATCTTGGCCCCGAGCAGCGCCACCCGGAAGCGCATCGGGTAAGGTAGGATTTGTGCTAGAATCCACCGCAATGCCCGCTCGGATAGCGGTCTTTTGTAGTTTTTCTCTATGTAGGCCCGCGCGTGATCGACCAGATGCATGTAATGCACACCCGACGGACAGGTGGTCATACAGGCCAGACACGAGAGGCAACGGTCGATATGTTTAACGGTCTTCGCATCGGGGACACGCTCGTTTTCGAGCATGTCTTTCATCAGGTAAATGCGGCCCCGTGGGCTGTCCAACTCATCGCCCAAAACCTGATAGGTGGGACAGGTCGCCGTGCAAAACCCGCAATGCACACAGGCGCGCAGGATCTCATTGGCGCGCGCCGTTCCGGGGTCTTCCAATTGTGCAGGGGTGAAGGTCGTTTGCATGGGGTGGCCCCTCTTAGGTGGTGGTAATCATATGGGTGACGAAAACGATAAAGGCCGCACAGAGTGTGACAGTCAGCCGTGTCCAGAGCGACCCGTCGGGGCGTAGGGCCAGCAAGAACCCGGTGAGGATCGCGCCAAAGACCACGCCGCTGAGCACTGACCAAATCAGGCCAAGCGGTGGCAGCGCGCCGATGGAGGCAAGAACTAACAGCCCGGCCCCCCCGGATGCCACAGCCCCCGCCAACCGCCAATCGCGCAAGGCAGCGGCGGCGAGACAGGCCCCGAAGCAGGGAATGGTGACAAAGGCGAAAGCGAGGCCATCCATCAGCCCATCAAACCGGGGTTAAAGATGCCGCGCGGGTCAAATTTTTGGCGCAAGCCTGCGGTCAGCGCGGCCACGGCTGCACTTTCCGGGTGGAACGTCGGCAGCGTGCCGCGCGTTTGTGCAGAGGCGCGGATCAATGTGGCGTGCCCGTGGATGTCGCCTAGTCGCGCACGCAGATCAGTGCCAGCATCACAGGCCAGCCAGAACAACCCACCGCCCCAGTCGATCATATGCTGGTTCGCCTCCGCGCGGGCGATGATGTCGGGCGCATCAGAAGGTTTGACCGACAACCGCCAGATATCGTCCGCGCCACCCGCAAGGTCTGCCACGTCGCGGATAGCCGCCCAATCAGCACCAGCATCAGGTTCAAAGGCGCCAAAGCTCGCCAAGGCCGCTTGCAATTTTTCAACACGATACGCGACGGACGCCTCGAACCCCTCGATGCGGATATGTGTCCTGCCGCTCGTTGTGTAGGCGGCCCCTGTGACCTCAAATGGCGTGCCGAGGGCGGCTGAGAGCGCTGTTACAGCGCCCTTGGTGTCCAACGTGTCACAGGTCAGCGTGGCCGAGGTTTCGACCTGGGGCAGCACTTTCAGGCTCACCTCGCTCATTACCCCCAGCGTTCCCCATGAGCCGGCCATCACTTTTACGATGTCATAGCCTGTGACGTTCTTCATCACGCGGCCGCCGTTTTTGATCGCTTGGCCCATCCCGTCAATGTAGCGCACCCCCAGCAGATGGTCGCGACACGCGCCCACGGCGACGCGGCGCGGTCCGGATACATTGCCCGCCACGACACCCCCGATTGTCGGTGTGCCGCGCGTGCCGAGCAGGGCGCGGTGGTCCATTGGCTCAAACGCGAGGCGTTGGTTTTCGGTGTCCAACGCGGCCTCAATCTCTGCAACCAGCGTGCCTGCCTGTGCCACGAGCGTCAACGCGCCGGGTTCATAGAGCGTGATCCCCGACAGGGCGGCGGTGGACAGAGCCGCGCCTGTGGCCGTCGCCCCGATAGGCCGGGTGCCGCCACCGGTGATCGACAGGGGGCCTGTGGCGTCGGCCACGAATTGAGCGAGCTCGGCCTCGGTTTTTGGAAGCATATCTATGTCCTTAGGTGCAGGCGGGCGTTAGCCGGTGCGGCGGCTTTCACTGCTGCCGAGGGGGAATACTTTGGCGGGGTTCAGCAGCCATTTGGGATCAAACACATCCTTGACCGCCATCTGTGCGGCCAGGTCCTCGGGCGCGTATTGAACACCCATCAGGTCCCGTTTCTCGATACCGACACCGTGTTCGCCTGTCAGGCATCCACCCACCTCAACGCAAAG
>CALHAP010000193.1 GCA_937931795.1 uncultured Paracoccaceae bacterium
GTATAGGGCAACTTGTGACGCAAGCCCCCGTAGTTCCGCATATCCTGCTCGTGGTGCATTCCGTGAATGACCGAGCCCGCGCCGAGGAACAACATCGCCTTGAAAAACGCATGCGTGAACAAATGGAACATCGCGACCGAATAGGCGCCGACACCCGCAGCCACGAACATATAGCCCAACTGCGAACAGGTCGAATATGCGATAACGCGTTTGATGTCGTTTTGCACCAATCCCACGGTCGCCGCGAAAAACGCGGTCGTGGCCCCGAGGAAGACAATGAACCCGGTCGCTGTGGGCGCAAATTCCATGATCGGCGACATACGGCAGACCAGGAAAACGCCAGCGGTCACCATGGTCGCGGCGTGGATCAGCGCGGACACAGGCGTCGGGCCTTCCATCGCGTCAGGCAACCACGTGTGCAAGATCAACTGCGCCGATTTACCCATCGCCCCGATGAATAGCAGAAACGCGATCACCTCCATCGTCGCCCATTCGCGCCAAAGGAAACTGATGGTCGTCTCGGCTTCCGCTGGGACGGCAGGAAAGATGTCCGCGAATTTGACGCTATCGAACACCATGTAGATGGCAAAAATGCCAAGCGCAAAGCCAAAGTCACCGACACGGTTCACAACGAAGGCTTTGATCGCGGCGGCATTGGCGCTTGGTTTGCGGTAGTAAAAACCGATCAGCAAATAGGAAGCGACGCCCACGCCTTCCCATCCGAAAAACATCTGGATCAGGTTGTCTGATGTCACGAGCATCAACATCGAAAAGGTGAAAAACGACAGGTAAGCAAAGAAGCGCGGGCGGTAGCTTTCGCCGTCTTTGAAGTTGTCGTCATGCGCCATGTAGCCGAACGAATACAGGTGAACGAGCGCGGACACGGTGGTGATTACGATCAGCATGATTGCGGTCAACCGGTCGAGACGGATCGCCCAATCTGTGCTGAGGGTTCCGCTCTCGATCCAGCGCAAAATTGTGATGCTCTCGGTCACGCCGTCGAATGTCAGGAACACGATCCACGACAGGAACGCCGACAGGATCAACAGCCCCGTGGCGATCCATTGCGCCGCGTTTTCGCCGATAAACTTCCAGCCAAATCCGCAGATCAGCGCGCCGATCAAGGGGGCAAAGAGGATGGTGGTTTCCATCAGATCAGCCTTTCATCACGTTGACGTCTTCAACGTCGATGGTCCCGCGGGTGCGGAAGAAACAAACGAGGATTGCCAGACCAATCGCGGCCTCTGCGGCGGCAACGGTCAACACGAAAAGTGTGAACACCTGGCCCACGAGATCGCCCAAGAAACTGGAGAACGCCACCAGATTGATGTTCACCGCAAGCAACATCAGCTCAATGCTCATCAGCATGATGATGACGTTCTTACGGTTCACAAACAGGCCAAAGACGCCTGTGACAAACAGGGCCGCAGCGACGGTGAGATAGTGTTCGATGCCGATCATTTTAAAGTCCCTGCCCCGGTTTCACGTCTTTCAGCTCCATCGCGGCAGCCGGATCGCGCGACATTTGCAGCATCACGTTCTGGCGTTTCACGTCCTTGCGGTGCCGCAGTGTCAGGACAATCGCGCCGATCATCGCGACCAGCAGGATCAGACCTGCGAGCTGGAACAGCATGATGTATTTGTCGTAGATCAGCAGGCCGAGCGCCGTGGTGTTGTCGGCGTCGCCTGCAGGTGCTTCCAACCGTGCTTCGAACCCGGCTGAGTAGTCCCAGACGCCGAACGCCAGCGCCAGTTGCATCAGGATTACCACGCCGATCAGCAGAGCCAGCGGCATGTATTTCGCCATCTCGGCCTTGAGCTCGGCAAAGTCGATGTCGAGCATCATCACGACGAAGAGGAACAGCACCGCGACCGCGCCCACGTAGACGATGATCAGCAGCATGGCGACGAATTCCGCGCCCAGCAGAACGAACAGACCCGCCGACGATAGGAACGCGAGGATCAGCCATAGGACCGAATGCACCGGGTTGCGGCTCAGGACCGTCATCAATCCGCCGGTCAACGTGCTGACCGCGAAGACGTAGAAAATAAAGGCTGGCACGGTCATTCGGGCGCGTCCTCTTGCAAGGCCTCAGTGGCCAATTCCATCGCTTTGTTCATCGCAGGCATCCCGCCAAACAGGCCCGCCTGCGCAATCGTCTCGGCGATCTCTTGTGTCGTCGCCCCGGCCTCAGCCGCATGGCGCACGGTCATCCGCAACTGCGCCTCGGCCTGCGCGCCTGATATCGTAAGGCCCATCAGGGTCAACAGCAGACGTGTCTTTGCGTCCAACCCATCTGGATTGGCACCCTTGCCCATAAACGTCTCCATGACATCCTTGGACATCGTCGGCCACAGATCCTCAAACCCCTTGGGCGTGAACGCTTCCAGCGCAGGATTGGCCTGCTTTAGCCAGTCCTGTCCGGCCTTCATCATGGCCTCAAAGGGGTTCTCATTGCTCATCGGTACGGCGCATCTATTTCGAGGTTGCGGGCAATCTCGGCTTCCCAGCGGTCGCCGTTGTCGAGCAGTTTTTCCTTGTCGTAGTACAGCTCTTCGCGGGTCTCGGTAGAGAACTCAAAGTTCGGGCCTTCGACGATTGCATCCACAGGGCAGGCCTCTTGGCAAAACCCGCAGTAGATGCATTTGGTCATGTCGATGTCGTAGCGCGTGGTGCGGCGTGATCCGTCTTCGCGGGGTTCCGCGTCGATGGTGATCGCTTGTGCGGGGCAAACCGCTTCGCACAGCTTGCAGGCAATGCAACGCTCTTCGCCGTTGGGGTAGCGCCGCAGCGCATGTTCACCACGAAAACGGGGGCTTAGCGGGCCTTTTTCATGTGGATAGTTCAACGTCGCCTTGGGCGAGAAGAAGTAGCGAAAGCCGAGGCCAAAGCCCTTCCAAACATCCATAAGCAGGAAGTATTTGGCGGCGCGGGTGTAGTCGATTTGGCTCATTGATCAGCCTCCCATCGCATAGCGGGCCCAAAAGGTCCCAAAGACTTCAAATTTCGCCATAAAGGCCACGAACACGACCCATGCCAGCGACAGCGGCAAAAAGATTTTCCAACCGATCCGCATCAACTGATCGTAGCGGAAACGCGGGGTGATCGCCTTGACCATTGCGAAGATAAAGAAACAGGCGGCCATTTTGAGGACCATCCACAAGACCCCGTCCGGCAGGAACGGAAGTGGGGATAGCCACCCGCCGAGGAACAGCAGCGAGATCAGCGCGCACATCAACACCACTGCCATCAGCTCGCCGATCATGAACAACAAAAACGGGGTGGATGAATATTCAACTTGGTAACCCGCCACCAGCTCTGATTCCGCTTCTGGGAGATCAAACGGGGGGCGGTTCGTTTCGGCCAGACAACTGATAAAGAATAGAAATACCATCGGAAAATGTGGCAACCAATACCACCCGAGGATGCCGTAGCCCGTGTCTTGGGCTGCGACAATCGCGCCAAAGTTCATGGACCCGGTCGAGATAATTACACCGATGATGATCAGACCGAGCGACACCTCATAGGAGATCATCTGCGCGGCGGACCGCAACGACCCGAGGAACGGATACTTCGAGTTCGATGCCCAACCGCCCATGATAATGCCGTAAACTTCCAACGAAGACACGGCGAAGACGAACAGGATGGCTACGTTGATATCAGACAAGACCCAGCCGTCGTTGAACGGGATCACCGACCAAGCAATCACGGGCAAAACAAAGGCCAACAGCGGGGCGATGAAGTAGACCGCGCGGTCGGCACCGGCGGGCACGACGACCTCTTTGACAATGTATTTCAGGAAATCCGCGAAGGATTGCAGCAATCCGAACGGGCCCACAACATTAGGGCCTTTGCGCATCTGCACGGCGGCCCAGACCTTGCGGTCGGCATACATCAAAAACGCCAAGGCCAGCAAAAGTGGGATCAACACCAGCAAACATTGACCAAGGACGGTCAGCACGATGCCTGTGTTCGTGGTGGTAAAGAATTCGTACATATGTCGTTCCCCGACTTGACCTTCAGACCGTTGGCACGCCGCGCAGTTGGCAATCTGCGACCGTGATTTCCGCGTCCAGTGTTAGCGCGCCCTGCGGCAGTGCTGACGAGATGGTGTAAACAGCATCTGCGCGCCATATTCCACCCTCTTCCGCTACCAAAGTGCGCACATGTCGCGCAAATCCAAATCCTCGGATCACTGCGTATTGCGCTGCGGCACATTTGGCATAGTCTTCGACTGTCATTTCCGTGGCGCCGCCCCCCGCTGCAACGAGGATGCTCACCAAATCTTCCGACAACAGCCGCGTCTGCACCCCCAAATAGTCAACGTCACCCGCCAAAGGCCCTGCGTCGTCGCCTTGTTCAACGCAGCCTGCGCAAAGACCGCAGACCACCATGGCGCGCGCCCACATGATATTACTCAGCAGCGATTGGGGCCGCAGCCCGCGCTTTCGCGTTTGCGCTCAACTCAGCCATCAGTGTGCTGGCACGCGCAATCGGGTTGGTGAGATAGAAATCCTGCACCACGCCACGAAAATCAGCGTCGCCCATGTGTGCCGCCCCGGTGGGGTGCCATTCATTTTCAACCACCTCGTCGATACGACCCAGATGTGGATGCGCCACGATGATCGCTGACCGCAATTGCGCGAGCGAATTATAGGGCAACGTCGCGTCCATCTCGGCAGACAACGCCCGCAGGATAGCCCAGTTTTCCTTGGCCTCACCGGGGGCAAACCCCGCGCGTTGCGCCAATTGCGGGCGGCCTTCGGTATTCACAAACAGCCCGTTTTCTTCCGTATAGGCCGCCGCTGGCAGGATGATATCAGCGCGGTGCGCACCCCGATCCCCGTGGCTGCCTTGGTAAATCACGAACGGCCCTGCCGCGATATCGACCTCGTCAGCGCCCAGATTGTAAACAACCTCGGCCCCATCAAGTGCGGCCTCCATGCCACCATCGGTGACAGCGCCCACATCCATCGCACCCACACGGGCAGCGGCGGTGTGCAGCACCAGCAATTTGGACTGAGCGGCCTCGACCGTCGCCATAACTGTGCCGAGGATCGCATCGCCATCGGCCTCGTTCAGCGCGCCTTGGCCCAATATCGTCACGCCCGGTTTGCCGTGTTTGTCGCCATGGTCCATCGCGGCCAGCTTGGCCAATGCCGCGCGCCCGGTCCCGAGGTGAATATAGTCAAACGTCAGGTCGACCGCTTCGCCGATCAACGCGACCTGTGCGCCCTGCGACCATGCCTTGCGAATACGGGCGTTCAGCACCGGGGATTCGACCGCCGGGTTGGCGCCGATGATCAAAATCATCTCTGCGTCGTCGATATCCTCGACCTTGGCGGTGCCGACATAGCCCGAACGGTTGCCAATTGGCAACTTGGCCCCATCGGTCCGACATTCGACGTGACCGCCCTGCCCCTCGATCAGCTCTTTCAAGGCAAATGCCGCCTCAACGGGGGCCAGATCACCGACGAGACCCGCGACCTTTTTGCCCTTCATCGCGGCTGCAGCAGCGCCGAGCGCCTCGTCCCAGCCCGCTTTACGCAGTTTACCGTTTTCGCGGATATATGGGGTATCGAGACGCTGACGGCGCAATCCGTCCCAGACGAACCGCGTTTTGTCGGAAATCCATTCCTCGTTCACGCCGTCATGGTTGCGCGGCAAGAACCGCATGACTTCGCGACCCTTGGTATCAACGCGGATGTTAGCCCCCAGCGCGTCCATCACGTCAATGCTCTCGGTCTTGGTCAGTTCCCACGGACGGGCGGTAAAGGCGTAGGGTTTCGAGACCAGCGCGCCAACGGGACACAGATCAATGATGTTGCCCTGCATGTTGCTGTCGAGCGTTTGGTTCAAATAGCTGGTGATCTCGGCATCCTCGCCGCGTCCTGTCTGACCCATCTGATGAATGCCCGCGACCTCGGTGGTGAATCGCACACAGCGGGTACACGAAATACAACGGGTCATATGGGTCTCGACCAATGGACCTAGATCAAGATCTTCGGTCGCGCGCTTGGGTTCACGGAAACGGCTGAAATCGACGCCATAGGCCATGGCTTGATCTTGCAAATCACACTCGCCGCCTTGATCGCAAATCGGGCAATCGAGCGGGTGATTGATGAGCAAAAACTCCATCACCCCTTCGCGGGCCTTTTTCACCATAGGCGAATTGGTTTTCACAACAGGCGGTTCGCCGTCCTTACCGGGGCGCAAATCACGGACCTGCATAGCGCAGGAGGCGGCAGGCTTGGGCGGGCCGCCGACGACCTCGACCAGACACATGCGGCAGTTGCCCGCAATCGTCAGACGTTCGTGGTAGCAAAAGCGGGGCACTTCGATGCCCGCCACTTCGCAGGCTTGGATCAGGGTCATCGCCCCGTCCACCTCGACCTCTTGTCCGTCGATGATAACTTTTTTCAGATCTGACATGGCGGTCACCTGTTCCCCGGACCGCCACATCAAGGGCATCCGGTTAAGGATGCGGGACGGTCGTCTGCGTTGCGCCCGCTTCTAGCGCGCCCGCGCGCGTGATGCCAGTGCATCCATTAGGTTTGATTGTAAAAATGACAGCAAGGGGGTGCTGTCCATGATACACACCCCCCTGCGATCGGACACCCAGCCCTATTGCGCAGCACCGAAAAATTCACCGCCGCGGATAGAGATATCAAAATCACCTGACCCGGACCCGCTGACAGCACCGTAAACACTGTCACCTGCCTGCGTGTCCGTCACGACATCGCCCAACAAGCCCAAGGTCACATCAGCCGAGCCGCGCACAGATTCTTCGCCCACCGCAGACAAACGACCAGTCGCATTGGCGGAAATCAAGCCGTCGACCTCTGTTCCAGAAATGGTCAGATCTCCGCCCAGCAACTGCTCGGGCACATCATCGTCGTCAATCAGGTTGATGTTATCAATCGTGCCCCCGATTGTATTGGTCGCAAAATCAACATTCATGGTCATATCGCCAATAAATGCACCATCCGCATCCCCGGACACACGCCCACCGGCATGGCCCACATAGGACACCGAAGTGCTGGGCAAATCGGCCATGGCCGTGTCTGGCAGAACAGCGAAACGATCCGCTTCGGCGTTGATCCGGGTGACATCGGCTGCCGTGATGGTAGGTGGCGTTGGACTGGCGCAGGCACTCAGCGCCAATGCAGCAGCACCTGCGAAATAGGTAGTGGTCTTCATCAAATCGTCCCCTTCATACTTTAATACAGGGGATGACGCCACGTCAGGCTGAGGGTGTCAATACGCGCTAGCGGAGCAAACGCCCTGCGGTTGTACGCGCCGCGATTTGCGCGCGCCCGGCGTCGCAATAGGTCGCCTCTTGCCCTGCAACAACGCCCAAGCC
>CALHAP010000194.1 GCA_937931795.1 uncultured Paracoccaceae bacterium
CGCTGGTATGCGCTGGCCTATATCGTGGGGATTTTGCTCGGCTGGCGGTTGATCGTGATCGCCATCAAGCGCCCCGATTTATGGGCAAACGACACCCCCCCGATGGTGCCCGCACAGGTGGAAAACCTGCTGACGTGGATCGTCGTCGGCGTGATCGCAGGCGGGCGGTTGGGCTATGTGGTGTTCTACAACCTATCCGATTATCTGGCCGAACCGCTGGCCATTTTGCGCGTTTGGGACGGCGGCATGTCGTTTCACGGAGGGTTTATCGGGGTGATTGTCGCGGTGTTTCTTTTTGCCCGTTCGGAGAAAATCCCCCTTGGGTCGCTGGCCGATTGCATCGCCCTCGCAGCCCCTATTGGCATTTTACTGGGCCGGTTGGCCAATTTCATCAACGCCGAGTTGTGGGGCCGCGAGACGGATGTGCCGTGGGGTGTGATCTTTCCCGGCCCCGCTGCCCAAGCCTGCAATGATATCACAACCCTGTGCGCCCGCCATCCATCACAGCTGTATGAAGCCGCCCTCGAAGGATTGATCCCGCTCGTGTTGTTCGTGTGGCTCGCGTTTCGTCGTGGCGCGTTTAAGACGCCGTGGCTGATCAGTGGGTTGTTTTTTGCGCTATATGGCGTGGGCCGGTTTATCGTCGAGTTTTTCCGCCAACCCGACGCGCAGTTTATCTCGCCCGGCAATCCGCTGGGTCTGGCCTATCACATCGACGGGATCGGGTTGACGATGGGGCAGACGCTGACCTTGCCGATGATTTTGATCGGGATCGCCCTAATCGCCTTTGCCCGCCGCCGGATATGACGCTGCGCGACCATATTATCGGGCAGATTTCCCAAACCGGCCCCATCAGCATCGCAGACTATATGGCGCTGTGTTTGATGCACCCGACATGGGGCTACTACGTGACCCGAGATCCGTTTGGCGCCGCTGGGGATTTCACCACTGCCCCCGAGATCAGCCAGATGTTTGGCGAGCTGATCGGCCTGTCGCTGGCCCAATCGTGGCTGGACCAAGGGGCGCCTGCGCCGTTCACCCTCGCAGAGCTAGGCCCCGGTCGCGGTACACTGATGGCCGATGTGTTGCGCGCCACGGCCAATGTGCCGGGGTTTCATGCGGCAGCCGCGGTGCATTTGGTCGAAACATCGCCCCATCTGCGCGCCATGCAGAGCGCGACCGTCCCAAACGCCATCCATCATGACACCGTCGACACCCTGCCCGATGCGCCACTGTTTCTGATCGCCAACGAGTTTTTCGACGCGCTACCGATCCGGCAGTTTGTGCGTGAAGGACAGGGATGGGCCGAGCGCGTGGTGGGCATCGAAGGTGACGCTCTGGCCTATGGTCTCACGCCCCCCGCCCCGCGACCAGCCTTGGCCCACCGGATCGAGGACACCCAAGACGGCGATGTGGTTGAACTATGCCCCGCCCTGCCCGGTATCACCGCAGCATTGGGGGGACGCATCGCGGCGTTTGGTGGGGCGGCGTTGATCATCGACTACGGCGATTGGCGCAGTCAGGGCGAGACGCTACAGGCCCTCGCGGGCCATTGCATGACAGACCCATTGGCAACGCCGGGTGAGGCCGACCTGACTGCGCATGTCGATTTCGACGCCGTGGCACAGGCCGCCACGCCCGCGCTCTATTCCCGGCTGACCCCGCAGGGCGTCTTTCTCGAACGGTTGGGGATCACGGAACGGGCGCAAAAACTGGCTCAGCGGCTCACAGGCCCCGATCTCGACAGTCACATCGCAGCCCACCGCCGCTTGACCCACCCAGACGAGATGGGCACGCTGTTCAAAGTCATGGCGCTCTACCCCGAGGGCCACGCCCCACCAGCAGGATGCACCCCATGAGCCTCGACATAATTGCCGCCGACCCGCTTGCAGGCACTCGGCATGGTTTTTTCGGTCGGCGCGGCGGCGTGTCTGACGGGCTGTATCAGGGGCTGAACTGCGGGTTTGGTTCGAATGACGATGCGGCGGCCGTGACGGCCAACCGTGCGCGCGTCGCTGGGGCGCTGGATGTGCCGACCACAGCGCTCTCTGGGGTTCACCAAATTCATTCCGCAGATGTCGTCACACTCACACAAACCACTGACGCCCGGCCCAAAGCCGACGCGATGGTGACGACTGTGCCCGGGATAGCGCTGTCCATTTTGACCGCCGACTGCATGCCTGTCCTCTTCGCCGATCAGACCAACGGCGTCATCGGAGCAGCCCATGCGGGTTGGAAAGGGGCACTGGCAGGGATTTTGGAAAACACAATTGATGCGATGTGCGCGATTGGCGCGGAGCGTGCTCAGATCAAGGCTGCGATCGGTCCCTGCATCTCTCAGCGCGCCTATGAAGTCGGGCCTGAATTTCTCGACGCCTTCCTTCTGGATGATCCCGAACACGCGCGGTTCTTTGCGGGCGGGGACGGCGACCGCGTGCATTTTGATCTGGCCGGGTTCGGGTTGCACAAGCTGCGGGCTGCGGGTGCAGGTCATGTCACATGGACCGGGCATTGCACCTATTCAGACCCTGCGCGATTCTTCAGCTATCGGCGCAGCACACATGAAAAGCAGCCCGATTATGGCAGGCTCATCGGCGCAATCAGGCTGTAATGTGGCAGATCTAAGGCCGATTACCCGCGATCCATGCAACAATCCGCCGATGCGCGAGCATTAACGCCTTATTAATAAGACAATTCCGGGCAAATGCGGCAGCGGCGACAAATCTATGCGGGCTGCGTGTTTTAATCACGTCATTTCATATTCATGCCGTCTTATTTGGGCACATTGAAGGAGGACACAGGATGGAGGCAAAACATCATATCCCCCCGACGCGACCTGCTCACTCTCTCCTCAGAGTGGAAGCCAAGTCCAAACCAACGCTCCCTTCGAGCGGGTTCGCGACGGATAAGGAATGATATCGGCCAAACATCTGCTCGGATGCACTGCCCTCACCGCATCTGATCTTCCCCGCGTCCACCCAGATGGCCGCTCATGGTTACCCTCCCATGAGCGGCCTTTTTCTTATAAATTTTGTCAAATCACAAAATTGTTGCGGACGCAGAATCACAATGTGGCGGGATCATAGGCCTGACGCAGAACAATCTATGCTTGTGTATATGCATTGGTGCAACGCAGGCGGAAATCCGCCGGAAATTTTGACATGCGCCCCGCAATCACGCATGTAGAGGGCAATGTAACGAGTACTTCAGATGTTGTCGGTGGGGCCGGCGGACGTTGTTACCTAAGTGTCAAAGGGTGACAAATATGGCCTATGATAGCCCCAAGCCTGCATCAGGCGTGACGGTTCCTCAGTTTCCAAGTGCGGTGTCCTCAGACCGCCAGGCTCGTCCGGATGGACGATCTCGCCGCGTGACGCCTCTCATGCGCAAAGTCGAGATCGTCCACCGTTCGCCTACCCATTCCGACGGGTTCGAAGATCTGACACGGATCATTCCAGCCAAACCTGCCTTTGAAGATTGTTTTGCGGCCTTCGCGCGGGGCACTTTGTTCACGACGCAACATGGCCCAATGGCGGTCGAAGACCTCTATCCCGGCGATATGATCAAAACCGTCGATGCAGGGTTTCAACCCCTCGCGTGGCGCGGATCAACCATCGTGTCGAGTGCAGCCAAGGGTCAGACCCCCGGCATGGGCACCCTCACACGCATTGCAGCCGACAGTTTGGGCATCGCACGTCCTATGCCTGACCTCGTGCTCGGCCCCCGCGCCCGCATGAGCCACCGCGCCAAAGGCGTGCGCACGCTGACAGGATCAGATGCGGCCCTTATTCAGGTGCGCGACTTTATTGATGACGTGAATATTGTCGAGCTACAGCCGCAAACCACGGTGCAATCGTTCCACCTCGGATTTGAACATCACCACCTCCTGCTCGCAAACGGCGTCGAGGTCGAAAGCATGCACCCCGGTCCGGGCCATCTGCTGGGTCTGCGCGGTGAAATCTATGATTTGTTCATGTCGTGCTTCCCGCACAAACGCGATCTAGAAGATTTCGGCACAGGTTTGCTGCCGCGCCTCAACCTGCGTGATCTCGATCTGTTCAACGCCGCCTAAGCGCAACTACAGCAAGCGATCTGCCGCCGCCTGCGTGAGTTGAGACATTGCAGCACGATACGGAAACGGCCCATGGCTGATGCGGGACACCCCTGCATCGGCCAAGCGCCGTAGCTGTTCCACAGGCCCCGCGTGCATCACGTTAACTGGAATTGGCACCGCGTCGCACAACGCCGCAATCAGCCCCAAATCCGTCAGCCCCGGCGCAAAGAAGCAATCAGCCCCTGCGTCGGCATAGACCCCGGCCCGCGCAATCGCCTCTTCCATCAAAGCACTATGCTGCGGTGCATCAGGTTGTTTCAAAAAGATATCCGTGCGCGCGTTGATCACAACATCATGGCCCACACCTGTGCGCAGCCCGGCGATACGCAACGCTTGCACATCACGCGGATAGAGCCTGTCTCCACCAACAATCTGGTCCTCAAAATTACAGCCAACACCCCCCGTGGCTGCCAGCAGCGCGCCATTCGTCGTCAGTTGCGCGGGATCTTCAGCGTAGCCGCCTTCAAAGTCGATGCTCACGGGCAGGTCAACTGCGGCCACAATCCGGGTCGCGACATCACACAAAACGTCAAGGGGCATTTGTTCGCCATCCGCAAACCCCTGCGCTGCCGCAACAGACCAGCTTCCCGTCGCGAGCGCGGCTGCGCCCGCCTCTGCCACGGCCCGCGCGCTGCCCGCATCCCAGATATTGAACAACACCAATGGCCGCCCTTTGACGTGCAATCCCCGCAGTGTGTTCGCTTTTTCAACTTTGTTCATTGCGTTTCTCCTGAACGAATTGTGCTTCTATTTCGATTAGTTTTTGTTTGCGCCACAACCCGCCGCCATAGCCAGTGAGCGACCCGTCCATGCCAAGGACTCTATGACAGGGTACAACAATCGCCAGCCTATTGGCTCCATTCGCGCGCGCTACGGCCCGGACGGCATCTGGCCTGCCGATGGTCTCAGCCAGCGCTGAATAGCTGCGGGTTTCGCCCGCAGGGATAGCCTGCAATGCGCGCCAGACCGCCTGGGAAAAGGGCGATCCACCGCCAATAGTCTGCACATCAAATCGTGCTGATTGCCCTGAAAAATAGCGCGTAAGCTCGGCTTCTATCTGATCTGTCGCGGGATATCGGCCAAACCCTAGGTTACCTTTGCAATCAGCCCATAGGGCCCGCAGTTCACGCGCCAGCGCAGGCCGATCCGCGAACTCCAACAAATAGAGGCCACGCTTGTCCGCCACAGCCACCATCGCCCCGAGCGGCGTGTCGATCCAATCCGCCCGCAGTTGACCCTCCCGTGCCAGATCAGATGGCCGCACCCCAAGATGACGTGCAAAGGCGGCTCGAAACGCACTGGGACCATCGAAACCTGCCTCAAGCTGAGCTTCCATCACAGAAACCCCACCAGCGAGCGCACCCGCAGCCAGACGTAAGCGTTCCATCCGCGCCATCTCTAGAAAGGTTACGCCGAACTGCCGCTTGAAGGATCGCCGAACGCTGCCGAGATCATAGCCCAATGCAACGACATCGCTTTCGCGCCAACGCCGCGCGGGATCAGCCGCTATTGCATCCAGTAGGGCTGCAATCATCGGGTCAGCATCCGCAGCCGTCCCCAATGGGTGACACCGTTTGCAGGCCCGGAACCCCGCAGCAAGACAGGCCTGCACATCAGCGAAGAACCTGCAATTTTCAGGCTTTGGCTTGCGCGCGGGACAGGTCATGCGACAAAATACACCTGTCGATGTCACGCCCACAAAGGCCTTCCCCTCGTAGGCTACATCTCTCGCGACGAGGGCTGTGTATAGGATTTGATCGTCGGGCAAGGCAAACAACATGCCCCAATGCGTAACGAACCTATCGTAACCTGTCCGTTCGAAACCGTGCAGCTATTCAAATAAAGAACTGCTGAGCGTTAGGCATCCAACGCCAAACGCGCCTCAAGCACATCAAACGGCACGCCCGGTTCATCCTTGGCACCCCGAATGACCAATGATGTTTTCACACTGGCCACGTTGGGCGCGGATGTCAGGTGTTCTGTCAAAAACGTCTGGAACGCCCGCAGATCAGGCGCCACACATTTGAGCACAAAATCAACCTCGCCGTTGAGCATGTGGCATTCGCGCACAAGCGGCCAATCATCGCACAGGCTTTCAAACGCGCTAAGATCAGATTCGGCCTGACTGACCAGCCCGACCATCGCAAAGACCTGCACCTCAAAGCCCAGCTCGCGGGGGTCAACATCGGCGTGATAGCCGCGAATATACCCCTGTTCTTCCAGTGTTCGAACCCTGCGCAAACAGGGCGGGGCCGAAATGCCCACACGTTTGGCCAGTTCTACATTTGTCATGCGACCATCAGCCTGTAATTCGGCCAGTATCATTCGGTCGATCTCGTCTAATTTTTGTCCCGGCATGCGTTCCCTCGCGTGGCTGATGTATTCATACCCAAACGAGACCCGATGCGCAATAATATTTCGATATTGCGCAATTTTATGACACTCATGCA
>CALHAP010000195.1 GCA_937931795.1 uncultured Paracoccaceae bacterium
TTGGCGCAGGCCTTGGCGTGGTCGAGATGACTGTGGCCCTACATGCAGTGTTCGACACCCCCAAGGACAAGATCATCTGGGACGTGTCGCACCAGTGCTATCCGCACAAGATCCTGACAGGCCGCCGCGCGCAGATGAACACGATCCGCCAAAAGGACGGCTTGTCGGGGTTCACCAAGAGATCCGAGAGCCCTTATGACCCTTTTGGTGCGGCGCATTCGAGCACGTCAATTTCAGCGGCCCTAGGCTTTGCCGTCGCACGTGATCTGGGCGGCGTGACCGAGGAAGGCGTCGGTGATGCCATCGCAATCATCGGTGACGGCGCGATTAGCGGCGGCATGGCTTACGAGGCGCTCAACAACGCGGGCCATCTGAAAAAACGCCTGATCGTGATCCTCAACGACAACGAGATGTCCATCGCCCCGCCGGTGGGGGCGATGTCGTCCTACCTGTCGCGCCTCTACGCGGGCGATCCGTTCCAAGAACTCAAATCCGCCGCCAAGGGTGCCGTGTCGCTGCTGCCCGAGCCCTTCCGCGAAGGGGCCAAACGCGCCAAGGATATGGTCAAACACATGACCGTCGGCGGTACCCTATTCGAAGAGTTGGGGTTCTCCTACCTCGGCCCCATCGACGGGCACGACATGGAACAATTGCTCAGCGTCTTGCGCACCGTCAAATCCCGCGCCACCGGGCCGATCCTGATCCACGCGATCACCAAAAAGGGCAAAGGCTACGCCCCCGCGGAGGCCGCCCCCGACAAAGGCCACGCGATGGCCAAGTTCGAGGTGGCGTCTGGCAAACAGGCCAAAGCGAAATCCAACGCGCCGAGCTATACCTCCGTGTTTTCCAGCGCGCTGCTAAAACACGCCGAAGCCGACAGCCGCATCTGTGCCGTCACGGCAGCGATGCCCGATGGCACAGGGCTGGGCAAGTTTATGGAGCGCTACGCTTCGCGCTGCTTCGACGTCGGTATCGCGGAACAACACGCGGTGACCTTTGCGGCAGGCATGGCAGCGGGTGGCATGCGTCCGTTTTGCGCGATCTACTCGACGTTCCTGCAACGCGGCTACGACCAAGTTGTGCATGATGTGGCGATCCAACGCCTGCCCGTACGCTTTGCCATCGACCGCGCGGGTTTGGTGGGGGCCGACGGTTGCACGCACGCGGGATCCTACGACATCGGGTTCATGACCAACCTGCCCGGAATGGTCGTCATGGCCGCAGCCGACGAGGCCGAGTTGGTGCGCATGGTCGCCACCGCCGCAGCGCATGACGAGGGGCCGATTGCGTTTCGTTTTCCGCGTGGCGAGGGCGTGGGCGTCGAGATGCCCGAGACCGCCGAACCGCTGGAAATCGGCAAAGGCCGCATGATCCAAGAGGGCAAGCAGGTCGCGATCCTGTCGTTCGGCACCCGCCTGCAAGAGGTGATGGAAGCCTGCGAAAACCTCTCCGCCAAGGGGATCACACCCACCGTCGCCGACGCGCGTTTTGCCAAACCGCTGGACCGCGATATGATCCTAGACCTCGCCGCCAATCACGACGCGCTGATCACGATCGAAGAGGGGGCTGTAGGCGGATTTGGCAGCCATGTTGGCCAATTGCTCGCCGATGAGGGCGTGTTCGACAACGGGTTGAAATTCCGCTCGATGGTGCTGCCCGATACCTTCATCGACCAATCCAGCCCGCGCGATATGTATGCGATGGCAGGGCTGAACTCTGAGGATATCGAAGCGAAAGTGCTGGAGGTGATGGGTGTTGCGGTGGTTGGCAAACGCGCCTGATCCACCGCGAGAGTGCCGCGCCCGATCAACGGGCGCAGCAGTAGCTTTAGGCCTTTGGACCGGACGCCACTTCTTCGACACGTGGCGAGGTGATCTTGGCTTTGTGCAGCAGACCGCCGATGGCCGCGCCTACCAGTGGGGCGACGATGAACAACCACAACTGACCCAGCGCCGTTGTGCCTGCGAACAATGCTGGCCCGATGGACCGCGCAGGGTTCACGGATGTGCCTGTGACGGTGATGCCCACGAGGTGGATCATCGTCAGTGTGAGGCCGATCACGAGGCCCGCGAACATTGGTGTGCCTGTGCGCTCTTCGGTCACGCCGAGGATCACCACGAGGAAGATCGCGGTGGCGATAACTTCAAAGAGAAACGCACCGACGACGTTGAACTCGCCGCCATACCCAGCGCCCCAGCCGTTTTGGCCCAGACCGTTGGTCGCGATGTCATACCCGCCCGCGCTGTTGGTCGCGATGGTGTAGACGGCGGCGGCGGCCACAATGGCACCGATGGTTTGCGAGACGGCGTAACCGATGAATGTCGGCACCGTGATGCGGCCCGCCATCAGCGCACCCAGCGACACGGCGGGGTTAAGATGCGCGCCAGAAACCTGACCGATTGAGTAGGCCATCGCGATGACGGAGATACCGAACGCGAGGCTGATACCGGTGATCGAAATGCTGTCCGCAATGCCGATGCCGCCGCCCGCGAGCACGGCCGATCCCACGCCAAAGAACACCAAAACGAAGGTGCCGATAGCTTCTGCAATATTCTTATCCATTGTTTTTCTTTCCCTGTTATTGACTACGGCTCTTGTCTTTTCAGGGTGCGCGATGGTGTCACATGGGAAAAATTAGAGATACACCGCACGGGTCGATGGTCGATAAATCACGAATTTGCGTTAAGTCCCGCGCAGGATAAAGAATTTCAGGATCGCAGGTTGCGCGGAATTAGGGGTCGTTTTTTCCTAAATTAGTGTGCTTTTCTGCCAAAGCGGTCTCAATCCGCTCCAATCTGGCCAGCATTTCGCCCCGATAGACATCCGTGGCCGCGTTGCTTTCCTCGGCATGGGCGTCTTGCATCGAGTTGACGATCAGACCCACCAGCAGGTTCACCACCGCAAATGTCGTGACCATGATGAAGGGGACGAAAAACGCCCATGCGTATTGGAATTGCTCCATCACCGGGCGCACGATCCCCATCGACCAGCTTTCTAGCGTCATGATCTGGAACAGCGAATAGGCCGAGCCGCCCAAGGTGCCGAACCATTGCGGGAACGCGCCCCCGAACAGCTTGGTCGCCATCACCGCCCCGATGTAGAAAATCAGCCCCATCAGCAAAAACACCGACCCCATGCCGGGCAGGGCGGTGATAAACCCTTCGACGACGCGGCGCAGGCTGGGGGCGACCGAGATGATGCGCAACACTCGCAGAATCCGCAGGGCGCGCAGCACCGATAGGCCGCCCGCTGATGGCATCAGCGAAATTCCTACGATCAGCAGGTCAAACACGTTCCAACCATTGCGGAAAAAGCGTGGACCAAAGGCGTACAGCTTGGCTACGATTTCGACCGTGAAGATCGCGAGGCAGATTTTATCGAGCGCGAGGATCAGCGGGCCTGCGGCAGCCATCAGCGGTTTTGATGTCTCCAGCCCGAGGATGATCGCGTTGAAGATAATGATGGCCATGATAAACCCGGTCATGCGCGGGCCTTCGAGGATCTCGGCTGTCTGCTGGCGAAGGGTCATCTGGGTCTCATCTTGCAATGCGGGGAAGGTGCGGCAGATATGGGCGCATCGCGTGGCGCTGACAACCCGGTGATCTGCCCCTTGGGCAAGTGTCGCCAAAGCGCCATCTCCGGGCCATATCGCGCATGGGTTCGCCCACCATGGTGTTGCTAGACTGGTGACGATAGATTTTGAGGGATAGGCCGTTTATGTCCGCCACGCTGCTCTTTCGCTGGATCACCTTTTTGCTGACCGCAGGGTTTTGCATCCGCATCGCATTGTTTTCGGACTATGCGCCCTTTGGCGGGCCGTTTCGCTATCTGGCGGTTTGGGCGTTGTTTTTCTCGTTCTTCAGCGTCAGCAGGCTCATCGCGATCATGGAACGCCGCAGCGCCCGTCGGTGGGATGCAGTGATCTCGATGGCCGCTGTGGTCAATGTTCTGGTCCTTTTTCTGTTTTGGCGCAGCGCCGCGCGCGACCCCAATTTAATGCAGCTTGGCCGCGACATTGGTCCCTATGTCGACCTGATCTACCTGAGCGTCGTGGGCCCGTGCCTGCAGATCATAGATGCTGTGTTCGTCCATCGCGCGTTTCGCGGACCCAAGCGTGGGTTTCCGCTGCTGATCGGCGTGCTTGCGCTCTATGTGCTGTGGATTGAGGCGGCAGTGCGCCCGTTTGGGGATGTGCCATTTGGGCGCGTCACATCCGGTTTGCCCTATGCCTTTCTCAATGATCTGAGCCTGATGGAACGTGCCGTTTTATACGCCATCACCCTCGGCATCGCGGTGTTGCTTATGGTGGCCTTCGCCCTGATCAGCGCAAAGATGCGACGTCTGATGGTACGGTCTCGGACGCGTCCAAGCCAAGGCGGAGCACGGGCAACACCCGGTCGGTGATATCCAGCGCACTGACCTGATCCAGCGGCACCCAACGCGCGTCGTCTGCGTCATCTGCGGGGGCCGGCGTGCCACTGGCGTAGCGACATAAGACGCAAGCAATCAGGTAATGGTGCGTCAGATTTCCGTCGGTATCGTATCCAATCGCATCGGTGTTTGTCAGATACTGCGGGTCTGTCGCGGCCACGCCTGTTTCTTCGGTCAATTCGCGCAGGGCCGCCGCGAGCCCCGTTTCGCCCGGCTCGACACCGCCGCCGGGGAAGCTCCATTTGCCTTTGCTCGGGGCCTTGCCGCGTTTGACCAGCAGGACGGCGCCGTCGTGGATCACGACAGCCGCGGCCCCGAGGCGTGGTGCGACCGTCACGCGCCGAGCTCTCGCGCCAGTAGCGCGTCCAGTCCTGCGCGGTAGTTGGGGTATTTCAGCGTCACGCCCAGCTCGTCCTTGATCCGACCGTTGCGCACCTTTTTGCTCTCGGCATAGAAGCTGCGCGCCATCGGTGTCATCTCGGCGGTCTCGAAATCCTCAGGCGCGGGCACCGGCAATCCCAGCAATTTAGCGGCATAGGCGATCACATCCTCGGGCGGGGCGGGGTCGTCGTCGCAGACGTTGTAGATGCCGCCGGGGTTGGGGCGCGCGATGGAGGCCGCGAGCACCCGTGCGATGTCCTCGACATGGGTGCGCGAAAAAACTTGTCCCCGCTTGATGATCCGCCGCGCCGTGCCTGCCCGCACCTTGGCGAACGGTCCGCGACCGGGGCCGTAGAT